>JAFZIA010000087.1 GCA_017554605.1 Bacteroidaceae bacterium
CTCGCACTGTTTCCTTAAAACAGCCTACCCGCAATTAAATTTCTTTTCGGCGTGCAGTTGGTCTAAGATTTACCTGTTGCAATAGATGAAAAATATTAGTCATTCAATGTGAATTTCCCACACCTTTTTTCTACTGAGCCCTTTCAGGGTGCTGTTATTCCCTGCAAAAACAGATATTTCAGGCACGCCGGCAACTAAAATGGAGACAAACCGCAATAAATGTAACACCCGATGAGACAACGGATTGTTTTTTTTGCTAAATTCGCAGATTGTAAGGCATTGCAATGTGCCGACAAGAAAGAAAAACTAAAAAAATAAGATAAAAAATGTACCGTACAGTAACTTGTGGCGAGCTCAGACTTGCCGATGTAGAGAAAAACGTAACCTTGAGCGGTTGGGTGCAGCGTGCACGCAAAATGGGTGGAATGACATTCGTCGACCTGCGCGACCGTTACGGAATAACACAGTTGGTATTCAGCGAGGATACAAATGCCGAGTTATGCGAGAAGGCATCGCATCTTGGACGCGAGTATGTAATCCAGGTAAGCGGAACAGTGCGCGAGCGTCAGAGCAAGAACCCCAATATCGCCACCGGCGACATTGAGATTATAGCCGAGTCGCTCAATATCCTCAACAGCGCCGACACCCCTCCTTTTACAATTGAGAACAACACCGACGGCGGCGACGAGCTGCGTATGAAATACCGCTACCTCGACCTTCGTCGTGAGTGCGTGCGCAGCAACCTTGAGCTTCGCCACAAGATGACAATGGAGGTGCGCCGTTATCTGGATTCTATGGGCTTTATCGAGGTTGAGACACCTATGCTCATCGGTTCTACCCCCGAGGGTGCACGCGACTTTGTCGTTCCCTCGCGTATGAACCCCGGACAGTTCTATGCTCTTCCCCAGAGTCCTCAGTTGTTCAAGCAGTTGTTGATGGTGTCGGGCTTCGACCGCTATTTCCAGATTGTAAAATGTTTCCGCGACGAGGACCTTCGTGCCGACCGTCAGCCCGAGTTTACACAGATAGACTGCGAGATGAGTTTTGTGGAGCAGGAGGACGTCATTTCTCTCTTCGAGGGAATGGCAAAGCACCTCTTCAGGAATATCCGCGGAATTGAGCTCACCGAGGCGTTCCCCCGTATCACCTGGTATGATGCAATGAAATACTACGGCAGCGACAAGCCCGACACACGTTTCGAGATGAAGTTCGTTGAGCTTATGGACGTGCTCAAGGGTCACGGCTTCCCCGTGTTCGACAGCGCCGAGTACATTGGAGGTATCTGTGCAAAGGGTGCTGCAACATACACACGCAAGCAGCTCGATGCGCTCACCGACTTTGTGCGCCGTCCCCAGATTGGAGCAAAGGGAATGGTGTATGCACGTGTCGAGGCCGACGGCAATGTGAAATCGAGCGTTGACAAATTCTATTCTCAGGAGGTGTTGCAGCAGATGAAGGCAGCCTTTGGCGCAGAGCCCGGCGACCTTATCCTCATTCTCAGCGGCGACGATACAATGAAGACACGCAAGCAGTTGTGCGAGCTCCGTCTCGAGGTTGCCCAGCAGCTCGGTCTGCGCGACAAGAACCAGTTCTCGTGCCTGTGGGTGGTAGACTTCCCCTTGTTCGAGTACAGCGAGGAGGAGGGACGTTATATGGCAATGCATCACCCCTTCACATCGCCCAAGCCCGAGGATATTCCTTTGCTCGATACCGATATGGGTGCAGTACGTGCCAATGCATACGATATGGTCATCAACGGTGTCGAAGTGGGTGGCGGCTCAATCCGTATCTTCGACAGCGCATTGCAGAACAAGATGTTCGAGCTCCTGGGATTCACGCCCGAGCGTGCACAGCAGCAGTTCGGCTGGTTGCTCGACGCCTTCAAGTACGGTGCGCCTCCTCACGGCGGCCTTGCATACGGCCTCGACCGTTGGGTGAGCCTCTTTGCCGGCCTCGACAGCATACGCGACTGCATTGCATTCCCCAAGAACAACTCGGGACGCGATACAATGATTGATGCTCCTGCGGCGCTCGAGCCCTCGCAGCTCGACGAGCTGAACATTGCACTCGACCTCAAGCAGAAATGATATGGCAAAGAAGAACGGTGTAAAAAAGAGCAGTGCATCTAAACAGAGGAAAGCTGCGCAGAAACGTGTGCGCACCCTGGTGACACGTGTTGCAGTCATTGTGCTTTTGTTAGCATTTCTTGTGTTTATGACAGTGGTGCTTTTCAGTACCCCCAAGATGATGTGATATTTAGAACTAACTTTAATGATAACAATGAGTGCGGCAAAAAAATGCCGCACTCATTGTGCAAATACAGCATTCTTGCCAAAAAAAGATATTTTTGTTGTATAAATTTTGCATTAGTAAAAAATAATCCTACATTTGTAAATGTTAGGAGTGGAGTAAGATGCTCCTTCAGTTACAGACAAATTTGATAACCTATAAAATTTACTCCAATGGACAATCTTAAGCAAATCGTAGCACAGTTCGACATTCAGGGTACAGTAAGCGAGGTAAAGCCTCTTGGTAACGGACTCATCAACACCACCTACCGCGTGGTGACCGAGGGCGATGCTCCCGACTATGTGCTCCAGCACGTGAACAACGCAATCTTCCCCGATGTTGAGATGCTGATGAACAACATAAATGCAGTGACCAACCACATTCGCGCAAAATACGAGGCTGCGGGTGTCGAGGACATTGAGCGTAAGGTACTGCGCTTCGTAGCGGCAAAGGACGGCAAGTACTTCCATTTTGACGGCGAAAAATATTGGCGAATTATGGTGTTCATTCCCGATACAACATCAATGAGCGGTGTTACCCCCGAGAGCTCATACATCGTGGGTGAGACATTCGGTAACTTCCAGGCAATGCTTGCCGATATTCCCGTACAGTTGGGCGAGACCATCAAGGACTTCCACAATATGGAATTCCGTCTGTGGCAGTTGCGCGAGGCTGTAAAGGAGAACAAGGCAGGACGTTTGGCCGAGGTTCAGTGGCTGGTAGACGAGCTCGAGAAGCGTGCCGAGGAGATGTGCAAGGGCGAGCAGCTCCACCGCGAGGGCAAACTTGCAAAGCGCATCTGTCACTGCGACACCAAGGTAGACAATATCCTCTTCGACAAGGACGGCAATGTACTCTGTGTAATTGACCTCGACACAGTAATGCCCAACTATATCTTCTCCGACTTTGGCGACTTCCTCCGCTCGGCAGCTAACACAGGCCGCGAGGACGACCAGGAGCTCGACAACGTGAACTTCAATATGGAGATTTTCGAGGCATTCACAAAGGGTTACCTCAAGTCGGCACGTTGCTTCCTCACTCCTCTGGAGATTGAGAACCTGCCTTACGCTGCGGCTCTGTTCCCCTATATGCAGACTGTACGTTTCTTGGCCGATTATATAAACGGCGATACATACTACAAGATACAGTACCCCGAGCATAATCTTGTACGTTCAAAGGCACAGTTCAAACTGTTGCAGAGCGTAGAGGCGCACAAGGAGCAGATGCAGGAGTTTATCAACCAGCAGTTGGCATAATGTGCTAATGGAAAATGTGCCGCTAAACAGTCGGTACTGACAATGGAATTTTGAGGTGTGTCGCATAATGTACGGCACACCTCATTTTCGCTTTCCTTTGTAAAGAAGATTACCTGCAACCTCAACTGTATGAAAAAAACACTCACCCTCATAGTTCTCCTTCTCGCCTCCTTTGCCACTGCGCAGGACTACACGCAATATGTCAACCCCCTTATGGGTACACAGTCGAGCTTCGAGCTGTCGGCAGGCAATACCTATCCGGCAATAGCAATGCCCTGGGGAATGAACTTCTGGACACCGCGCACAAACAGAATGGGCGACGGCTGGCAATACACATATACAGCAAACAGAATCTACGGCTTTGAGCAGACACACCAGCCGAGCCCCTGGATAAACGACTACGGCCAATTCTCGCTTATGCCCGTCACCGGAAAAGTGCTGATGGACGAGGCCAAGCGCGCAAGCTGGTTCTCGCACAAGAGCGAGGTTGCAAAGCCGCATTACTATAAAGTCTACCTTGCCGACTACGACGTGGTGACCGAGCTCACCCCCACAGAGCGTGCAGCGATGTTCCGCTTTACCTTCCCCGCCGACTCATCGTTTGTGGTTGTCGACGCGTACGACAGTGGCTCGTATATAAAAATTCTACCGCACGAAAAGAAGATAGTAGGGTACACCACCCGCAACAGTGGCGGAGTGACGGATAATTTCCGCAATTACTTTGTCATTCAGTTCGACAAGGACTTTGAATATACCGCAACCTTCTCGTCCGACGAAAAAGGCAAATGCCAGCTTCTGCACAACGGTAGAGTAGAGGAGGAGTGTTGGCACACAGGAGCAGTCATAGGCTTTTCGACTGTGAAAGGAGAGGTTGTGCACGCGCGTGTAGCATCGTCGTTCATAAGCCCCGGGCAGGCCGAACTCAATCTGCTGGAGCTTGGCGATGACGGCTTCGATGCAGTTGTCGATAAAGGCCGTGGCCGTTGGAACGAGCTGTTGGGACGCATCGAGGTGTCACAGGAGAATATCGACAATATGCGCATATTCTACTCGTGCCTCTACCGCTCGTTGCTCTTCCCGCGCAAACTCTACGAGGTTGCAGCCGACGGGACAGTGCAGCACTACAGCCCCTACAACGGCAAGGTCGAAAAAGGCTATATGTACACCGATACAGGCTTTTGGGATACCTTCCGCTCCCTCTTCCCGTTGTTGAACCTTGTCTATCCCTCGCAGAATGCCGAGATTCAGGAGGCGCTTGTGAATGTGTATAAGGAGAGCGGCTTCTTCCCCGAGTGGGCAAGCCCAGGACACAGGGACTGTATGGTTGGCAACAACTCCGCCTCGGTCCTTGCAGATGCTTTTATGAAAGGCATACGCGTGGAAGATACCGAGGCAATGTACCGCGGACTGTTGAACGGTACGCGCAACGTACACCCCGAGGTGTCGTCCACAGGACGTATGGGACACGAATACTACAACCGTCTGGGATATATTCCCTGCGACGTGGGCATAAACGAGAATGTAGCACGCACGCTCGAATATTCCTACAACGACTGGTGCATATTGCAGGTGGCAAAGGAGCTCGGCCGCCCCAAGAAAGAGATACGCGAGCTCGAACAGCGTGCGCTCAACTACCGCAATGTATTCAACGCGCAGTACAGCCTTATGTGCGGCCGCAAGCAGGACGGCTCATTCGAGGAGAATTTCTCTCCGCTCAAGTGGGGCGGCAACTTCACCGAGGGCAATAGCTGGCACTATACCTGGTCGGTGTTCCACGACGTGAAGGGGCTTATCAACCTTATGGGCGGTAAAAGGAATTTTGTCTCGATGCTCGACTCTGTATTCACCGTCCCGCCGCATTTCGACGACAGCTACTATGGCTTCCCCATTCACGAGATACGCGAGATGACAGTTATGAATATGGGCAACTATGCCCACGGCAACCAGCCCATTCAGCATATGATTTACTTGTACAACTACGCGGGGGAGCCGTGGAAGGCGCAATATTGGCTGCGTCAGGTTATGACACGAATGTACACTCCCGCCCCCGACGGGTATTGCGGCGACGAGGACAACGGGCAGACATCGGCGTGGTATGTCTTCTCGGCATTGGGCTTTTATCCCGTCTGTCCGGCAAGCGACGAATATGTTGTTGGTGCGCCGCTCTTCAGGCGTGCCGTAATACATTTGGAGAATGGACGCACTGTCACCATCGATGCTCCCGGGAACAGCAACGACAATATATACATCGGCAGTATGACGCTGGACGGAAGCTGCTACCAGCGCAATTATTTCTCTCATTCCTCTCTGTTGAATGGAGCGGACATAAGAATAAAGATGCAGCGATTGCCCAACACTGCCCGCGGAACAAAGGAGGAAGATGCTCCTTACTCTTTCTCACGCTGATAGGAGCGTATTTGTTGTCTTTGTCAATTATTCTCCTTGCCGTGATTCGCGGCAAGGATTTTTTTCCGCAATTTTTGAGGAGCTATCCAGTTTAGGGGCATTAAGAAAAAACATAAACAAATATGCCGCGTATAACTGAATTTTGATAAATTTGCAGTCGTCTAATAATGGCGTAAACAGATGTTGCTTTACACCGCATTTTATGCCGGGTATTACAAAAATATAGAAGCTGTTTAATTTGTATCGTTAAGTCTTTTATAGGTCGAGATTGAAAGCTTTATTGTTTTTTGAGGGCACGTAGCGGGCTACGTAACCGAGAAAAAGAAGAAAACAGGCAATTTTGGACATAAAAAACAACGAAATAACGGCTTCCAATATAAGAAAAAACATTTTTTAGAAATTTAATCAGCTTCTTAATCAGCTTCTAATATAGTATGAAGAATTTACAACGAGTATTTATTTTGTTCCTGCTGGTGCTCAGTACTATGTGCGTAAAGGCGCAGCCCAGCAATGCGGTGCGAGGGATTTTTCAAGCTCCGGGCGACTCGGCGGTTGTGGCAGACAGTGCCCGTATCCAGGAGGAGGCAGTCAACCAGGATTCATTGCTTGTGGTGCAGTTGCAGCAGTCGCTCGCCGAGGCCAAGCTGAGTGAGGCGAACCTCCGAATGGAGTTCGAGCAATATAAGCTCAATATCCTTGCCAGCGACTCAATCAAGCTGCGCAAGCAATGGCAGCACATCGATTCGCTCAGGCGCATTACAAGGGGCTGCCCTGTGCTGGTCGATGGTGACACGCTCTTCTTCCTTTACACAAAGAAGGGCGGACAGACGGCATTGCAGCGTGCACAGGAGACAGGTGGGCTGATAGAAGGCATTGGAAAGAAAATCAACCTCGACCCCAACCGTGTATATGTCGAGAGTACCGATATTTTTTCGGATATAATGTATGACACCGAGGTGCTTGTCTCCTTTACCGATGCCGATGCAATGTGGGAGGGGGTGAGCCGCGATTCCCTCGCTGCCAACCGCAAGCAGATTGTGGTGGGCAAGCTGCGCGAGATGAACAGGCAGTACGGCATCTGGCGTACGGTGCAGAATGTGTTCTACTGCCTGCTTGTGCTCGTCGCGCAGTTCTTCCTCTACCGCCTCACCTGCTGGGGATTCTCAAAATTGGAGAAAAAGATTCTTGCCCTCAAGGATACGACGCTCAAGCCCATAAAGATACAGTCGTACGAAATTCTGAATACCGAGAAGCAGGTGGCACTGCTGCTGGTGGCAAACAGAATTGTCAAATATGCTGTTGTGCTTTTGCAGTTGCTCATCTCCCTGCCCATCATTTTCGGTATTTTCCCCAGCACCAAGGGATTTGCCCTGCAGCTCCTTGGCTACTTCATCATACCCATAAAGAAGATTGCATACGGAGTAATTGACTACATTCCCAATCTCATAAGCATCATTGTTATATGGTACGTTACAAAGTCACTTGTCCGTTTGGCGCGATACATAGCCCTGGAGATTGAGAACGGCAACCTCAAGCTCAACAACTTCTTCCCTGAGTGGGCTATGCCTACATTCAACATCGTGCGCTTCCTGCTCTACGCCTTTATGGTTGCTATGATTTACAATTATCTTCCGGGCTCCGACTCGGGAGTGTTCCAGGGAATCTCGGTTTTTGTAGGTCTTATCATCTCGTTGGGTTCGAGCACCCTTATAGCCAACCTTATGGCCGGGCTTGTGATTACCTTTATGCGCCCCTTCCGCATTGGCGACAGGATAAAACTAAACGATACTATGGGCGACATAATAGAAAAGACCCCTCTTGTTACCCGCGTGAAGACTCCCAAGAACGAGATTGTCACCGTGCCCAATTCATTTGTTATGTCGTCGCTCACCACCAATTACAGCTCCTCGGCACAGGAGTACGGGCTCATTATCCATAGCGATGTTACCTTCGGCTACGAAGTTCCCTGGCAGCAGGTACACCAGCTACTGATAAAGGCTGCTCTTGCCACGCCGTATATAGAGGCTGAGCCCGCTCCTTTTGTGCTGCAGACAAAGCTCGACGACTGGTACGTGGTGTACCAGATAAACGCATACACCCGCCGTCCCGAGAAGATGGCCCTCATATACTCCGAGCTCCACCAGAATGTGCAGGACCTCTTCAACGAGGCTGGAATAGAGATTATGTCGCCCCATTTTATGGGTGTGCGTAAAGCCGACGAGGTATTTATGCCCGAGGAGTATCTGCAAAAGAAGGAGAAGAAAAACGATAATGCGAAATAAGTTCGGGCGAATGTAGGCCGTGTTGCAGGAAGCATTTTGCTGCCGCCTTTCAACTTTATGATTTTCTGTAAGGTTGCAAAGGTGGCAGATTTTTTTGTGTTAAAATTTGTAACTATATATATATATAACAATTTTATTACCTTTGCAGCCGGTAAGATTCGCGTCGTGCGGTTTTGCTGGCTCAGTAGAAAAAAGGTGTGGGAAATTCACATTGAATGACTAATATTTTTCATCTATTGCAGCAGGTAAATCTTAAACCAACTGCACGCCGAAAAGAAATTTAATTGCGGGTAGGCTGTTTTAAGGAAACAGTGCGAGAGAAAGCTTGTGCAAGCGAATGGGTGAATGCTTGCATTCACACGCAATGAGCGCAGCCAAACTTGCACGAAGTGAATGTTTAACCGCTAGTTAGACGCGCGTAGC
>JAFZIA010000088.1 GCA_017554605.1 Bacteroidaceae bacterium
AAGTTTTATTATCTTTCGAGGGCGCGTAGCGGGCTACGTAACCGAGAAAAAGAAGAAAACGGGCAGTTTTGAACATAAAAAACAACGAAATAACGGCTTCCAATATAATAATAACTTTTTTTAGAAATTTAAACAGCTTCTCAACAAACTTTATTTATTTATGAAGAAACTCTACCTTTTTCTATTGGCAATCATTACAATGGGAGCACAGGCGGTAAAGGCCAACGAGACCATCGGCCTGTCATTCAACCGCACAGGCACCAATGCCACAAGCGTGACGATAGCCGTCACCGGCAAGAACGGCACTGCCATAAACGGTGCACAGGCTACAATCAGCTCGTCGCACAGTTTCAAGGGAACAAGCAATGCCGTAACACCGCAGATATTGTGTCCCGATGCAAACGGCAACAGTTCGCCCACAATTGAGATTGGGATACAGATTACCGGAGTACCCGAGGGATTCTCGTTCGGGCAGATGGCGCTCGACCTGCACGCGCTGAACGGAGGCAGCAACTATCAGGACAACAGCGACGGCAAGCAACGCCGCTGGAACATCGGCGCTACAGTGAACGGCGCCAATTTCGGGTCACTCGACGACATTGACATCGCAGCAGGCGTAGGCACAGCGGGCTACGTACACAAGGAGTGGGAGATTACGGGCAGCACCGCCACAGCCGACAACGGTACAATAACCCTCAACCTTACAATAACAAAAGGCAGCGCAAACGAAGGCTGCTTCATCGGAATATCCTCGATAAGACTGGGCGAGGCAACAGCAGATCCCACCCCCGACCCCGACCCGGAACCTGAGCCCGAACCCGAACCTGAGCCTGACACCACAGAGGGCAAAATATATGTGATACAATGGAAGAACACCGGCACCAACTACATAACCGAGGGCGACGACCAGAAGATGTATGTCGACAGTTACGACGTGACAAAGAGACAATTCTGGCAGTTCATACCCACCGACAATGAGAACTGCTACTATATAAAGAACACAGCCAGCGGACGCTACATAGGCAGTTGCAACCTCACACCCTCGTCGGCATCCAAAATATATACCACAACCACTCCCACCGAGTATTATGTTGCAAGGACATCGGCCACAAGCGGCGAGATTGCAGGCTGCTGGTATATGAGCTCCACCGACTGCAGCAACTACAACAGGGAGAGCTCGGGTCCCCGCGCACTCAACAAGGACGGAGCATCGAACGACGTGATTACCTGGCAGGCAGGCACAAGCCGCGTGGGTTCATACTGGAAACTCATCGAGAGCGAGGACCTGTACGAGATACGCCCGTTCGACGCATCGGCCGCACTGGGAACAATCGGCACACGATACAACATAGAGAGCCCTAACGGGAAGTACGCGACACTGAGCGACGGCAACGTAACACTCGCCGCACCCGACATATACGAGGAGAGCCAGGAGTGGTACTTTGCAGGTGCAAGCAACACCAACGGCTGGCAGATAGCATCGGCAATGAGCCCCGCAGCAGTCATTGGAGTGAGCAACGGCACAGTTGTGGCACAGGAGGGCAACAGCACACGCTGGAAGGTATTTGCGAGCAAGAAGGAGAACGGCTACTTCTACTTCACAAGCGGCAAGGACACCCTTACAATAGAGGGCGAGACACTCTTCCGTTTCAACAAGCTGCGCAGCCAATATGCACGCAACAACCAGATATACGCCAATCCCTGCGGCACAGCGGGTACTAACTACCTCACATCAATAGAGATTAAGGGCGAAAGCGTGCTCGACAACCTTATCTACACAGCAAGCAGCAAGCCCTCTACTTGGCACGTGCTCTACTCTACCGACAAGGCAACCGTTACAAAAGGCGAGCACTTTGAGCTCACAGCGACACTCAAGAGCAACCCCGCAAGCAGCCTCACTGCAACAGCCTATTTCGACTGGAACTGCGACGGCGTATTCGAGACAAAGCAGGAGCTTGCGATAAGCGGAACAAGCTGTACGGCAACAGTGAGCGTACCCGAGTGGGCAAGCGACAAGCAGGGCCGTATGCGCCTGCGCATAAACAGCAACGGACTCGACCTTGCCGAGGACGACGTTGAAGGCTTCATATACGACCTCAACATAAAGACAGCCGAGACACATGGCACACGCACCGTGACAGTGGGCGTAAACTCGTGGGAACGCGGACGCGCCACACTCTCGCATACAGCCGACAGCTACGCACCCGGCACAGCACTGACAGCAATAGCCGAGACTGTGGGCAACGCCACATTCATCTGCTGGCGCGAGGAGGGCAATGTAGTATCTACCCAGGCCGAATACCCGTTCACCGTAGAGCACAACACAAATCTCATCGCCTACTTCTCGCCCAACACCGACGAGGAGAGTATCCTTGGCATCGAAGCAACCACAGAGGACTCCGAGGTGAGCGTCACACAAGATGACAATACCATTGCCGCACACAGCACAGCAGCAGTAAAGGGCATAACACTCTACACAATAGACGCGGCAAAGGTAGCTGCAACCAGCGGCAGCAGACTCAGCATTCAGGGCATTGCCAATGGACTGTACATTGTGCGGGTAACAACAGAGAACGGCTACAGGAATGTGAAACTGTATATAAACAAGTAAGGAGAAGCAGGGGAAACAGGCACAATAATGTCTATCCACAGCGCTTATCGACTTTCTACACTTGCATTCATAGCCCTTACGGACTATGCCATAAAATCAAGCACCCACGATGCTACTACAGCCTGGAGAGGGTGACACCCAATGACAATAACAGCAAAATAGAAAAACAAACAAAAAACAGATATACAATTATGGACAAGAACAAACTATTACTATTCGGTTGCGGGCTCTTGGCATCGGCAACCGTACAGGCACAGGAAGCACAGCGTCCCAACATCATTTATATAATGTGCGACGACCTGGGCTACGCCGATGTAGGCTGCTACGGCCAGCAGTACATAAGCACCCCCAACCTCGACCGTATGGCCGCCGAGGGTATGCGCTTTACACAGGCCTACGCAGGCAGCCCCGTGAGCGCCCCCTCGCGCGCATCGTTTATGACAGGACAGCACACCGGACACACCAAGGTGCGCGGAAACAAGGAGTACCGCATAGGTTCAATCACATACGGCAAGACAACCGACCCTGTACAGACAGGACAGGAGCCATACGACCCCAACCACATAATCCTGCCCGAGATTATGAAGGACAACGGCTACACCACAGGTATGTTCGGCAAGTGGGCGGGCGGCTACGAAGGCTCGGAGTCGACACCCGACAAGCGCGGAATAGACGAGTACTACGGCTTTATGTGCCAGTTCCAGGCCCACCTCTACTACCCCAACTTCCTCAATGCCTATAGCCGTGCGGCAGGCGACACCGAGGTGCGCCGCGAGCTGTTGCAGAACAACATCAACTACGGAATGCACGGAGCCGACTACAAGAACCGCAAGGACTACTCGGCCGACCTTATCCACCAGCGCGCAATGGCCTGGATTGACAGCCAGACAGGCGAACAGCCCTTCTTTGGAATATTCACATATACGCTGCCCCACGCCGAGCTCGCACAGCCCGAGGACAGCATCTTCCAGGCCTACCAGGGACACTTCTGCGTAGAGCGCACATACGGCGGCGACGCAGGCTCGCGCTACAATCCCACCGACTGCGCCCACCAGCAGTTTGCTGCAATGGTGACACGCCTCGACGCATACGTGGGCGAGGTACTCGCCAAGCTGAAGGAGAAAGGATTCGACAGGAACACCCTTGTGATATTCACCAGCGACAACGGCCCCCACACCGAGGGCGGCGGCGACCCCGACTACTTCAACACCGAGAAGCTGCTGCGCGGAACCAAACGCTCGACAACAGAGGGCGGTATCCGCGTACCTTTCATAGCTTGGTGGCCCGGTGAGATTGAAGCAGGTACTGTGAACGACCACCAATTGGCTTTCTACGACCTTATGCCCACTTTCTGCGACGTTGCAGGCATCGACAACTACGTTGAGCGCTATACTAACAAGAACCTTGCAACCGATTACTTCGACGGTCTCTCATTTGCCCCCACACTCCTTGGCGAGGGCGAGCAAGAGCAGCACGAGTTCCTTTATTGGGAATTCCACGAGACAAATATGATGGCTCTGCGTATGAACAACTGGAAACTCGTTGTACAGAACGGACAGTGCAGCCTCTACGACCTTGCAAACGACCTGCACGAGGACAACAACCTTGCATCGAAGTACCCCGACGTTGTAAAGAAGATGAAGGATATTCTGCTGCGCGAACACACCAACAGCAGTATGTTCCAAGTGACCCTCCCCTCGGCCAACTGATACAGCCACATAAACGACAAAAGAGGTATGCACCGCGTGTGCATACCTCTTTTGTCGTCCTTATCGTCGCTTACGCCTCGCCCTTGAAGCCTCCGCCCGCAGGAAAGCCCCCGCGCTGCTCGGGCATAGTAATCTCGCCGAACTGCGCCTCGTAGCGGCGGATATTGTCCTGCAACGCATACAGCAGGCGCTTTGAGTGTTCGGGAGTCATCACAATGCGCGACTTTACCTTTGCCTTGGCAACACCCGGCATCACCCTTACAAAATCCATCACAAACTCCGAAGTCGAATGCGCAATGACAGCCATATTCGCGTATGTTCCCTCTGCAATCTCTTCGATGAGCTCTATCTGAAACTGTGCATTATTGTTCTGTTCCATAATTATGTTATTTTGTTTGTTGTATATTAATCAATTAACCTTATCATCAAGCGCTACACTCCAACTCCTCCGCCCTCCGGGCATCTCCTCCAAGAGGGGGACTAAATTACTAATTCTATCAGTTCAACTATTTAAGGTGCTCCTCTTTAAGAGGAGCTGTCACGAAGTGACTGAGGAGTTCAAAAAAAGACCCTTCTCGTTGTTCAGGGTGACACCGCAAACGGTTATATAACTCCTCCGCCCTCCGGGCACCAAGTCCTCCTCTGTTTATAGAGGAAATCTTGTGCAAGCGAGTGAGTGGATGCTTGCATACACTCGCAACGAGCACAGCCAAGTTTCGCCGAAGGCAAAGGGGACCGCCTGCGGTGGAGGAGTTTGTGAGAGGAGGACCGTTTTTTTCAAGCAACCAGAGCGCTCCTCTTTCGATAAAGTGCCCGCTGTCAGCTTGTCTGACTGAGGAGTTCGACTGTTTACTACGTAGCCCCCATAAGACAAGCGGCTCCCCCGTTTTATCGGGGGAGCACTACAAATTGTTTATTCTCAATTACTGCCAACCTGACTGAAATCGACAAGATTCATATCGAACACAAGTGCCGAGTATGCAGGTATTGCGCTGTAACCGTCCTTGCCGTAACCCAGTTCGTAGGGAATATACACACGCCAAACGTCACCCTTGACCATTTCGGTCATTGCAGTGGTCCAGCCGCGCACACAGCCCGCAAGATTGAGTACCGCAGGCACATTTACCTCGGGGTCGAGCTCGCCACGGTACGACTGGTCGAACACATAGCCGTTGGGGTAATTCTTTGTAGGAATGAGACGTCCGCGGTAATTCACCTTCACCGTATCGTTGTAGTGCGGCATTGACGTGCCGTCGCCACTCTCAAGCACCTGGCAATAAACATAGTATTCGTTGCTCCACTTTACCGTATCCACAAGACCGTAGGCAAGGAATGTCTTCCAGTTGCCGCCGGCGTTTGTACGTGCCACGTTTGCTATTGAGTCGATAAAGGCAATGTTTCGCGCCTTCCAATTGTCGAACTCGCCCGCCTCGTCGGTCTCGTCGCACGAGACAACCGCAAAGGCAGCCATCAACAGCAGAAGCAAGGCTTTTAAGTTCTGTATCTTCATTATTTACGAAAGTTTCTTAAGTAGCGATGTAATTGTTACATTATCGCGGATAATGGATTCAAGGTCGCTTATAGCCACACGACGCTGTTCCATTGTGTCGCGCTCACGCAATGTTACCATACCGTCCTCGAGAGTCTGGTGGTCGATTGTCACACAGTAGGGAGTACCTATCGCGTCCATACGACGATAGCGCTTGCCTATTGAATCCTTCTCCTCGTAATAACAGTTGAAGCTGAACTTAAGTTGGTTCATAATCTCACGCGCCTTCTCGGGCAGACCGTCCTTCTTCACAAGGGGAAGCACTGCAAGCTTCACGGGAGCAAGGGCAGCGGGGAGACGCAGTACAACGCGCGACTCGCCATTCTCGAGCTTCTCCTCGCAGTACGATGCGCACATCACGCTCAGGAACATACGGTCGACACCGATTGAAGTCTCGATAACGTAGGGTACATAGCTCTCGTTTGTCTCGGGGTCGAAGTACTTGATGTTCTTGCCCGAGAACTTCTCGTGCTGAGAAAGGTCGAAGTTTGTACGTGAGTGTATACCCTCTACCTCCTTGAAGCCGAAGGGCATACGGAACTCGATGTCGGTTGCAGCATTTGCATAGTGTGCAAGCTTCTCGTGGTCGTGGTATCGGTAAGCATCGTCGCCGAAGCCAAGAGCCTTGTGCCAAGCGAGACGTGTCTCCTTCCACTTGCCGAACCACTCGAGTTCGCTGCCGGGACGTACAAAGAACTGCATCTCCATCTGCTCGAACTCGCGCATACGGAAGATGAACTGGCGTGCCACAATCTCGTTACGGAAAGCCTTACCTATCTGCGCGATACCGAAGGGGACACGCATACGGCCAGTCTTCTGCACGTTGAGGTAGTTCACAAAGATACCCTGCGCAGTCTCGGGACGGAGGTAAACTTTCATTGCACCGTCGGCTGTAGAACCCATCTCGGTAGAGAACATAAGATTGAACTGACGTACCTCGGTCCAGTTGCGTGTACCCGAAATGGGACAAACAATCTCCTCATCGATTATAATCTGACGGAGTTCCTCGAGGTCCATTGCATTGAGAGCCTTTGCGAAACGCTCCTGAAGGGCATCGCGCTTGGCCTTCTCGGCAAGCACCTTGGGGTTGGTCTCCATAAAGAGTTCGCGGTTGAACGACTCACCGAAGCGCTTTGCAGCCTTGGCAGCCTCCTTCTCCATTTTCTCCTCGTACTTTGCTATCTGCTCCTCAATGAGCACATCGGCACGGTAGCGTTTCTTTGAGTCGCGGTTGTCGATGAGGGGGTCGTTGAACGCATCTACGTGTCCCGACGCCTTCCAGATTGTGGGGTGCATAAAGATTGCAGAGTCTATTCCCACAATATTGTCGTGCAGAAGCACCATACTCTGCCACCAGTAGTTCTTGATATTGTTCTTGAGTTCAACACCCATCTGTCCGTAGTCATACACTGCGCCAAGGCCATCGTAAATATCGCTTGAGGGGAATACAAAACCATACTCCTTGCAGTGAGCCACTACTTTCTTGAATACATCTTCTTGAGCCATCGTTTTTTATATTTAGTTAATTTTCAATTCTTTACAAAATTCCACCGTAAAGACAAGCTGCCGCCCACCCACAAGGAGCCGCGCACAAGAAACGCCGTATCCCTTATTCCGCCTACAGGCCACCGCCCGCCTACCGCAACAGGCAAGGTACAAAAAGCCCTGGACAGGAACAGAGAGGAGAAAGGAATAAAATCTCCGCAGTTTCTGAAATTTTGCACAAAGTAAAGCATTTTTTTTGGGAAAATACTTAAATTTGCGGTAAAATATATAATTTGCGCGATAATATGAAAGAATACGACGAAAATATAGACGAACTCAACGAAGCCGACATACCCGCCGACGAAGGCACTCCACAGGAACACAGCAACTACATTCCGCCGCAGGACTCATCGCTGACACACAGGCTCACGGGAATGTACCAGAACTGGTTTCTCGACTACGCTTCGTATGTGATACTGGAGCGTGCCGTGCCCCATCTGAACGATGGACTCAAGCCCGTACAGCGCCGTATTCTGCACGCGATGCGCGAACTCGACGACGGACGCTACAACAAGGTTGCCAACGTAGTGGGACACACTATGCAGTACCACCCCCACGGCGACGCCTCCATCGGAGGTGCGCTTGTGCAGTTGGGACAGAAGGACTATCTCATCGACTGCCAGGGAAACTGGGGTAACATACTCACTGGCGACTCGGCAGCCGCACCGCGTTACATCGAGGCCCGCCTCTCGCATTTTGCACACGACGTGGTGTTCAACCCCAAGACAACCGAGTGGAAGCTCTCCTACGACGGACGAAACAGGGAGCCTGTGACGCTACCCGTAAAATTCCCTTTGCTGCTGGTACACGGAGTTGAGGGTATTGCCGTAGGTCTCTCGTCCAAGATACTGCCGCACAACTTCAACGAGGTGTGCGACGCAGCAGTGTCGTATCTGAGGAACGAGAGCTTTGAGCTGTTCCCCGACTTTCAGACAGGAGGCAGCATCGACGTATCGCGCTACCACGATGGCGACCGCACGGGACGTGTGCGCATACGCGCCAAGATAACAAAGTCGGACGACGGAAAGACACTCACCATCAACGAGATACCCTACGGAAAGACAACCCCCATAATAATAGAGTCGATACTAAAGGCCGTAGACAGCGGCAAGATTAAGGTGCGCAAGATTGACGACAACACCTCGGACAAGGTGGAGATTCTCCTTCATCTTGCACCAGGAGTATCGTCGGACAAGACCATCGACGCGCTCTATGCCTTTACCGACTGCGAGATAAGCATCACCCCCTGCTGCTGCGTTATAGACAACCGCACCCCCGTATTCCTCACAGTGAGCGACATTCTGCGACGCTCGGTCGAGGATACGAAAGCCCTGCTGCGTATGGAGCTTGAGATACGCCGCGGCGAGCTTATGGAGCAGCTCCACTTTGCATCGCTCGAGAGCATCTTCATCGAAGAGCGCATATACAAGGACCCCGAATTTGAGCAGGCACCGGATATGGACAGCGCCCTCGCACACATCGACCTGCGCCTTGAACCATACAAAGTAAACTTTATCCGCGAGGTGACACGCGACGACCTGCTGCACCTTATGGAAATAAAGATGGCCCGTATCCTCAAGTTCAACAAGGACAAGGCCGAAGAGCTCATAGCACGCCTGCAAAAGGAGATTGCCGACATCGACAAACAACTGAGCAATATGACAGCCGTGACAATAAAGTGGTTCACAATGCTCAAGGAGAAATACGGTGCACGTTACCCCCGTATGACCGAGATACGCAACCTCGACACCATTGTGGCAGCCAAGGTAGTGGAAGCCAACCAGAAGCTCTACATCAACCGCGCCGAGGGATTCATCGGCACATCACTCAAGAAGGACGAGTTTGTAACCAACTGCTCCGACATTGACGATGTGATACTCTTCTACAAGGACGGCAAATACAAGATTGTGAAGGTGAGCGAGAAGCTCTTTGTGGGAAAGAACATAATACATATAGACGTATTCAAGAAGAACGACAAGCGCACGATATACAACGTGGTGTACCGCGACGGCAAGAACGGCATACACTACATAAAGCGCTTTGCAGCTACGGGAATGACACGCGACCGCGAGTACGACCTCACACAGGGCACTCCCGGCTCAAAGGTGCTCTACTTCAGTGCCAACCCCAACGGCGAGGCCGAGGTAATAAAAGTGGTACTGCGCCCCAACCCCCGTCTGCGCAACACCATCATAGAGCGCGACTTCAGCACCATAGCCATAAAGGGACGCCAGTCAATGGGTAACATACTCACAAAGAACGAGGTGCACCGCATCACGCTCAAGCGTCACGGCAGCTCCACACTCGGTGGCCGCCACGTATGGCTCGACCGCGACATTATGCGCATAAACTTCGACAACCACGGCGAATATCTCGGAGAGTTCCACAACGACGACAAGATACTTGTAATACTGCCCAACGGCGACTACTACACCACCCCCATCGACCTAAACAACCACTACGAGGACGACATAATGATAATAGAGAAGTTCGACCCCGCCAAAGTGTGGTCGGCAGTACTCTACGACGCATCGCAGCAGGGCTACCCCTACGCCAAGCGCTTCACACTCGACGCGAGCCCCCGCCGTCAGAACTGCCTGGGCGAGAGCAAGGAGAACACCCTTGTATGGTTCTCGGGCATACCCTACCCGCGCATACAGGTGATGTTCGGCGGCAACGACGCCTTCCGCGAGCCGCTGGTGATAGAGCTCGACGAGTTCATTGCCGTAAAGAGCGCCAAGGCACGCGGCAAGCGCCTTACCACATTCGAGATTGACGAGGTGATTGAGCTCGAACCCACACGGCAGCCCGAGCCGCCCGCCGAGGAGGAGGGTGAAGAAAAACCGCTGGACCCCGAAACATTTGCCCAGGCATCGTTGTTCGACAATGATGAGGAATAAGGACACATACACGATACTCACACTGCTGCTACTGCTGCCGATGCTCCTGCCATCGGCAGCAGTAGCGCAACATTGCGCCCACGAGGCGATAAACCCCTATCGTGTAGTGCAGCGCAGCACTCTGCACGGCGTGAGCCTGCTCAACACGCTCGACACATACCTCTCGGGCTACGACCACAAGGGAGCAGGATACCACATACAGCACGAGACACTGCGCAGGGCACACACGGGCAGCTACAACTGGATATTCCAGACACGCACCAGTGCAACGCTCGGCATTGCCACGCAGCACAACAACAGCCAAATACTCCTTATGGCAAGCCGCTGTTGGAGCGGCTACCACCCGTTTGCGATAGGCAGGCATCTGAAAATCCTTGCCGGAGCACAGATAAAAGCCGAGGGAGGCGCACTCTACACACCCGCATACAGCAACAACCCAGTATCGGCAAAGATAAGCGCCACCGTGGGTGCAAGCGTGGCAGCAATATACACATTCTCTATAGGAGAAAAAGAGTACAAGGCACGCTACACAATGGACCTTCCACTCACAGGCGCAATGTTTGCACCCGAATACGGACAATCTTATTATGAGATATTCGGCCTTGGGCACACAAAGGGCATCATACACATCTCCTCGCCTCTCAACGCACCATCAATGGTACATACCTTTTCCATTGACATTCCCACCAAGAAAAGCACCCTGCGCATAGCATATACCGCCGACATCTTTCAGAGCGACATAAACCACCTGCGCACACACATTTACAACCACTCTTTTTCGGTGGGTTACGTGCGTACAATATATAAGGTAAAGCGCAACGACCCCATAGAAGCGTATTCACCACTGTAGAAGACCAATGAAAAACCTGCTATATAATATAATAATCACAGCCGCAGCATTTGTCCTCACAACAGGCTGCGTCGAGGAAGAGAGCTTCGACAACTCGCCACAAGGCAACCTCGAAGCACTATGGAGCATTATAGACGAGCGTTACTGTTTCCTTGCATACGCCGAGGAGCAGTACGGGCTATGCTGGGACGATGTACTCACAAAATACCACAAGCAGGCAGCCGATGCGGAGAGCAATGCCGAGCTCTTCGACATAATGGGCAATATGCTGCGCGAACTGCGCGACGGACACGTCAACCTGAGCAGCGAGTATGGAATGAGCTACTATTGGGACTGGAAACTCGACTACCCGATAAACTTCAGCGACTCAATACAGCGCAACTATCTTGGGAAGGATTTCAGGATAAACAACGGCATATACTACACAATGCTGCAGGACTCCGTTGCATACGCCTACGTGGGCAGCTTTGCAAACGCCTTTGGCAACAGCAACATAACAGCAGCAATGATGCAGCTTGCCCACTGCAAGGGGCTCATATTGGACATAAGGAACAACGGCGGGGGAATGCTGAGCGCAGCCGAGCAGCTCGCCTCGCATTTTACAACAGAGAAGATACACTGCGGATACATACAGCACAAGACAGGCAAGGGACACAACGACTTCTCGAAGCCCGAGCCCCTCTACCTCGAACCAGGCAAAGGCGCACGGTGGCTGAAACCCGTGGTGCTGCTCACCAACAGAGGAGTGTTCAGCTCGGCCAACCACTTCACTATGCTTATGCGCGCCCTGCCGCAGGTGACAGTGATGGGCGACAAGACAGGAGGAGGCAGCGGAATGCCGCTGAGCAGCAACCTACCCAACGGCTGGAACGTACGCTTCTCGGCGTGCCCCATTCTCGACAAGGAAAAGAGACACACCGAGTTCGGGATTGAGCCCGACACTGCCGTACACATCAGCAGCGAGGACTGGGACAAAGGACGCGACACAATTATCGACGCTGCCTGCAAGCATATTCTGCAACAGGCACAAGAACAGGAGAAGAACAATCAACATACATAAGAAGCTGTTTAAATTTATATCGTTAAGTTTTTTATAGGTCAAAAATAGTGCCAACGAGCAAAACGCAAGTTTACTTGCTGTTTTTCGGCGAGTGCAGCCTATTTTGGCGCAATGCAAAAGTGGAATGTTTTATTATTTTTCGAGGGCTCGTAGCGGGCTACGTAACCGAGAGAAAGAAGAAAACGGGCAGTTTTGAACATAAAAAACAACGAAATAACAGCTTCCAATATAATAATAACTTTTTTTAGAAATTTAAACAGCTTCTAAATATGAAAAGAATTACATCACTAATCGCAGGCATACTCCTTGCAGGCTCAATATCGGCACAGGGAGTGTACCAATTCAAAGACCCGGGGTTCGACGGTACGTGGAAGAACGACAATGAACCGGGCAACGGCTGGACCTCATTCGCATCGGCCGACGCAAGCTCGCTCGGAGGTCTGGTGGGCAGCATAGCACAAAGCCAGTCGCCCAAGCCAAGCAAGGTCGAGGGCTATCTGAGCACCACGGCAGTGAAGATTTTCTCAAAGTCGATTGTGGGAGCAAACGCCAACGGCAACCTCACCACAGGACAGATACATATGGGAAGCTCCACCCCCACCGACGCAAGCAACTACAACAGCACCAGGATAGGCAACAGCGAGCACAGCCTGCTCTTCGAGGGTATGCCCGATGCTGTGGGATTCTTTGCCAAATTCAAGTCGGGAGGAAGCCCCAACGGACGCGGCAACTTTATCCTGCACGACGAGTGCGAATACCGCGACCCCGAGCTATCGTCGCAACAGGGCAACCGCGTAGGAAAAGCCACTGCGCTCATCACCCCCTGCAGCGACTGGACCTACTTTGAGGGCGAGTTCGAGTACGACCGCACCAAAAAACCCTCGTCGATGTACCTGCTGGCCACATTCACCACCAACCCCACTCCCGGCGGCAGCAGCAACGACGAGCTGATAATAGACGACGTATATTTCATCTACTACAGCACGCTCAAAAGCCTCTCGTACAAAGGAGCCGATATAAATTTCAAGGAGGGAACACTCTCCTACGACCTCTCATCGCACAAATACGCAGCAACTAGCCTCACATACCAGGCAAAAGGCATTGGAGCAACAGTGGAGACAGAATACAACAGTTCAACAGCGCTGCTAAAGATAACCGTAAAAGGCAACGACTACCCTGTAAATCGCGACAGCAAGACAATATATACAGTGCAGTTTGCAGCAGAGACAACACCGCCCACACCCGACCCCGACCCGAACCCCGAACCCGAGCCAGGCGAGGTAGACTACACACCCTCGTTCACAGGCGAAAAGCAAAAGAGCGACAGGGCATTCGAGCGTATAACCCTTGTGAGCAACGAATACAGCGGTGCCACAGAGAACACCCTCACCGTGGGCAACAACCCCGCGCTCAACTACTGCGACTACACCGAGAGCGTTACAATGGTTGCTGCACCCGGCGAGACGGTGACACTCGACGTGCAGATTGCAGGCAGTTGGATGAACGCATACGCATACATCGACTTTGACGGCGACGGATTCACGGCAAGCATCGAGGAAGGCAGCAACCACGCACCCGCCGAGGACCTTGTTTCGTACAGCTTCTATAACAACGGCAGCAACGACGACAGCAGAGGCTGGGACAGCACAGGCCGCACAATCATTGGCGACGGACGCAGCACCGTTGAACTGCCGCAATTCACCGTGCCCGCCGAGCCAGGACTATACCGCGTGCGTGTAAAACTCGACTGGTGCAACATCGACCCGATGGGCGACCGGGACGGCAAATTCGGCGACTTCCTCGACAACGGAGGACACATCATCGACTTTATGCTGCAAGTAAAGAGCAACGTCGATTATACACCCTCGTTTACAGGCGAGAAAGAAAAGAGCGACAGACTGATAGAACAGATAACCCTCATAAGCAACGGACACGGCAACACCGAGGAGAACACCCTCACAGTGGACAACAGCCCCGCACTCAACTACTGCGATTACACCGAGAGCGTCACAATGGTTGCTGCACCCAGCGAGACGGTGACACTCGACGTGCAGATTGCAGGCAGTTGGATGAACGCATACGCATATATCGACTTTGACGGGGACGGCTTCACGGCAAGCATCGAAGAAGGCAGCAACTACGCACCCGCAGGCGACCTTGTAGCTTACAGTTTCTACAACAACGGCAGCAACGACGACAACAGCGGTTGGGACAGCGCAGGACGCACAGTCAAAGGCGACAGCCGCAGTACCGTTGCACTGCCGCAATTCACCGTGCCCGCCGAGCCAGGACTCTACCGCGTGCGTGTAAAACTCGACTGGTGCAACATCGACCCGATGGGCGACCGGGACGGCAAATTCGGCGACTTCCTCGACAACGGCGGACACATAATAGACTTTATGCTACAGATAGCCACACCCACTGCAATAGAAGAGGTTGAGTGCGAGGAAGAGCCACAGGAGACCATCATCTACGACCTCTCGGGACGCAGGATAATGGAGATTACAAAACCAGGCATATATATTATAAACGGTAAAAAGGTAGTAGTTAAGTGAGAGGAGAGCGAAACAAAAATTCGCGAGTCTTTTTATAGAGGCTCGCGAATTTTTGTTTCGGTAAGTTGCTGCCACCAGTCGTTACTTTTTTTGGCTCAGTAGAAAAAAGGTGTGGGTAATTTGCTTATATCAATGGAACACCATATAATTTTATCTGTTTAAGCAGGTAATTTTCAGACCAACTGCACGCCGGAAAGAAATTCAATTGCGGGTAGGCGGTTTTAAGGAAATAGTGTGAGGACCGTCCAACCGCTAGTTAGACGCGCGCAGCGTGGCTAACTGAGGGCGTTCCGCAACACCCTTAAAACAGCCGTTGACCGCAATGACAAGCAAG
>JAFZIA010000089.1 GCA_017554605.1 Bacteroidaceae bacterium
ACTGCCCGTTTTCTTCTTTCTCTCGGTTACGTAGCCCGCTACGCGCCCTCGAAAAATAATAAAACATTCCACTTTTGCATTGCGCCAAAATAGGCTGCACTCGCCGAAAAACTGCAAGTAAACTTGCGTTTTGCTCGTTGGAACTATTTTTGACCTATAAAAAACTTAACGATATAAATTTAAACAGCTTCTAATAGTTTTTCAAAATCGGCATCGATATTGCAGCCATTCTCATAGTCCCAGAGAGTTATACTGCGCAAACGGTACCAGTAGTACCAATAATACATCAACTGTGTGAGTGTGCTGCGGCGGGCCTGGTCCTTGCTCACCTGCGCATCGTTAATATCGAGCGTGCTTATCTTACCAATCTTGAAAGTCTCGATATTCGTATTGTAGCGCCGTGTGGCAATGGTATCTGCCTCCAATGCAATCTCAATCTGCCGTCGCTGGTTGTTGAACTGCTCCACAAGAATGAAAAGCTCCTGCTTGAAGCTGCGCATCTCAAGCTCCAGACGTCCGGCTGTCACCTCGCGGCTGCTCTGTGCCACACGCAGACGTCCGCGGCGCTTGCCCCAATCGACCAGAGGAATCTGCACACCCACCCTCACATATTGATTGTCCTTCAAGGGGTTGTATGCAGCAGGAATATCCTGTCCCGTTCCGTCCACTCCAATCTGCGCCGTGAGGTTTATGCTGCGCATATTTCCGCGTGCCGCAGCCACGTCGTAGTCGGCCTGCAGTTGCCTGCGCCTCAGATTCTTTGTTATTGCGTTGTTCTGCAATGCCTTTTGCAATACATCTTCGTATATGAGCGTGGGAGTAGAGAAACTCTCGGGCAGCACGGGAACAATCTCCGTATCCTCGTCCATCATAAGAAAGGAGCGCAAGCTGAACATATTGCTCTTGAGGGTGCTCTCGTTGTCGGTGAGTGTGGCACTGGCATTCAGCACATTCAGCCGCAACTGCAACAAGTCGTTTTCGCTTATCTTGCCCATAGAGTGCTTGGTTTGTGCAACGGTGTAGAGAGCCTCGGCATTGGCAAGGTTCTGACGGGCAATATTCACATTCTCCTGTGCGAGCAGCAGACCGAAGAAGTGGCTTATGGCGTTTATCGTAACCTGCTCTGTTGCCGAGAGGAAATTGGCCTGCGCCTCGGCATAACGCACCGGCTCTATGCGACGGTTCCACTTTACACTGTTCACCCCAAAGAGAGGCTGCGAGAATGTGAGAGCCACCGGCACGCTCATATACCTCTCCTGCCTGTTGCCGCTCAGCATTTTAAGATAGTCCATAGATGTTGAGAGTGACAGCGTACCGCCTGTTGCCCACACAGCCTGCTGCACCGACAGCTCGCCATTCATCTGCATATAGTTGTTGCGCACAAAAGTGTACGAACCGTCGCTGTTCTGATAGCTGCTGTAATTCTTGTTGTATGCAGGCAGTGTGGCCGAGAACTGCACCTCGGGAAGCAGGCCCGCACGATAGATGCGGTACTGCCAGTATGCCGAGCGCAGTTCGTCGAGCGCGACGGCTGCATCGAGACTCTGCACGCGGGCAATGTTTATTGCCTCGTCAAGCGTGAGGTACCGTACCTTTCCCTGCACCGCACAGGCACAGAGCAGCACGACCAAAATACTTGAAATATATCTCATAGCTGTTCCTTTATATTGTCACTCCACCCTGCGCCCGTCGAATATGCGCACTATGCGCGATGTCTGCTGCGCCTGCTCCTCGTTGTGAGTAACCATCACAATTGTGCGGCCGTCCTCCTTGTTCAAGCGGTGCAGGATGTCCATCACCTCGCGTCCCATTCTGGAGTCGAGGTTACCCGTTGGCTCATCGGCAAGAATAATCTCGGGGTTGCCCACTATGGCACGGGCAATGGCCACACGTTGGCACTGACCGCCCGAGAGCTGTGTGGGCAAGTGCAGCATACGGTGCGTGAGCCCCACCCTTTCGAGCATCTCCTTGGCACGGCGCTCGCGCTCGCTGCCCGACATCTTGCGGTAGAGCAACGGCAACATCACATTATCGAGCACGTTGAGCGAATTTATAAGGTGGAAACTCTGAAAGACAAAACCCAGATTGGCATTACGGAAAGCAGCCATCTTTACATCGCTCATTCCCGTAAGCCTGGTACCCTCAATTTCCACAGTTCCGCTTGTTGGAGTATCGAGCAGGCCCATAATATTCAGCAGCGTGGATTTTCCGCAACCCGAGGGTCCCATAATACTTAAAAACTCCCCTTTCTCCACTGTAAGGTTGATATTCTCCAATGCCTGTGTCTCAATAGAATCTGTTCTGTAGACCTTGTTGATTTCTTTAAGTTCAATCATAGTTGTATACGTTTTTCTTGTTTATTTATTAGCTGTTTATATTTATAAAATAGTGTTTCTTATATTTTTTATTGGCGTCCGATAAAAGTTTTGTTAGTCTCTCATTTGAGGTTGCTTGCGATTTTTTACCGTCCATTGTTTTATTTCTTTCGACTTTTGTACCGACAAAAAGTCGACAAAAGACTTTGCGCACAGAAAATCTTAACGTAAAATGCATACGAGGTTTTTTGGGTGCTGCGGAATTATAATCGACAATGCTTGCAGCAATCGCTCACGCGCAGTAAAGGCGAAGCTTTTACCGCGTGGGTTGCGGAAAGCAAGCGTTGTCAGCGCCTGGCGCTTGAACATGCCTCGCACTTAATCCCCAAAAAACATCTGACATTTTACTGATTTTCCTATCGCGCACCAATGAACAAGCCAATGAAAGGGCTTGTAATCTCAAAAAACAGAAAAAACATCAAGCAGTTATATTGTATATATTATTTTTTGTTTCGTTGCACGTTTCATCGGACACCTATATATATTTTTAGTATAGCTTTGAGATGCTTCGCCCCCGCTCAGCATTACATTGATATTTTTATCACTCATCGCGAAGCGCTTCCGACGGTAATATCCTCGCAATGCGACAAGCCGGGATAACAACACCACTCAGCGCAACCAACAAAATAATAATGTAGCTGATAATGCTCACCGCGACAAAATGCACCCACGCAATGTCGTGTATATAATCGCCTTTAACATCGGTTCTTGTAATAAAATCGACAAGAGGCTCTGCAAAGCCCATCGCATAAACCTTGTGCATAAGCAACGGTTGCGCCACAAGAAAAGCAACAGTAACAAGCAACACAGCTTCCACTACAAATTGTGCTACAATTCTACCCGACGAAGCACCCACGCTGCGCATCAATCCAATATCCCTGCGGCGAGCATTTGCACGCATCCAAAATGTGCCGACAACACCCAGAAAAGTACAGAGAACAGCAAATAGCGTCAGCGCCGTTTGAATGCGATATGTATTTCCGTATCCCATCATCTCGTTCAGTTCGTCGCGCTCATCGATGTGAGATTTTATCCCGCCGCAATATATATTTCCACCACCCAGTTGAGGAGTAATTTCTTCGTTGAAACGACGCATAAAAGCTTTGCCATCCACCCCTTCTTTAAGTCTTATAAACATATCGAACACGCCCATGTATCTCGACTCATAAGATGGGTAGGTATGAAACACAACGTGCGTAGGATTAGCATACTGCTGAAATGGGATATCCTCTACTACTCCACAGATCATCAGCTCGCTTTTTCCACCGCTATCCCTAATTTTCTTTCCAACCACATTTAAAGTGCCAAAGCCCTCCATTGCAAAACTGCGCGATACAAATACACTGTTCACATTTCCATTATTCACAATCTGTGCAGTCTCACCTGTAAGCGCATTAACAAGACCGAATGTAGCCGGGTAATTATCTCCCTCCTCCGATGTAATTTGATAAAAGACCGCGCCAAGACTCTTTGTCTCCCCATCAGCCGACAGCGTGCTATCAATATAACATATGCTAGAACTGATAGAGCCGCTATTCGGATAACTACGGTCTATGGCAGTGCATACATACTCTACCTCGGGAATAGATTTTACCACATTAAACGCATTGCGACATACCTCCAATGAATTTTCGCGACAGTTTTTATTATATTTAATGTGCGTCTCCTTATATTCTTTAAGTTTTATTCTGTAGAGATTATCGGCAACATATCCGGCAGGTATGCTTCGGCGACTCTCGAGTATGAAAAGCGGGTCGATGGCAAGCCACAGAAATATGCTCACAGCTACAATTTCTAAAAAGAGCCAACCATTCTGCCGACGCTCGTTCCACATCTGGTGTAAAATAAGTTTAATCATACTATCTGACTATTTTTTGTTTAATGACTCCGATATACTGTGTCTCAATGAATAGAGTGTAGGTAGAAGAGCCGAAATAATGTTCAATAAGAAAATAAGCAATACCGTAAGTGAAATTATGGTCGGGTTCAACAACATGTCACCGGTAATTATATTGCTCGGAGCCAGAGTATTTACATACACATCGAAAATTGTCAGTATCCAATCTTTTGCTGTATAAGTGATTATATAGGCAAGCAACAGTCCCGTTACGGTTCCCATAGCTGTAAGCAACATATTTTCGCATAGCACCTGATATACAATATTAACATTAGTTGCTCCAAAGGACTTACGCACTCCAATCTCGTCCATCCTGTTGCTCATACGCGTGGCAATCATTCCACCCAGGTTCAGTGCCGGAATAAAGAGCAGTGCCATAATAACGTAGATATATTTAGAGAGAGCATCGAGGAGTGTAGGTTCCTCATCTTTCACATTCAATATTTTTGCCCAGTGTCTCGCTATTTTAGGAATATATTTCTCATTTTCCGGACGTTCCGAAGCCAGACGCTCTATAATACCTTTGACATTCGACACAATGTTATCAATATCATATGATGGACTGCACAATATTTCAACCTCATACTCCCCAACTATCGAATGCCCGGCCTTCTCATTATTTAGTAGAGAGTGAGCCGCCGGTATCCAAAATTGCGAGTAACAGTCGGGGGTACAACCACCGGGACTTTTCACCACTCCTACAATGCGGTTACGTGTATTATTAATATTTATCTCCCTGCCAACAACATCGGCTGTTGCAAATAGTTGACGGGCAAAATTCTCGCTTACAACAACCAACGGGCTGTGTGCATCGGCATCGGTAAAGGGTTTTCCTGCGAGGAATTCAAAATCATATACCCGCCAAAAGTCGTTATTTACAAAGCGTCCGTCACAATTGTCTATCTCATTTACAGTGAAGGAATAACTGTGTCCTCCACAATGTGTGGCAAGAGCCTCGCACCCATCAATTTCTCGCAAAAGGTTGCATAAATTCTGCGATGCTCCGTAACGCGACGAGCTGAACCAACCATCATCACTGTTAACCTCCAACGTAATGTAATTCATAGATACTGTACGGCTACGATTGTACTCAGGATACACAGGTCCCAGCTTAATATAGAAGATAATAAACAATGTCATTACAAACGATACAGAGAGGGCTGTTCCAACAACATATATAGCCGAATAGAGCCTATTCTGTAGCATCATCCTATATGCCTGTTTCAAATAAATAAGTATCATGATTAATCCACTAATTTTATTCTGCTGTTATGATTATATTCGCGCATATCGCTCACCACAACCTCATCACCCTCCAGGAGGCCATCGACAACCTCTACATAGTTATAGTTTCCAGTTCCCAGTCGCACGTCGCGGCGCTCAAGTTCCCCTGCTGCGTTCTTCACGAAGAGCTTATACTCGCCTGCTCCAATGTAGAAACTGCGGTTGTATATACGCAGCACATTGTCGTGAATTTCGTTCATTATGTAAACGTCGGTGCGCAACCCTTGACGCAGGCGCGGGTTGCTGCTGTCGTTGAGCGCAATATCGAATTTTATCACTCCATTCTCGCTCACGGGCGATGCGTTGCTGATTACACCCTGCAGCTCGTCGCCCCCTACTTTTACAACAACCCTTTTGCCTATCCTTACATACTCGGCCATTGCATCGGAAATTTGTGCCACAATCTTAAAGTTCGTAAGGTCCGATATTACAGCAATCCTTTCGCCCGCAGCCACACGCGCACCAATCACATTATTTATATATGTAAGCGTAGCGGCCCGTGGCGATTCAATGCGTGCATCGTCGAGTGTACGACGCATTGCATCGAGTTTCTTCTCAAATATATTATAATCGAGTTCTTTTATCCTGAGCTCGGACTCCTTTATCCTTATATCGTTGGCAAGCTGCGTGCGTTGCTGTTGCAGGCGCTTATCGGCAGTGGAGAGAGCAAGCTCGGCCTGACGCACGCGGTCGGCCGTTCCCGAGCCTATGCTGTCCAAATAGCGCTCGTTGCGCAGTTCGGTGGAGAGGCGCTCAAACTCAAGTTCGGCTATTGCAATGTTCATTCTTTGGTTGTCGAGCGTTGTTGCAATGTTCAGCCTCAACTGCTGCAACTGATGCTGCCTTATTTCTTTTTCGTCGAGCAAGCTATAATACTCATTCTGTGTCTCCTCAAGGTCGAGCCGCAAGAGAGCCGAACCGCGTGCCACCGTGTCGCCCGACTGTTTGTACACCTCCATTATGCGCGATGCAATGGGCGAGTTTATCACCTCCTCGAATGCAGGCATCACTTCGCCCGACGCAGTAACACTCGTCTGTATTGCACCACGCGACACGGTACACAGCTCCAACATTTTTTCGCTTACCGTAGCACGCGACACCGACACCACAATCAGCACCAGCAATGCTGCCGTCGCCACTGCGCCCACAATCTTGAGCAGGCGCAGTGACATCTTTCTTCTTTGTTCTTCTTTTGGAATTCTACGGTCCATAAAACTTAAACAATTTCTTATTTTCACTTCACCCGTTTATATACAAAATGCGTGCCAAAAACCCAACTCACTGAAAAACAAGCATATACAAAATATCCAGGGTGTCCATTTACGGACACCCTGAATATAATCGGACAGGAAAGGCAGGGTTAACGCAACAGCCAGCCACCACCGGGGAGGTTATCGGCACCATACCCCTCGGTATCCTTGTACACGGGAGGAGGTGGGGGAAAGCCGCCCTCAAAATTCATACCACCCGGAGGCGGGGGCGGGAAATTACCGTCGAATTTCATTCCCGGAGGGGGAGCAGGGAAATTGCCGTCGAAATTCATTCCTGGAGGAGGAGCGGGAAAATTGCCATCGGGCTTCATTCCCGGAGGAGGCGGGAAATTACCGTCGGGCTTCATACCGCCAGGAGGGAAAGGAGAACCTCCGAACTCATTTTCATCGGCTACATTTATCTCGGCTTTTTTCCACTCGGCAGCAGACATCTCCACGGCATCGGGCAACAGATATACACCGTTGCCAATATACTCGCCACCGCTTATAGCATCGACAACCAGCATCGCATACTCACTACCCTGCCTTACATAGGGCGAGGTGAAGCATATTGCACCGTCGGCCAACGTGCGGGGCAGACAGTAGGCAACGAGCGGCTTATCATTGTCGGCTATAACCGCATATTTTCCGCGTTGTAGGCTTATGCTCTTCCAGCCAAGTACAGGCTGCACGGTAGCTTTACCCATAGGCATCGTGGGGCTTGAACCAAAAGTACCGCCCATAGTTATATATGTTCCACCCTTTACACTAAAGAGCGCCGGGTTGTCCACATCAATACCTTGTTCGGGTGTGGGGCAACCGTTGGCAACCACAAAACCACCCTCAATATCTACACCCTCGTTGCAGTCTATACCGTCGTTGCAAGCCGAGTAGGCGTATATACGTCCACCCTTTATGGTAAACCGTCCGCCCGCATTTATGGCATCATCGTTGGCATATATATAGACCGAGGTATTCTCGCCAGCAATTGTCATTGTGTGCTTCGACTCAAGTCCCTCGCAACGCTCTCCGCTGCCGTAGGCACGAATATCAATTATTCCTCCGTTAATTACAACGGCGCTGTCGCACTTTACTCCTTTTGCCGATGTGTGCGCCTCACGGTCCTCGTGGTGCTGCACGTCGTTTCCATAATTCTCTACAAGCAACACACCGCCGTCCATCTGCATAATGCCGTTGCAGTTTACACCCTTGCCACCGTCGCCATTGTTCCTAAGCGACACTGTGGCGTTACCTATATACAAATGAGTCTCACTCTTGATGCAGGCGCCCGATGTATAATCTGCCTTTTTCTCGCTGAATATGGCATTTCCGTTGGACTCCACACTAAGTATACCATCGACAAGATAAACAGCTGCCTTTGAGTTTATACCTCTTGCAGCATCACCCTCTACAACAGCCTGTACATTTCCACCAAACAGATATACGTTGCGTGCCTGTATTCCGTCGCCCTTATTGCCAGTGCTATGCAATAGAAGGTTGCCGCCCGCGAGCGTCACACTGCCTTTCTTACTTTTGAACGCATCGGCTGTGGCTATGACTCTAATGTTACCGTCGGCAACGAATATGGCGCTATCGGCAACGACTGCGTCCTTGCGCGACGCCTCGACCGAGATATTTCCACCGTTGAACAGGAGATGTCCCGAGCAGTGCACCGCGCTGCTTCTCTCGCCACGCAAGGCAATATTTCCGCCACAGAGAACCGCATCGCCCTCAATGCGCAGGGCTGCTGCATTCTTGTGAACATATACAGTGTCGGTAGGAACACCATCTATAATGTAGCTCGGCGACTCGCCCACCGCACGCACATACACCAACGGTGCAGAAACCGTAACTGCATTGCGCTTTTGCGATTTTATGGCAATGGAAGATAGTGAGAGGAGCGCCGGCTTTTGCGACAGAAGCGAGAAAGAACCTTTGTTCATTCCTCCCGAGAGTACATACTCCACCCCATCGAGCGTCGAGTTAATTACAATATCGGCACCGTTTGCCCTGTAAGTGATGCCTTCGGGCAGGTCGCTCACCACAATAACCGTATCGCCATTGTAGCGCACGTCGACATTTAACTTAAAACTGTTTGCATCGAAGCGTGCCGCATTGTGCAGGCTGGGAGCCTCCTTGGGAATACCAGGCAGCACAACAGCGTCGGGCTGCGGTGCTGTGCAGGCGGTAGCCAATAGAATAAGCGCATAAAGAATCCTCTTCATATAAAGCATTTAATTTAAAAGTATTAGAAGCTGATTGTTTCGCCGTTTTTTGCTCTATAAACAAGCTTGGCAAATTAAACAAGCAAATTAAAACAGCTTCTTATAAATTTCTTCACCCTCCCTGCAGCAAGGTTGCTGCATTGGCTTTTTTCTTTCCTTTTCACAAAGAATCAGGCTATTGCTCGGGCGGAGCAAAGATAGAGCATTTCTTTTACAAGTTTAACAGGCTGTTCACATTTCTTTGTTAAGAAAAGTAAACAGCCTGCATATTTTAGAATAGTAACACTGATGTCAATCACATTTATTGTCATTGCCTTTAGCTCCTACGGGCAGTGAACTTTGTTTCTGAACGAATGTGAAGAATCTCTAAGATAACCGCAATACAACCCGCTTGGACTAATTTTCGTTCGCCTCCTCGGGCTGCACGCAAAAACCAATCTGTTTGGGCTTCTCGTTCGTAGTGCTTTCTTCTTCAACTATGCTCTCCTTCAACAGTTCCAATGCCGCGTTTATGCATTCCCTCATCTCGGTAAAATGCTTCATAAAAAGTTCCATCAGCATACTCTTGGAAGCAAAATAGAATGTAGAGACAATTTTGAAACTATCGTTATACACATATATCGTTGCGTGATTGTCGACCTCATTGTTCACTTTAGCCGCCATTAAAGTTTTGTCGGCAAGTTCCAGCTTTTCGTAAAGCTCATCTTCGAACGAAAAGACAATGCCGCACTCGGCATAATCATCGCCGGCAATAAAATTAACGTCGTACCACAGCTCCTTATATTCAAACATAAGAGTTCCATCTTTTACTTCGCAGGTGATACCCTCTTCCTTGAAAAACTCAATAAGAGCCGAACGCATCTTCTTGACATTATTTACAAACGAAAAACTTCGCAAATAACTTGCCGCACTATTCAAAAAAGCCATAAATTATTTTCCTTTTTATCTGTTCTAAACTTTATTAGACAAAGATATTAACAAACGAGCGAGAAATATCAAGCTTGCTTGAATATTTCTTACAGCGAGTGAAGAATATCTTCGATTTAATCAAAGATACAAACAAACGAGCGAGAAATATGAAGCTTGATTCAATATTTCTTACAGCGAGTGCAGAAAATCTTCGATTTTCATCAAAGATACAAACAAACGAGCGAGAAATATCAAGCTTGCTTGAATATTTTTTACAGCG
>JAFZIA010000090.1 GCA_017554605.1 Bacteroidaceae bacterium
AATAATAAAACATTCCACTTTTGCATTGCGCCAAAATAGGCTGCACTCGCCGAAAAACTGCAAGTAAACTTGCGTTTTGCTCGTTGGCACTATTTTTGACCTATAAAAAACTTAACGATATAAATTTAAACAGCTTCTAAATAAAACAGGATTCGTCTCGGCAAAAAAAATCAAGCAAGCTTGTTTTTTCTGCACTCGCCTTTCACTATCTTTGCAAAGAAACCAAAATACGATTTTTATCCCCTTATATACATTATATATATAAAATATGATAGACCGCGACACAATAGAGCAAATAATGGACGCAGCAAAAATAGAGGAGGTGGTATCCGATTTTGTAGCACTGCGCCGCAGGGGGGTGAACCTTATAGGACTGTGCCCTTTCCACAACGAAAAAACACCGTCGTTCACAGTATCACCCGCAAAGAACCTGTACAAATGCTTCGGTTGCGGCAAGGGAGGCAAGCCCGTGCACTTCATTATGGAGCACGAGCAACTGAGTTACCCCGACGCCCTGCGCTGGCTTGCAAAAAAATATCATATAGAGATTAAGGAGCGCGAGCTCACCAACGAAGAGCGGCAGGCACAGAGCCTCAGGGAGAGTATGTTCGTAATAAACCAATATGCACAGCAATTCTTTGTTGACACGCTCAGCGGTACACAGGAGGGCGAGGCTATAGGAATGAGTTACTTCCGCCGGCGCGGACTGCGCGACGAGACGATAAAAAAATTCGGGCTGGGATACTCACCCGAAAAGCGCGACACATTTGCCTCTACAGCCCTGAAGGCCGGCTACAATGCCGAGCTCATAGCAAAGACCGGCGTATGCTACTCAACCGAGGACGGCAGGCTGATTGACCGATTCTGGGGCAGAGTGACATTCCCCGTCCACACAATATCGGGAAAAGTAGTAGCCTTTGGCGGCAGAATACTGCAAAGCAACCCCAAGGCTGCAAAATACGTGAACTCCCCCGAGAGCGAGATATACCACAAGAGCGACCACCTCTACGGACTCTATTTCTCCAAGCAGGCAATAATGCAGCACGACTGCTGCATACTTGTCGAGGGATACCTCGACGTAATATCTATGCACCAGGCAGGCATACAGAATGTGGTTGCCTCCTCGGGCACCTCTCTCACCACAGGGCAGATACGCCTTATTCACCGTTTCACCAGCAACGTGACACTGCTCTACGACGGCGATAAGGCCGGAATAAAAGCCTCACTTCGAGGAATAGATATGCTGCTCGAAGAGGGAATGAACATAAACGTAGTACTGCTGCCCGAAGGCGAGGACCCCGACAGCTACGCACAGAGCCATTCAAGCGAGGAGGTCGAGGAGTATATCAAACGCAATAAAGTCGATTTTATACGCTTCAAGACCAATCTACTGCTCGATGAAGTGGGCGACGACCCCGTACGCCGCGCTTCCCTTATTGGCGACGTAGTACGCAGTATAGCAGTAATCCCCAACGACATTCTGCGTAGTGAATATATAAAGAAATGCAGCGAGATGCTGAATGTGGGCGAGCAACTGCTCGTTTCGGAGACAGCCAAGCTGCGACGCAAGCACGCCGAAGAGATATACAAGCGCAAACATCAAGGCAATGCACCCGCCCAACAGGCGGACAGTACTACCCCACCCACCGACGATACACCAATAATGACTGCTGCCGAAAGCACCATTCAGCAGGCAGCAAGTAACGAAAACCCTCTACAGAACAAGGAACGCGCCATAATACAGTTCCTCCTGCGCAACGGCGACAAGCTCGTCCAGGTACCCGAGGACAAGGCAAACGGCACACCCGCCTTTACCGAGAGTGTTATCTCGCATCTGTACTACACGTTCCAGGGCGACGGCATAGAATTTACCCACCCGCTCTATAAGCGTATATTCGACGAAGCATCGCTCCACGCCGCCGACATCAATTTTTCGCCCGAGCGCCATTTCCAGTCACACCCCGATGCCGAAATATCGCATCTTGCAGCAGAGCTATGCAACGACCGTTACCTACTGAGCAAACTGTTCAGCGAGAACAAGACCGAAGAACACAACGAGAACGCAGTGCTCTTTGAACAGTGCACACGCCTTGCCGTAGCCTACAAACAGAACATAATAGACGAACTTCTGAAGCAAACAATGGCACAACTCAAAGACCCTTCGGTTGCAGCCGATAGTGCCCGCTATATGGAGGTTATGCAAAATTTCAAGTTCCTAAAGGAGACACAGCAGGCACTCAACACACTGCTCACGCAGTACGGCTTCGGAAGCGTAGCATTCAACATCTGACCACTACGTCAACATCACAATCCAAACGAACTACGGCAATCATAAACAAAAAATCGACTGTTAATTTGCAGTCGATTTTTTGTTTATAGTACTACAGGCTACCTGTATCGTATCATCTGTCCTGGACGTATCACAGTGCGCGAGTTCATTTTGTTCAACTTGTAGAGAGTATTCACCGATACGCCACATTTGCGGGCTATCACCGAGAGCGTTTCTCCGCGACGCACCTTATGATAAAGTTTCTCAGCGCTCTCCACAATCTTGCCCGTTTTTTTGTCGTACTCCTGATAGACTCCCTTACGATAGGTATAAAAATCGCCCGTCACCCTCTGGCTGGTAAAGTCGAACATAAGTTCGGGGTTGATATTCTTGCCCATCAACAGCGTTTCGAAGTGCAGATGCGATCCTGTGCTGCGCCCTGTATTTCCGCCCAAACCAATAGGCTGCCCCGATTTCACAACCTGGTCCTGCACCACCAGTTTCTTAGACAAATGGGCATACACCGTCTCTATTCCGTTATTATGACGAATAACTATATAGTGTCCGTAACCACGACGCTGGTACGACGTTATACGCACCTTTCCATCGAACGCCGCGTATATAGTATCGCCCTTCTGCACCTTTACGTCAATGCCATTATGCGTGCGTCGGCGGCGCGGACGGTAACCAAAGACATCGGTTATCTTGGTATTCGTGGTGGGCATTGTAAAACCCCGCAAATCCACCCTGAAAGAGTCGGGAAGCACGGCATTGAAGCGTACACGGTCGTTCGACCAATTGTCATACAGATCCTCGGCTGGAAGTATATCCGACTCGTTCAGGAGCATATCCATAAGAGGAATGGAATCCATCATCTCCATCGGCTTGTCGCAGAGCGACTGCACCGCGGGCCTATCCTGTGAAAATACAGCAGAAGCTGTCCCGAAGAACAACCCTGCTGTTATAATGAACGTCTTTATTTTAGTATTCAAAACATCACTCCTTTTGTTATTTCATATATTTAAGAGTCTCCTCACCGCCATACTCAAAACGTGTAACAGCCGACTCATAGTCGAAGAGCTCACCCTCCTTGAAGAAGCGGTTAATCTCAATTTGAGCATTCTCAACCGAGTCCGAGGCGTGAACCACATTCTGCTCGCCGCTCATTGAAAAATCGCCACGTATTGTACCAGGGAGTGCCTTGCGCGAATTTGTTACACCCACCATCTGACGTACAGTCTCTACTGCCTCTGCACCCTCGAGACACAATGCAATCACAGGACCTGCCTGCATCGAAGCCTTGAGATAGGGGTAGAAAGGACGCTCAACCAAATGTGCATAATGCTCGGCAAGGATTTCATCGGTGAGGAACATCATTTTCATTCCGGCAATGCGCAGTGCCTTACGTTCGAAACGTGTCACGATATCTCCCATAATGCCACGCTGGATAGCATTGGGTTTGATAAGAATAAGAGTTTTTTCCATAATAGTAATGAGATTAGTTAGTTTTTTGAGTAGCTGCTCGGTGCAGCAAATAATCATTTTTGCAAATATAGTCACAAGCGAGCAAAAAATATGAAGTTTACTTCAATATTTTTTACAGCGAGCGAAGGATATATTCGAGCGGAGCTCAAATTCGGTCACAAGCGAGCGAAAAATATGAAGTTTACTTCAATATTTTTCACAGCGAGCGAAAGATATATTCGAGCGAAGCTCAAATCAAGTCACAAGCGAGCGAAAGATATATTTGTACAGAGTCCAAATTAAACAGTAAAATGAGCGGGAAACAAATAAAACAAACCAGTTATTATCCCGCTCATTATTCTTCATTGTCGATTATATTCCAATGTCATCGGCTAAATACCGACACATAATCAACATTCACAAACTCTATATTCCTACTCCTCTTCGGCCCTGAATTTAGCTTTTCTCAATTTGACCTTATATTTCTTTCCTCCAATGAGAGGGAACTTCACGTTTGCCGGATTAATTTCATAAACATCTCCAACCCTCTTGACTCGCATAGAGATATCAGTCTCCTCGGGGAAGTTATACTCCAATTTCGACATTGCATTCCTTGTAGCCTCCTTATTTATTGAGGTCGTCATTTCCGTATCTCCCTTAGAGGTAAGAGCTTCGGCACACACCAATGCTTTCTCGTATAACTCATACACAGCAATGAATGATACCCTGAAACGGAAAGGGCCATCGTTATAAGTTAGCAGCTGCTTTTGATACTTAATGAGATAATCGTTCAAGAGAATAGCCTCCATCACATACAGATCGGGATATTCGGGGCACACATCAATGCCCTTCTTCACATAAGAATAGCATTTTGAATGTCCTTGGCCTGCATTAAACATCACCTGCGACATTCTCAAATAGGAACGTGCTTGTACATACGCACTCTTCTCCTTGAAGTCAGGAGTTGCAAATGCAGCATCATAATACGTCATTGCCGCCTTGGTCTCTTTCAGTTCCATTGCATAATCCGCAATTCTAATAGCAAGCTCATAAGTAGGCCCCGACTCCTTAATATACTCGGGATAATCATTCTTGTATTTGTGTATCATTGCATCCATATACAATTTAGACCAATACCCTTGTTTATGGCTATTTGCAAGTGATGACTCAAGAATATCCTGCCACACCTTATTGCCGTCCTTATCCAAACGCTGTATGTAATATGCCTCAAGGGTCACATAGTCATCGCCGCTGATAAATGCCGACTCGCCCAAAAGCAAAGTACTCGAAACACCTTCGGCTAAGCCAGCATAATAGTCGGCCACAGTCTTTCCATTAGGCATAATCTCCTTGTCATCGGCTCTGGCAACAATTCCTGGCACGCGCGAGTTTATAAGATTCTTGTCGGCCTGAAAAAGTTCCTTAGAGCGAGTAACACCAAGATTCTTATCGAATTTTATCTTGAAATATACTATCTTTGCATAGTGGGAAATATGTGCTACACTCAAGTTATCGTCGTTCGACAACAGAATTTCTCTGTATCTTGGATACATATACGAAAGATGCAGACTGTCCTTAAAAATAACGTCCTCCCAATATTTCTCATTATCGGAGTTCACCACATTATGGTGCGCGCTATTGAAGATTGAATCGTACTGCGTATAGCGTCTATAATACATCATCTGCTGAGCACGAATCTTTGCAACCGAAAGAGTATCGCTGTTTTTCTCTTTGTTCAACTGCGCATTCAGTTTGTCCACATCTGCCGTAGCTAAATCGTACAGCTCCATCAGCGTCCATTTTAGTTCCGACAATCTACCATAATTATGACTGGCCGTGTCACAGGCTATACAGCCTGCAATAATACCCACACCATCAATGTACAAATCTACACTTCTGTTTGTATCGGCTACAAAAGCCTCTCTCCAGGGTTCAAAAGCCTTTATGTACGACTCGCCCTGGTTTGCACCCTTCAAAAGAATATTCTTATAATATGAAACAAGCATTCTTTTATCTTCGGGAGCAGCAGGCCTGTATTTCAAGTATCTCGGTTCTGCCCCATTATCAACAGTAGGAGGTATGGCTACCACAGCAGTTTCAACAGCAACGCTATCCGCAGTTGCCGCAATGCTGTCAGTTGCAACTGATATGCCGACCTTAGCTACAGTAATGCTGTCGGTTGCAACAGCTACGCTATCGGTAACAGTTGTAGAGTCAACCTCTTTGGTTATATTCTCAACATTGTTCTTTGTGCTATCGGCAAGTACGTATGAGTCAATACCACGGGCATTAACCCCGAAAGGCAATACTGCCACAACAAATAGAGACGTCAATAATATCTTAATACGTTTCATTTTCAATAATTTATTTAATATCAAAAGTTACACCTATGCGACCACCAAGAATACGCACGGGATTATAGTCGATACTCTGCTCATAGATATAATCGTTACCATAGATACGCAGGTCGAGCTCACCGAAAAGCCTCAAACGCTCAGTCAACGAATAGCTTGTATTGAAGCCTATATGACCTCCAATATGATAACCCTCAGGAGCACGCTTCACGGGAGTAACAACAGAACCTGCGGGAATAGACTCACGACCGTCGATATTCTTTTCAAGACTGGTGTGACGGCTGATTACAGGACCTGCATACAGAGAAGCGTTCCAGCAACGAGTGGGGTCGTAACCCCAAATTGCGTTGCTAAGGTCGAACTTAGCATCGAGCATTGCACTAAGTGTGTGGTAAGTCCTATGCAAGAGACCAGCACGATGCCATGTTTTTTCTTCTGTTTTCACACGGTAAGTCCCCTTATCGCTGAAGTTATAAAGACCATAATCAACCTGCGCACGGACACCCCACAACGGGAAGGGCTGGTACTCCAAGCCGATACCACCGATGCCATTGAACATTGCGCCACCGTCGTAAACGCCGCGGTTGAACACGTAGC
>JAFZIA010000010.1 GCA_017554605.1 Bacteroidaceae bacterium
AGATTTTTGCTATTGTAAAGAACAATACTGTTTACAGTGAAATTTTTACTTGATTTTTATTTGGATTTTAACACAGTTCATACTGAGCGGAAGCGAAGTATCTCAAGAATCAGCGACAAAAGAGATTCTTTACGTTGCTTAGAAACGCGGTTCACCGCACACAGGGAGTAAAGGCAATTACAAATACAAGGGTTTTTCGAACTCCTCAGCTTAATTTCTTTTATTTAGATGCTACCTAAAAACATACGTAAACAATTGAATTAAAAGCATATAGTACTCCTCTTGCGAAGAGGAGCGCTTAATTTCTTTTATTTAGATGCTACCTAAAAACATACGTAAACAATTGAATTAAAAGTATATAGTGCTCCTCTTGCGAAGAGGAGCTCCGCGGAGCGGTGAGGAGTAGATGACACAGCAAAAAAAAACAGCTTATTGGTCAACTGCTATATAATACCTGTTTTTCGAACGCACAGACAAATTCGCACAACCATTACCCCAACAAAGCAAAGCGACGGGACACTAAAATATGCCGCCTCTTTATCAATAAAGAAGCGGCATATAATGTTATTTATCGGATAAAGAACGAACCGTTATTTTACGGGAATATTCTCCAGCAAAGCCACAAGATGCTGCCAGAAACGCGCAGTTGAAGAAATACTCAAACGTTCGTCGGGCGAGTGCACGCCACGCATTGTAGGACCAAAAGAAATCATATCGAGGTGAGGAGCCTTCTCGAGGAAAAGACCGCACTCGAGGCCCGCGTGTATAGCCTTTATCTTAGCCTCGCCACCAAAGAGCGCGGTATACTGCTCGCACGCCACCTTCATTATCTGCGAGTTCATATTGGGCTTCCAGCCTGGATAATGACCCTTTGTAACAACCTTTGCACCACCGAGCTCAAAAGCCGAGCGCACCGACTGCGACACATTGTCGCGTGCCGACTCGATGGAGCTTCTCTGGCTCGTGGTTATGCTTATGGTATTCTCGTTCATACGCACAGACGCAAGGTTGCTCGATGTCTCCACAAGCCCGGGGACGTCCTGACTCATTGCGAACACACCGTTGAATACCGCGTTTATGGACTTGAGCAATCCGTTTGTAGTCTCCTTGTCGATGCAACGGTGGGTAGCATCGGTACTCTGGAGCACAAGGCGCATATCGGGCTCGGTCACACTGTACTCGTCGCGCACCTCAGCCGCAAAGATATTGAAGTCGACACGCACGCTCTCCTTGTCGGCCGACTGTACAGCAAATACCGCCGATGCGTCGCGCGGAATGGCATTGTGCAGGCTACCGCCGTTAATGTCGCACAAATAGAACTCGTACTTCTGGGCAATGCGGCACAAGAAACGGTTGAGCAACTTGTTTGCATTGGCACGTCCCTTGCTTATATCATCGCCCGAGTGTCCGCCCGTGAGGTTGGAAATCTCGGCCTTCATAAAGAACATATCGCCAGCCACTCTGTCCCAGATGAAACGGAAATCGGCATAGTTGCACACTCCACCGGCACAACCTATGAATATCTCGCCCTCGTCCTCGGAGTCGAGGTTAACGAGTATATCGCCCTGCAGAAGATTCTTGTCGAGCGCCTGCGCACCTGTGAGCCCGGTCTCCTCGTCGACAGTAAAGAGACAGTTCACAGGACCGTGCTTGAGACTCTTGTCGGCAAGGACAGCCATTGCAGCAGCAACGCCTATTCCGTTGTCGGCACCAAGAGTAGTACCGTCGGCCTTGAGCCAGTCGCCGTCGACAACCAGACGAATGGGGTCTTTTGTAAAATCGTGCTCCACACTGGGGCGCTTGTCGCACACCATATCCATATGTCCCTGCAAGATAACACATTTCCTATCCTCATAACCAGGTGATGCAGGCTTCTTTATGAGCACATTGCCCACCTCGTCGGCAATAGTCTCGTATCCGAGTTCCTTTCCAAACTGCTGCAAGAATGCCGAAATTTGCTCCTCGTGTTTAGAACCGTGAGGAATATTGCATATCTGCTGAAAATAAGAGAATACAGCGCGGGGCTCCAAATTCAAACTCTCCATAATAACTTCTTTATTAATTTATGTTAATAATTGATTATAATATATTAAACCGACAAAAAGATTGCAAGATTTTTACCATTACACCCTCTGCATATTGAGATAAAAGTAGTAACTTTGCAAAGTTTATCGGTATTTGTGGCAAATATACAAACAAGCGAGCAAGAAATATCAAGTTCACTTGAGTATTTTTTACAGCGAGCGCAGTATATATTCGAGTTTATCTCAAATATACAAACAAGCGAGCAAGAAATATCAAGTTCACTTGAGTATTTTTTACAGCGAGCGCAGTATATATTCGAGTTTATCTCAAATATACAAACAAGCGAGCAAGAAATATCAAGTTCACTTGAATATTTCTCTAAGCGAGCCAGAAAATATTCGAGTTTATCTCAAATATAACAAAAAATGTTAAAGACACTACTATTGACTACGTTAATAATTGCAATAAGCTTCGCATTATTATCTGTAACCATAATAATAAAGAAAAATGGCCGTTTCCCAAATACACACGTAAGCGGAAATAAAGGCTTACGTAAAAGGGGCATAAAGTGTGCCCAATCGCAAGACAGGGACGCACGGCGCGACAACCCTATGGCAGTGAGCGAAAAAAGAAGTAAATGAATATAAATACAAAACTTAAACTATGAAAAGAAACAAACTATTTACAATTGCAGCGGCATTCATCACCGCACTTACATTTACACAATGTGCAAAAGAGGCACAACCCGTACAGGCAGTTGCCGACAACACAGCAGTTGCAGCACCCGCACAAGGCGGTCTTAAGATTGCATACGTCGACATTGACTCATTGCTCAGCAACTACAAACTGTCGGTGAAGCTCAACAACGATATGCTCCGCAAGACCGAGAATGCACAGTTGACACTTGGCGAGAAGGCAAAGTCTATCCAGGCAGATATGGCCGACTTCCAAAAGAAGCTCGAAAACAATGTATTTGCCACACGTGAGCGCGCCGAGAGCGAGCAGGCACGTATTGTAAAACGTCAGGAGGAGTACGCACGCCTTGAGCAGCGCCTTGCAGGCGAGCTTGCAGCCGAGGAGCAGAAGAACAGCATTGCACTGCGCGACTCAATCAACAACTTTATGAAGGAGTACAACGCAACACACGGCTACGACATTATCCTGAGCCGTATGGGCGAGAATATCCTCTTTGCAAACGAAGCACTTGACATAACAAAGGAGGTTATCGACGGACTCAACAACCGTTACAAGGACGCCGAGTAAGAACAAACAGCCCGTGTAAACCGTTATATAAAGGTGCACTCTCTTTGCGGTAGTGCACCTTTGTATCTTTTAAATTGCAATTATGGAAAAATTCAGCGAAATCATCAACGGCAGTACCCCAGTGCTTGTCGACTTCTTTGCCGAGTGGTGCGGTCCTTGCAAAGCAATGAAGCCGGTGCTCGACGAAGCAAAGCAACGGTTAGGAGACAAGGTGCGTATAATAAAAATTGACGTAGACAAGAACAATATCCTGTCGCAAAAACTGGAAATACGCTCTGTACCCACGCTCATACTATACCTGAACGGCAAAATAGTGTGGAGGGCAAGCGGAGCACGCCCACTCAACGAGCTCATAGAAATAATAGAAAGATATTCAAAATAGCTTTCAAATAATACCGAATTTGAGCGCTTATCATAAAGCAAAAAATACTCTCTGCCAACCGTCGGTTGGCAGAGAGTATTTTTTTATATAACCCGCAAAGTTCATCTTTTTCTTTTGCATATATAAATTGCAAGCATAGCTAACAGGACCGCAAACGCAACTACCGCATTAAGCCCGAAAGCAAATCCCTGCGACTCCACGTGCATAATCCGTTGCAGATAATCGACTATGAAGGGACAGACAAGGATAGCCACATAGTTCATAGCCATAAGCAGCGCAAGAGCAAAGGCAACCCTGCCCGCCGAAGAGACCTTTGCCACACAATCATAGAGATAGGGCTGCACAATGCCATACCCCACTCCGCTCACAATACAGCCAAGCGCAATAAGCCACAACGACGAGAAGGTGAATATCAGCAGCAATCCCACAGCAATCAGCAACAAACATATCCACTCAACCCCTCCTTTCATAACACGCAAAATGGGAGAAAGCACAAATCCCGGCGCCATAATGGCAAGGAAAAAGAGAGAAATGACCACGCCCGATACATCGCTGTCGTACTTGAGCTCACCCATAAGGAAAGGCAGATTAAAAGAGACTACAACAGTGAGATACGTCACAAGAAAATAGTACAGCATATATGGGAGCAGACGAGGAAAGTTAATGCTGCCCGCAGGGGCATTCTTTTGCCCGGCACCGGCAAGCGCCACAGTACCGTCGCAAACACTCATAGAAGGAATAAGCACAATTGAGACAATGGGCAGCAGATAAACCATAAACGGCAGCCTCCACTGTACATCGGCAAGGTAGCCGGCAAGCGCAGTGGCAAGAACCAACGTGATATTTGCTATTGCCGATGCATATCCGAACTGCCGCACACGATAATCGCCCACAAAGAACCGTGAGACAAGCGACGTTGAAAGAGGAATTATAATGCCCGACCCGATACCGAGCAACGCACTCACCGCAATGAGCTGCCACATTTCGCCACAGAAAAAATAAAGCACCCCGCTAAGCAGAAAGAGCCACAATCCCCAAGCGAGCAGCCTGTAATAAGGTACACGCGTAGTGAGATGTCCTGCCAAAAGCACAAAAGGGATTATGAGCAACGACGGCAACGAAGTGAGCATCTGAATGTCGAATTCCGATGCCGACGGGAATATTGTCTTGAGCTTATCGAGTATGGGCGATACAGCGAGCCCCGGCAACGAAGTGAGTGCAGACACCGACCATATTCCAATCAGTGCCGCAAGGGTTATCTTTCCCTTTCCTGTTTCTATTTTCATAAGAGCAACATTTTTCATACACAACAACAGAAAAAGAAAGTTGTTCGCCGCTGCCGGCAATTGCAACAAAGAGAGCCTCACCGTCGAACTCTTTTTGCCGCACAGGTGTTTAATATCTGTCAATTATTAACCACTAAAAAATTGCGATGATGAAAAAATGTGATGATGAAAAGATGACAACCGTGACAACGGCAGTATTCGGTTCGCAGGAGATGCTCAAGTCGGCACCGTCCGAGAAAATCCCCCAACACCCCACAACCCCCGAAATTGCCTATCAGATGGTAAAGGACGAGACATACGCCCAGACACAACCTCGCCTGAATATGGCAACATTCGTCACTACTTATATGGACGAGTATGCCACAAAGCTGATGAACGATGCAATTGCCATCAACTACATCGACGAGACCGAGTATCCGCGTGTGGCAGTGATGTGCGCAAGGTGTATCAACATTATTGCCAATCTTTGGAACAGCCCCGAAAAGACAAAATGGAAGACCGGAGCGTTGGGCATAGGCTCGAGCGAGGCCTGTATGCTCGGCGGTGTAGCAGCGTGGCAGCGCTGGAAGAAACGCCGCACCGAGCAAGGAAAACCCTGTGACAAACCTAACTTTGTAATATCGTCGGGCTACCAGGTTGTGTGGGAGAAATTTGCGCAGCTATGGCAGATTGAGATGCGTACCGTACCTCTCACTAAGGAGAAGCTCTCTATGACCCCCGAGGACGCACTCGCAAAGTGCGACGAGAATACAATATGTATTGTACCCATAATGGGTGTAACGTGGACGGGACTCAACGAAGATGTGGAGGCACTCGATGCAGCCCTCGAAGAGTACAACAAAAAGACAGGATACGATATTCCGATACACGTCGACGCAGCTTCGGGCGGATTCATTCTACCCTTCCTTGAGCCCGAGAAGAAATGGGATTTCCGTCTTAAATGGGTACTCTCGATAAGCACCAGCGGCCACAAGTACGGCCTTGTCTACCCCGGACTCGGCTGGGTTGTGTGGAAGGACAAGAAGTATCTGCCCGACACAATGTCGTTCAGCGTAAATTACCTTGGTGCCGAAATTGCACAGGTGGGACTCAACTTCTCGCGCCCCGCAGCACAGATTCTGGGACAGTACTACCAGTTCATACGTTTGGGCTACGAAGGCTACAAGGCGATACACAGCAGCTCATTAGAGATTGCCAAATATCTGCACAGCGAGATTGGCAAGATGCACCCCTTCAGCAACTACAGCGCACAAGTACACAACCCCTTGTTCATCTGGGAAATGAAGAGCGAGTATGCCCAAAAGAGCAAATGGACGCTGTACGACCTTCAGGACAAGCTCAAACAGAACGGCTGGATGGTACCCGCCTACACAATGCCCGCCAACATAGAGGACACCGTGGTGATGCGCATCGTGGTGCGCCAGGGATTCAGCCGCGATATGGCCGACCAACTGCTGACAGACATTGCAGGAGCTGTGACGGAACTCGAAAAGCTGCAGTACCCCACCCCCTCGCGCATTGCAGCCGACAATAAGGTGAAAGTGAAAGGAACTGTATTTACCCACACCGGTAAGGGCAAATAAACAGGTAACGTGCATAAAGGAGAGCGTGCGCCGGTGAGCATATTTCGGCACACGCTCTCTTGACAACCCCTTAAAAAGAGAGTATATGGAAATTGGGATAAGCAAAAAGGAACTGCAGGCGCTTGTACGCGAGGCATACGAACGCTTCAAGGACGAGACGGGCGGCAAGAATGCCGATTATATACCTTATCTTGCACAGATAGACAGCAGCCTGTTCGGCATTGCAGTGTGCCTGCCCGATGGGGAGACAATTACAGTGGGCAACTGCGACTACTCATTCGGCATTGAGTCGGTATCGAAGGTTATGACCGCAATACTCGTCCTCAAACAGTATGGCGCCGACACGCTCCTGTATATGATTGGCGCAGACGCAACGGGTATGCCTTTCAACTCCATTATGGCAATACTACTGGAGAAGAATCACCCGAGCACACCGCTTGTAAATGCCGGAGCAATATCGGCTGTGAGTATGGTTCAGCCGATAGGCAACAGCGAAGAGAAATGGAAAGCTATCACCGAGAACATTGCGGAGCTGTGCGGCAGCGAGTGCAAACTCATAGAGGAGCTTTACCGCTCCGAAAGTGTGAGCAACCACAACAACCGCGCAATAGCCTGGCTGCTCAAGAGTTACAACCGTATTTACGACGACCCCACACTGTCGCTCGACCTTTACACGCGACAATGCTCGCTTGGCGTAAACGCCCGTCAGCTTGCAGTGTGTGCTGCCACCATTGCCAACAACGGAGTTAACCCCTGCACGGGCAAAAGAGTATTCGACGAGGCACACGCTCCTCGCGTGGTTGCAATGCTCTCGGCTGTCGGTTTCTACGAGCATACAGGCGATTGGATGTTCACCTCGGGGCTTCCGGCAAAGAGCGGAGTGGGCGGTGGCATAATGGGTGTGTTGCCAGGAGGTTTTGGCATTGCTGCTTTTTCGCCACCACTCGATGAGTCGGGAAACTCGGTAAAAGCACAGAAAGCGCTTCAATATATTATGAACAGGATTGGAGCAGGAGTGTACAGCAACCGTCGCGTTACTGTCACACAAGATGTTGCGGCAGAGTAATTCTGCCGCAGCTATTTATGGGAGGTAAACCTGTTCGGGGCGATTTTTCAAGGGAGGTTCTATAAATTATCGAAAAAAAGAGCAGATTGGAAACGCGGTTTAAGAAAATTTGCTATCTTCGCAAAAACGACCAAAAAAACCTGATTATGAAGAAGATTACAATACCCAAAATTACTCCTGCCAGCAAATGCAGCGAGGAGTTAGAAAAGATATTTGCCACACTCGACTCCAACGCAATAGATTGTTGCAATTGGGAAGCATCGTACCCATACACCCCCAAGGCAAGCTTTAAGCTTTTCCACGACTGCGAGAATCTGTATATAAAGTTCGACGTAACCGAGATTGACATTCATACACTCGTTACCGAGGATTTCGGGAAAATATGGACCGACCCCTGCGTGGAGTTCTTTGTCTCGCCCGAGGGAAATATGGACTACTACAATTTCGAGTGCACCTGCATCGGCAAAATGCTTTTAGGGTGGCACCCCGCCGGAGCCGACAAAGAGAATGCATCGCTCGGCATTCTCGGGACAATAAAGCGTATCCCCTCGTTGGGCTGCGAGAATTTCCCGTTGCGCGAGGGAGAGAACAGTTGGACCCTCATTGAGATTATCCCCGCAACAGCACTCTTCCGCAGCGGCGTTGACAGTTGGAGCGGCAAGAAGATGCGTGCCAATTTCTACAAATGCGGCGACAATCTTCCTACCCCGCACTTCATTTCGTGGAACGCTATCGACTGGCCCGAGCCCAGCTTCCACCGCCCCGAGTTCTTCGGAGAACTGGATTTTGAATAATACACAGGATGAGACTATATATCAAGGAAACGGAAGTAGCTCAGTTTAGGCTGCTTCCGTTTCTTTTTTTGAAAATTATCGGCATTATACACCGAGAAGTCGGGTAAAAGAATTATTATCCCCCTATATTTATACTATCCGCAAAAATTGTCCCCGAACAGAATTCATATATTCACAAGAGATTTATAACAAAAAAAGACAGCTACCGGAGTAACTGTCTTTGTACGCCGTCAGGGACTCGAACCCTGGACCCATTGATTAAGAGTCAATTGCTCTACCAACTGAGCTAACAGCGCAACTACATTTTGTTTTGCAGTGCAAAGATAGTACATTCAATTCAATCTACAAATTTTTTGCACTTTTTTTTGCACAAAATATATAAACATTAATGAACGCGGGAGATTTCTTATCCTCCCGCGTTCATTATGTCTTTATTTCATCTTGGCAACCACAGCACCCAAAAAGTTCATAATCAACGGGCTGGGGTTAAGTACTGTGCTCGAATACTCGGGGTGATACTCAACTCCTATAAACCAGTCGAGCGAGGGAATCTCCATAACCTCAACAAGCTTGGTGTCGGGGTTGATACCTGTACACATCATTCCTGCCTTCTCAAAATCGGCTGTATATGCATCGTTGAACTCATAGCGGTGACGGTGACGCTCCACTACCTTGTCGGTTCCGTATGCAGCGTGAGCCTTGCTTCCGGGAGTGAGCACACATTCGAAACCGCCCAGACGCATCACGTCGCCATTTACCGACAGAGCCTTCTTCTCCTCCATCATATCCACTACGGGGTGTGTTGTCTTTGAGTCGATGTCCGAGCTGTTGGCATCGGTGTAACCGAGCACGTTACGTGCAAACTCAATAATCATCACGTGCATACCCAAGCAGATACCGAGTGTGGCAAGGTTGTTCTCGCGGCAATACTTTACCGCTGCAATCTTACCCTCCAAGCCTCTCTGGCCGAAACCCGGGCAAATTACATAACCGTCCATACCCGCGAGTTTCTCGGCTACATTGCCATCGTTTATCTCTTCGCTATTTATGAAGTGGCAGTTTACCTTACTGTCGTGATATACACCCGACTGCGAAAGACTCTCGTACAAGCTCTTGTATGCATCACGAAGGTCGTATTTGCCAACAAAACCGATGTTTATGATACGCTTTGCATTGTTGCGGCGCTCAATGAATGTACGCCAGGGCTTGAGTGCGGGTGTCTCGCCAATCTCCATTCCCACAAGGCGCAGGATAGCAGTATCCAACCCCTGGTCCTGCATTCTCAGGGGCACCTCATAGATAGAGGGCACGTCGGGGCTGTGTACCACACAGTCGGGCTGTACGTTGCAGAAGCTTGCCACCTTGCGCATAAGATTGGCGTCGAGGTCGTGCTCGGCACGGAGCACAAGCACATCGGGCTGGATACCCAGGCTCTGCAATTGCTTTACGCTGTGCTGTGTGGGCTTTGTCTTGAGCTCACCCGCTGCCGAAAGATAGGGTACGAGTGTAAGGTGCACACACACGGCACGCTTGCCGAGCTCCCACTTGAGCTGTCTGATAGCCTCGAGGTAGGGCAATCCCTCAATATCGCCAACAGTACCGCCAATTTCTGTGATTACAAAATCGAGGTCCTCTTTCTTGCTCACAAGAAGCATACTGCGCTTGATTTCGTCGGTAATGTGAGGCACTACCTGAACTGTCTTGCCCATATAATCGCCACGGCGCTCCTTTTCGATAACCTCGCGATAGATACGTCCTGTTGTGAAGGTATTCCAACGTGTTGTCTTTATATCGGTAAAACGCTCGTAGTGTCCCAAGTCGAGGTCGGTCTCGCGACCGTCGATTGTAACATAACACTCGCCGTGCTCATTGGGGTTGAGTGTTCCGGGGTCGACGTTGATATAAGGGTCGAACTTCTGGATTGTAATCTTGTACCCGCGAGCCTGTAACAGCTTGCCTATTGACGAGGAGATGACTCCTTTTCCAAGTGACGAGGCTACGCCTCCGGTCACAAAAATATACTTTGTATCAGCCACGATATAAAAATTTTAATATTATTCCTATTTGTCCGGTAAAATATCCCGAAGAACTCCGGTTATGCCGATGCGTTGCACAAACGTCCGGAAAATCCGCGGGACACAACATTGCACAGTGCCGGTCCTTTCGGGGGCAAGAGACACACTTTGCGGGTCCTGCACATAAACAACAAGCCTACACTGCAAATGTATTCACGATGCAAAGATAAAAAAAGATAATATACAACGGTACAATATTGCAATAAAAAAAGCAGGCGCCGCCTGCTTTTTTTATTGTTATATCCCGCTATGGAACATTATATGTATTGCACCGAGAAAATCATTTAGAATTACGCATCACAAAATCCTCGGCGGGTTTTATTGCATCGAGCTTGCCTACGTCAATAAACTCCAGATGCGGGGCAACCGCACCGTATATAGGGCATTTTGCGGCAGCCCACATATAAAAGCTCATTATGGGGAAGCGTGTACCCTTCTCGGGGTCACAGGGCAAAGCCTTTTCCTTAACATACTCGTCCATAAGGGCAAGTACCTTGTCGCTAAGGATATGTATTCCGGCAAAGGCAAGGGCGCGGCACTCCTGCGGGTTGATGTCGGGGGAGATTACGTGGCTGTCGCCCGTATCGGTGTTCAGCCAGCCTACAAGACGCAGCGTGTCGGGAGCAAAGAGCAGGAAACGGGTTGTCTTCCTATCGCTCACAAGAAGCGTTGCCAACGCATCGTCCTTCACCTGTTCCCTGAACCAGGCGATATTGCAATCGGAGAGAATATCAACATTATGTATAAGGAAGCTGCCGCACCCCTCGAGGTAACGGCGCGCGTGGAGTACCGCACCACCCGTCTCCAGCAGCAAGCCACGCTCATCGCTAATTTCAAAGAGCATATTCCCGCCTGCGTGTGCATCGGGCGCAGTGGTTATCCACTCCTGCTGTGCCACCCACTCCTCAATCTTGTCGGCAAAATAGTGTATATTCACAACCGCATCGTCTATGCCGGCCGCCCACAATTTGCGTGCCACGTGCTCGAGCAAGGGCTTTCCGCACACAGGGACAAGAGCCTTGGGCATAGTATCGGTTATTGGCTTAAGACGGGTACCGAGTCCCGCCGCAAAAATCATTGCTTTCATAGTTATAATATATTTGTCTGTTTGTGCTTTCCGTTTGACAACACCAACAACCTTTTACGGCATTGGAATTACAAATATAAGCCTACAAATGCAAAGAAACAAGCATAAATATACATTTGGAGATAAAACGAGTAAAAAAATCTTGTTATCTTCGGCAGTTTGCAGTATCTTCGCGTGAAATATAAAGAGACTATCCAATGTCGGCAGAAACTGAGAACAAGAACTTCTACAACCACGCAATGCGCAGCGGCACAATGCTTGGTATATTGTGGATTGCAATGTATGCATCGTGCATCGCAGGCATAGGCAGTCCCATATTTTCGCTGTTTTTCCTGGCGCTCAACATTGCATCGCCGTTCTATGCGGGATACCTTGCAAAGAGCTACCGCCGCAGCGAGTGCAACGGCATATTGCCGTTCGGCAAGGCGTTCACATACATTTTTGTAATGTACCTGTGCGCATCGCTGCTATCGGCTGTCGCACACTTCGTCTACTTCCTGTTTATGGACAACGGATTCATTATGCAACTGCTTATGGAGACAAGCAGGATAATGGAAGAGAACAAAGCACAGTTCGGAGAACTTAGCACAGAATTGAACAAGTCGATAGAACAGTTCCTTGCGATGGGTACCAAGGGAATAGTATTCAATATGTTCACATCGAACATTATGAACGGAATCCTGCTGTCGGCAATTATAGCACTGTTCGTAAAGCGCAATCCCCAACAATAAAAAGCACAAAAGAAGATGGATATATCGGTTATAATACCACTATACAACGAAGCAGAATCGCTCCCCGAGCTCACCGCCTGGATTGAGCGCGTGATGGACGAGAACAAATTCACATACGAGGTCATATTCATAAACGACGGAAGCAGCGACAACTCCTGGGAGATAATAGAGGAGCTGGGCAGGAAGAACAGTTGCATACACGGAATAAAGTTCCGCCGCAACTACGGAAAATCGCCCGCACTGTACTGCGGATTTGAGCGCGCAAAGGGTGACGTAGTAATAACGATGGACGCCGACCTTCAGGATAGTCCCGACGAGATACCCGAGCTCTACCGTATGATAACAGCCGAGGGCTACGACCTTGTATCGGGATACAAGCAGAAGCGCTACGACCCGCTGAGCAAGACAATACCCACAAAGCTGTTCAACGCCACCGCACGCCTTGTATCGGGGATAAAGAATCTGCACGACTTCAACTGCGGACTCAAGGCCTATCGCAACGAGGTAGTAAAGAGCATAGAGGTGTACGGCGATATGCACCGCTACATTCCCTACCTTGCCAAGAATGCAGGATACGACAAGATTGGCGAACTTGTGGTGCATCACCAGGCACGCAAGTACGGCAGCAGCAAGTTTGGAATAAGCCGTTTCTTCCACGGATACCTCGACCTTATGTCGCTATGGTTCCTCTCGCGCTTCAGCTACCGCCCGATGCACATATTCGGTTTTTGGGGAACACTTATGTTCTTCATAGGCTTTGTAGCTGCCTTTATCCTTGGAGCGAGCAAGCTTTACGCAATGGCAAACGGAATACCCTTCCGCCTTGTAACCGACTCGCCCTATTTCTACATTGCACTCACAATGATGATAATAGGTACACAACTGTTCCTGACAGGCTTTGTGGCCGAGCTCGTGAGCCGCACATCGCAGGAACGCAACAAATACAATATCGCAAAAGAGATTTAAGATGAAGAAGAGGACATTCATACTGCTGGCACTGCTGCTGCCGCTGCTTGTGTGCTGCGATAATGGCGGCGACTGCAAGATAAACAACGTATCGTACTACCGTGCAAAATTTTACACGATAGACAGCGGGACAGGGCTTGAGGACAAGACGCAATTTGCAGAGCCCATAAACGTGTCGCTTGTAGTAAACGGCAAGGACTCCACAGTTGTGAACCACCTTACCGATGCAACCGACCTTGCACTGCCAATGAGCTACACAAACCTGTGCGATACTGTACTGATTGAATTTGGAGACATCGCAACCGACACGCTTTTTGTGCACCATACTAATATCCCCTATTTCATCTCGATGGACTGCGGCGTCGGAATGTACCACGAAATAACCGAGGTGAACAGCACGGGACAATTCATAGACTCGGTGGCAGTAATACATTCATACATAAATTTCGACAGCAATGAGAATATCAAGATATATATTACTGAGTAGTATGCTGCTTATGCTCTCCGTGAGCGCAACAGCACAGCAGTCTACCGAAAAGAGCGACACAGTGACAGAGAGCCTCCTGGACTTCAGGGGCGTGAGCCTGTCGACCGACGTTTTTGGCTACGCATATTCAATCCTGGAAGATTACACCAGCGGCGAGGCCGCACTGGAGCTTAACCTCGGAAACAAATACTACCCTGTTGTGGAGGTTGGATACGGCAGTTGCAACTTCACCGACGAGACATTCGGCATACATTACAAGTCGGCAGCACCCTACTACCGTGTGGGACTGAACTACAACTTCAGCAACAAGCGCGGAAAAGCACCCAAGAAGAGCTACATATATGCACTCGGACGCTTCGCCTTCACACGTGCCGACTACGATGTGAAGACCCCGCCTGTCACCGACCCCGTCTGGGGCGGAGAATCGTCGCTCGACCTCAAGGGAGTAAACGGCTTCTACAGTTGGGTAGAGCTTGGAGTGGGCGTGAACGTGAAAATCTGGAAACACCTGCGTATGGGCTGGAGCATACGCTACAAGGCACGGGTGAACCAGGTGACGGGAGCAAACTCGAGAATGTGGTATATACCGGGCTTCGGCAACAGCCGCCACACTACCTTTGGCGGCACATACAGCATAATATACGAAATTCCTTTCAAATAAAAAACGTACAATATGAAAGCCTGGAAGATAATATTCCTCATATTCCTTATAGTAGCCTCGGTTCTTATAATTGCCAACGAACCGCCCTACCACAACGACCGCGGAGTGATATTCGGCACCTATTACAATATAAGCTACAAGCACAAGGAGAATCTGCAAGGAAAAATAGAGAGCACACTGCTTGCAGTAGACAAGTCACTCTCACCCTTCAACAAGAAGTCGGTAATAACAGCCATAAACAACAACACCGGCACAAGCGCCGATACACTTTTTGCGCAGGTATTCACACTTGCACAACAGATATCGCAAAAGACAGACGGTGCATTTGACATTACCGTTGCACCACTTGTAAACGCTTGGGGATTCGGATTCAAGCAAGGAATAAAAGTTGACAGCACAACTGTCGACAGCCTGATGCAATACATTGGCTACGGCAAAGTATCGCTCACGAACGGCAAGGTAGAAAAGCTGCACCCCGAGACAATGCTCGACTGCAGCGCAATAGCAAAAGGCTTCGGCTGCGACTGTGTGGCACAGCTCTTTGAGAGTATGGGCATCGAGAATTATATGATTGAGATTGGCGGCGAGGTCGTTGCAAAAGGCAAGAACGACAAAGCAAAACCCTGGAGCATAGGAATAAGCAAGCCCACAGACGATGCAAGTGGCAGCCACAGCGAGTTGCAGGAAATCCTGCACATCAGCGGAAAGAGCCTGGCAACATCGGGCAACTACCGCAACTACCGCTACGAGGACGGCCGCAAGCTGGCGCACACCATCGACCCGCGCAGCGGATACCCCGTACAGCACTCATTGCTGTCGGCAACAGTGATAGCCGACAACTGCGCCACAGCCGACGCATACGCAACAGCATTTATGGTACTCGGACTCGACAAGGCTTTGGAAATATGCAATGCCAACGGCCTCGACGGCTACTTCATATACAGCAACAATGAGGGCAATCTTGCTGTGAGCGAGACTGATGGAATGAAGAGACTGCATAAATAATAAGGTGTATAGCCTGCAAAAAAACAGTCCAAAATACATTCGCATTTTGGACTGTTTTTTATTAAGACAATCACAGATTATCAATCTCCTGCTGCAACCTTTCCAGAAAAGCCGATGCGTGTGCACCGTCCATCTGCGTGTGGTGGAACTGGAAAGAGACCATAAGCGTAGTCTTGAAAAAGCCGCGCCTATACCTGCCCCAAATGAGGAAAGGATTATTGAATATTCCGCTGTACATACCCACAGCACCGTCAATCTCATATTGCACCAGTGCCGATGTACCGATAACCATACTATCCGTTATATCGTGGTTCACACACGTCTCGGCAACCTGTTTCGTCAGGCGCAGATAATTTTCATTGAACGCCTCCAGATTAGCGGTAAAAGGAATGTCGCACGAGCTCACCTCTCCCCTACAGTCGGCAACAATCGTGTTGACGGCAATGGAATCGTACTGTATGAGTTTCTCCCCCACCGGGAGCATATAAAACTCTTTTACGGCAGAAGCCGCCTTTCCTATGCAGTAGCACATCAACATATTGAATTTGAGTCCTTTCCTGCGGCTTACCCTCAAAAGACGCGACACATTGAGCGTCCTGAAAAATGTCACCATAGGCATAGGCGCTTTAAGCCACATTTCGTATGCGTATGCACGCGTAGTCTCACTTGGATTAACCTCTCTCATTGTTTTTTGTCATTTCTTCCAACATTAATACAGGTAGCTGCGATATTTGCCGCAACTTTTTTTTGTATATTAATACAAAGATAATGTAAAAACCACAAACCATCAAATATAAGAGCAAAACATTACAACAAGCGGCCTTACAGAGAAAAGATAGACAACAGCCAGCATTCGCCACCATTTGCTAAAAATCAAACAAACAGCATAAAATTTATTGCTATTTTATTGTTTTATCCAATTATTTATTACACTTTTGCATACGTAAATAGAAAAACACGAGCATTTTGAAATTCATAAAACAATATAAAAATGTCAAATATCAAATTTTACAAAGAAGAGGAACAAGTTCCCTTGGAAATGCACAAGGTGCGCGTAGTACAAAAGCTCTATCTTCCTAATGTCGAGGAGCGTGTAAAGAAAATCAACGAGGCCGGAAACAACACCTTCCTGTTGCAGAACAGAGATGTCTATATGGATATGCTCACCGACTCGGGTGTAAATGCAATGTCCGACAATCAGGTTGCGGCAATGTTCCAGGCCGACGACTCATACGCTGGCTCGGAGACCTGCAACCGCTTAATGAAGGTGATGAAAGAGGTATTCGGAACAGAATATTTCCTTCCCGCACACCAGGGACGCGCCTGCGAAAATATCCTCGCCGAGACATTCGTCAAGCCTGGTGACGTTGTACCTATGAACTATCACTTCACAACCACAAAATCGCACATCACACGCAGGGGCGGTTCGGTTGTCGAGGTACTGTCGAAGAAGGGATTCGTTCCGCAGAGCGACGAGCCGTTCAAAGGAGACTTCGACCTTGAGTTGCTCGAAAATACCATCAAGGAGGTTGGTGCAGAGCACGTACCTTTCGTACGTATCGAGGCTGGAACAAACCTCATCGGCGGCCAGCCCCTCTCAATGGACAATATGCTCAAGGTGGCAGCTATCTGTAAGAAATACGGTGTAATGAGCGTGCTCGACGCATCGCTGCTGCAGGACAACCTCCACTTCATCAAGACACGCGAGGAGGCCTGCAAGAATATGAGCATACGCGAGATTCTGCGCACCATCTGCGACAGTATGGACCTCATCTACTTCTCGAGCCGCAAGCTGGGCTTCTCACGAGGCGGTGCCATCGTATCGAACAACGAGCAGCTCATCATAAAGATGAAGGAATATATCCCCTTGTACGAAGGCTTCCTCACCTACGGAGGTATGGAGGTTCGCTCAATGGAGGCAATGGCAGTGGGTCTTATGGAGACACTCGACGAGGACATCATCAGCCAGGGTCCTATCTTCATCGAGCATCTTGTAAAGGAGCTCAACGACTATGGCGTTCCTATGATTCTGCCCGCAGGTGGACTGGGAGCACACATCAACGCAATGGAATTCCTCAAAGGAATGCCCCAGAACCAGTATCCCGCAGGCTCATTGGCTGCTGCACTTTACATTGCCAGCGGTGTACGCGGTATGGAGCGCGGAACACTCTCGGAGCAGCGTAACCCCGACGGCAGCGAGCAGTTTGCCGAGATGGAACTTGTGCGCCTTGCCTGCCCGCGCCGTGTATTCACCCTCTCGCAGATTAAATATTGCGCCGACCGCGTAAAATGGCTCTACGACAACCGTCACCTTATCGGTGGACTCAAGTGGGTTGAAGAGCCCAACGTGCTGCGCTTCTTCTTTGGCCGTCTGGTGCCCATTGGAGACTGGCAGGAGAAGCTGGCAGCTAAATTCCGCGAGGATTTTGGTGACAGCCTATAAAAAGATTCTCAATAATAGATTAAAAATAGATGTGAGGCGTGCCGCTTTTGGTACGCCTCACATCTATTTTAACAGATAGTTCACATTAGGGAATGCTGTAAATTAGTTCAAGTCGAATTGTGGATTTATCGTGATAATATTAGAAGCTGTTTAAATTTCTAAAGATAGTGCAACCTATAGTGTTGAAACATAGTAAGAATGAAGAAGATGGGATAAAAGAGACTAATACAGGATTATGTATATTAATCAGTAATTTATAGAAACTCCCTTTATATCAGTAGGCTACAGAATATACATACCCTCTTTCGAGTTCCTCCACACATTCTATACAGCCTTCAAACTCCGTCAACAGATTTTTAAGGTTATTTATCCCTCTGCCCGACAGTTTGGCAACAGCCTCTTTCATTGTCCACAGACGGACAAATTCAACCTCGGGCAAGGGCGACGACTCTATGCGCGAGAGTTCTTCGTCGTTCATTGTGTATCGGGCGAGCCGCTCATTGTAAGGACGGAGCGACTCAACGTCAACCCCGAGCGGAAAATCGGCAACGGCACACACGACAGCCTGCCTGCAATGGCTCATACTGAAGTGAATTCCCTCTGCCCCTTGCAAAAAAGGCTTGCCGTAATCGCCATATTCAAAAACTGGGGCATCGGCAAGGCCATATTCTTTGCCAAGCGCCTCGCGCAGCAAAATATACGCTGCAGCCGACTCACGCCGGTCATCGGCATTGGCAAGAAGCGCAATCTTCTCCCTTCTCTGTCCCGAAAGGAGGGGCATTGCAGCCTCCACATCAAAAGCGTCAAGATTATCGTCTACAAGCAAAAGCATACCTCATCACATCAGCCAATGAATGAAAACCATAAGTACTTAAGCAAGAAGAACAGCACAGGCACAAGCAACGACGGGAGCAAATTCATTGTCTTACAATCCTTTATTTCGAGTATGCCAAGGCCCGACGAAGCTATGAGCACTCCACCCGTAACTGAAATCTCGGTAACAAGAGCATCGGGAATTATATTACCCGCAATGGAGGTAACAAGATATATGCTACCTTGCCACAAGAAAAGCACAGGAGCTGCAATAACCATTCCTACTCCGTAGGTTGTTGCAAGTACGGCCGACGTCACAAGGTCGAGCGTTGCATTTGTAAAAAGGAAAGTATTGTCGCCATACAACGCGCTCATCACAGGACCGACAATTGACAATGCACCTATACAATAAAGGAGAATACCCGTTGCAAGACCTTGCGAAAGATAGGACGACGAGAAGCGTGCAACCAACCTGTCGAAGCGTCCTGCAATATCGAGCATAGTACCCACTATTCCGCCCAATGCAAGACTCACGATAAAGAGCACCGGATACTCGCTCTTGGGCAGATTGCTGCTCACCGTAGAGAATCCGAGCACCAGAGCCGCCAGTCCCATTGCTGTAAAAAGCACCTTACGGTACTTTTCCTTAATGCCTTTCTTTGCAAAATGTCCGACGACACTTCCTGCAACTATGGTCAACGTATTTACAATTGTCCCCAACATAATGCTCAGATATTTATTTCGAGTCCGTCGTAACCGAGCATCACCCCGTCGGGCAAGCACTTTTCAATCTTTGCGTGCAGGCCGATATGATGCATCATATGGGTAAAATATGTAGCTCTTGGCTTAATCTCATTGACAATCCTCAATGTCTGCAGCACTGTATTGTGCGTCCCGTGAGGTTTGGAAAAACGGAGGGCATTTATCACAAGTACCTCGGTTCCACGCAGTTTCTCAAGTTCCTCGGGAGTTATACTGCTCATATCCGTCACATACGACAAGGCACCGATACGGTAGCCCAATATCGGCAGTTTCCCGTGCATGACCCCAATGGGGATTATCTTCTCGTTGCACACGGTAAAAGGGCGTTCCTTGCACACAGTGCGCAGTTCCAGATTGGGAACACCCGGATATTTCACCGCAGCGAAACAGTAAGGAAAGAAATTCCTTACCTGTTCCTGTGTATCAGCAGATGAATATACCGGAATATCTCCCCGCCTGCAAAAAGGGCGCAGATCGTCGAGCCCCGCAATGTGGTCGTAATGATGATGGGTGAGCAGCACTGCATCTATTCTCTCAAACGGATTGCGCAGCAGTTGCGTACGGAAATCGGGGCCGCAATCTATAAGAATATTCGCTCCACCGTCGGTAGTGACCATTGCCGAGCAACGCAGACGCGCATCGCGTGCATCACGCGAAGTACATACCTCACAGGTACACCCAAGCTCGGGTACACCCGTCGATGTTCCTGTTCCAAGGAGAGTTATCTTCATTCTATTACATTTACCTCACGCACAAGCGTAACTCCGAACTTTTCTTTTACCGAAGCAACAATCTGCATCGAAAAATCGAGTATCTCCTTGCCTGTAGCACCGCCATAATTAACAATGACCAATGGTTGGCTCTTATACACACCCACATTTCCCACCTTCTTGCCTTTCCAGCCGCAAGTGTCAATGAGCCAGGCAGCCGAAAGTTTCTTCCGTCCGTCGGCAGTATCATATTGCGGCATCTGCGGATATTGCATAGCCAGCTCCGCTGCGTGTTCACGCGACACGACAGGATTCATAAAGAAACTTCCTGCCGAGCCAAGCACTGATACATCGGGCAACTTTGCCGAACGCACCTCTTTTATCACCTCTCTCAACAGCGCTGGAGTCAATGCACCCTTCGCAGCAACCAGGTCGCGCAAGTTTGCATAGTCGAGAACATATTCAGGCTTTTTCCTCAGTCGATAAGTAACGTAAGTTATTACATACTTGTCCTTCTCCTCCATCTTGAAGATGCTATTGCGGTAAGAATATCGGCATTCGTCTTTCGAGAAACAGCGCTTGCTGCCGTCGCACAAAGCAATAGCATCGACACGTTCGATAAAATCACCTGCCTCCACTCCATACGCACCTACATTCTGCACGGCACTGGCACCAACCTCACCGGGGATTATAGAGAGATTTTCCAATCCCTGCCAACCCATCTCAACTGTATATGCAATAAGATTGTCCCAGTTCATACCACTGCCTACACGAAGCAGCACATCATTCCCCGACTCGGCAATAACCTCGGCGCCATATATTCTCGAATGCAGGACAGTACCCTTAAAATCGTTCATAAACAACAGGTTACTACCTGCTCCAATAGTAAGTACGGGCTTTTGGATACCCGATGAAATAATATTTATAAGCTCTTCTTCGGAATCAAATTCCACAAACTGAGCTGCTTTTACATCAATACCAAATGTATTATGTCCCAATAGAGAGTATAAAGAATATCTATCCAACATATCATCTAGAATTTAATCATTTTACATCAATTCGATTATGGTATTGGCAAATGTACAATAACATTGAGATATATTCAAATAAAATTATACAATTTTAATTATTTTAATAACACAAAGACAACCGAATGATTCATAGGGTCTCTATGGATACAAAAGAAAAAAACCTTGCACAAAAGAAATTGTCGCAAGTTCCATTTGCCCATACTACAATTATGAGTGCATTCCTCAGGACACCTGCTTGTGATTGCGGCTGTTTCTAGGGTACAACAACGCTTGCAGCAATAGGCCACGCGCTGTAGAAAAGAGAGTAAAACGACGGAGATATTTTGAAAAATGAGCAAACAAATAAAGAGACTGGCTCAAAAGTCGAAGATTTACTAATTTAAGATTGGAATATTTGAACGCTTATAGGAGACAGTTTCCAAATATTCAATTCTCACAAAGTAAAAAACACTTTTGAGCCAGCCTCTTTGGTATATAACAGAGTTTTATTTATAGCTTGATTAACTCAACATTCTTTTTTGTAAAAAATCCTGTTACCTTCAAATCTGCGCTATTGATTATACTCTTGGCAGGGGCAGCATTTGCAGGAGCCTGCGATGCATCGTAACGTGTCCACTCGAGCTTGTTGAAGTATGAAATCAAACCAAGGTCGGGAGCGTAGAATACGAATGAGTCGGCAGTGTACTTGTTGTCCTCGGCATTCACGAACTTGATCTTGTCGTCTACCAACTTACCTACCAGGCTACCGCTGAATACAGTACCCTCGGCCTCGCTGGCAGTAAGAACCATTACGCCGAACTGCTGTCCCTGATATGTGAACTCGGAAACCTCCTGTGTGGGAAGTGTTACAAGACCTGTCTCAGCATCGAAAATCATAAGGAACTCGTCGCTTGTGTAACCGAGTGAAGCTGCATCGGCAAAACCAGAGCAGAGAAGATACTCGGTACCCTCAATCTCTACTATAGAGATGTTGCCTACTGCCTCGTATGTCTTACCCTTATAGGTGTTGAGGAATTTCCAGTCACCCTCGAAGTCCTCGATCTTAGCAGCCTCGGCAGCACCGCCTACCTCTGCAGTAAATGTAAGTGTACCGAGCTCAGCAGCCTCGCCACCCATATAAGATACAGCAATTACATAGTAAGTAGCTGTTGCATCGATGGGGAATGTTACAGGACCGCTCTCCTCAAGAACCTGATAATCGGCTGTACCGTTGATAATCTCGGCAAGAGCTACATCGCTGATCTCAGGAACCATAGCCACGCGTGCAGAGTCGGCATCAGCACCGAGAGTTACATTAACAACAGCCGAGCTTTGACCGATTGTGCTAGCAAATACACCCATATACTCCATTGTAACTGTTGCATCGGGCATCTCGAAACCGTCGAGCTGGATAGTCTCCTCGGCAGGGTTAGCGAAGTGACCTGTTGCGTTGCTGCCAAGACTAGCCGATACCATATATGTCAAGAGAAGGTTGAATGTACCTGTCTCGGCATTGTAAGTACAGGGGTAGTCCTCGATGGGTTTAGGATCGAGAGGACAGCTTGCCATATCCGCTACGTACACAGGACCGTAAGTATCGTTGTTGGTAACGAACTGGAGGGGTACACGGCAGTTGCCTGTAGTTCTATCGTAGTTGATAGTGATGTTCATTGCGTTAGCTACACCGGGGATATAGAACTGAGCGTCCTTCTCGTTGAGCAGATACTCACGATAGTAAACCTTGAGCTTAGAGTGTGAACCGCTCCAGTAACCCGAAAGATTATATGTACAAGTGCCTATATTCTCCCAATCGGTCCACTCAGCCTCAGGCTCTGTAACTTCTGCTTTAGCCTTAAATATTACGCTGTCAATTTCGGCAACAGGAATAGCCGAAATAATATTACCGTTACTATATACACACATTGTATCTGTAGCCTCCTGAGCAGACACAAACATACAAGCCAAAAGGCTCAAAAAGGTAAATATCTTTTTCATTTCTTCAAAATTTTAATACTTGTCTTATTGTAATTTACTATATAAAGAGCGTTGGGAAGGGTATCCAACGAAATTTTGCAACAGCCGTCTACAGCCTTTTCACTCAGCACCTGTACTCCATTGCCAGCGTAAACCGTCACATCGGCATTTGCTGGCAAACCGCTAATTGAAACTGCATTGCCGCTTACCACAGCCTGCGCCTCCTCTACAACTTCCTCGACCGATGTGGTTACAGTTTCAAAATAATACTGCTTTACATCGGTACGCTCAATCTCCAATGATGATGATGCCGACACGACACTCATCAACGTACCTGTAAAGGTAATTGTTGGCTTTTGAACCAACATAAAACTTGCACTACTGCCATCGCGCATCTCCACTACAAGGGTTTTTCTTCCTTGAGCCGAAACACCTACGCTTATCAGCAATAGAAACAGAAACAGAATTCTACATTTCTTCATAATTATAGTTTTAAGTTTATTTTAACACTTGGCGCAAATATAACATTATTTAATTTATAAACAACAACAAAAAAACCAAATTTTAGTAACATTTTATAAGTAAACTAAATAAATCAATAACAATATATCATATATTTTACAATTTTTATGCGAATTTACTATTTAGACACTTACGTACTTTTTGAGTAAACTCGGACTAAACTTCCCAAGCGACCTTAGAGACCATAGAGACCCTACAAAGCAATACAAAAAAAGAAGAGGGTGACTCAAAAGTCATTTTGCAAAGAGAGCAACCCCTGTCAGAATGCGCTCTGACAGGGGTTGCTTGTTCTAAAAGTGGGCTTTTGGGTCAGCCCCTTCTCGGAAAAAAGTCGCGATGTCAACGCGAGAGAGCGTTGGTTGCGACAACGGAAACTTCAGTTTCCCAAAGGAGTGCCTTTAGGCTAATTCTCCCACAACTTAATGCAGTACCAGCGGCCCTATGTCAACGAGGGGGATTAACTTCTCATACTAACGCAAAAAAAAAGAGCCTTAGCATTATGCTAAAGCTCCTCGAGATAAAAAAAGTGGCGATAATCTACTCTCCCACTGGCTTAATGCAGTACCATCGGCCCAATGTCAATGAGCGGATTGACTTCCTTACAGACCTTAGAGACCTTAGGAAAAAGCACAAAAAAAGAAGAGCCTTAGCATCAGCTAAAGCTCTTCTCGGAAAAAAGTGGCGATGACCTACTCTCCCACAACTTAATGCAGTACCATCGGCGCTGTCGGGCTTAACTTCTCTGTTCGGGATGGGAAGAGGTGGAACCCCGACGCTATAAATCGCCTGAATATCGGCAATCAATCAGCGACG
>JAFZIA010000091.1 GCA_017554605.1 Bacteroidaceae bacterium
AAGAAAACCTTTGGATTCTATTTTGTGACCGTGGCGTTCTACGGGAAGGTTATCGAACTCATCAAGTGAAATCTCGACATCGCTATCATTGCTGGTGATACCTATTATCTTGAAATTTTCAACAAAACCTGAGGGCAATATTAAACGAGCGAGTTCCAGTAGTATTTTTTCGTCCTGCATAGTATGAATTTTTAACTATGCGAAGATAATATTTTTATATCATCCCCCCAACTTTTGCAGGTGAGCCAAGAACAGGGACTTTCACAGTGCTTATCTCTGTTTGGGGCTTCTCGTTCTGCTGCTCAAAGATGACAATCTTGTTCTCTCCCTTGTTGAGCCATACTCCCGGCAGGTAAAGTGTCTGCTGAGGACCAACCTGCCAGTAGCGTCCAAGATTGTGGCCGTTCACAAATACGATACCCTTGCCCCAAGTGCCCATATCTATGAATGTGTCGCCTGTCTCGTCGAGTGTGAATGTACCCTCGTAGACAACGGGGCAACCCTCGAGGCGCTTTGCTGCAGCAGCGGTGTTCTTTGTTGCAGCGCGGCCCATCTTTGCAAGGTCGGGCATCTCGCTCATAGGCAGCTTGTACATCTCCCAGTTGCCCATAATCTCCTTCTCGTCAATAATGACGGGGCTGATGATACCTTTTGTGTTGTTTACAATCTCGTCGCCGTAGTTGATGCGGCCCATATTCTCTACAAGAATCTGCAGCGTTGCATTGAAAGGTATGTCAATCTCAATCTCGTATGTCTGTGTGTTGCGGTTGAGCTCGCCCACCTTTACACCGTCGATGTAGACCATTGCGTAGTCGCGCAATCCGGGGATTGACATTGTACCGCTTATGGGCTGGTTGAAACGGCGTGTGTAGAGCACATAGCCGTAGCCCTGCTGCAGTTGCTCGAATGTCAAGGGACTCACGTTGCTCACACCGTCAAGGCGTTCTGCATACGACAGGAGGTCGGCTACCTTGTCGAGCTTTATCGAGGGAATCTCTATGAGGGGAATCTGTGCGGGTGCCTCGGGTACATTGTAGCTTACGTATTTCTTTATCACGTTACGGATAGAATCGTACTTGGGGGTTACCCAGCCAGCCTCGCTGATGGGAGCGTCGTAGTCGTAGCTGGTAAGGTCGGGCTGAATGTCGCGCTTGCGGTCGTAGTTGGCACCGCTTGTAAAGGCAAAGTTCGTTCCGCCGTGTACCATATAGAAGTTGAACGACACGTCGTTGCGCAGGTACTCCTCTGTCTGGCGTGCTATCTGGCTGTCGTCAACGTCGGGGTGGGGTTCGGCCCAGTGTGCCAGCCAGCCGGGGTAGAACTCGGCTACCATATACGGGCCTTTGCCGTCGTGGTACTTGTTCACGCAGTCCTTGAGCACGGCTATGTTGCTCTCGCCGTTGGCTGTGGGGAGTGCGCCGGGTGTGCTGCCGCCCTCGAAAAGCCAACTGCCGTCCGATGTAAAGAGAGGTACATTGAATCCTGCGTCGGCAAGCTGCTGCTTTATTTTAGCGTTGTATGTGCGGTGCTCCTCAAGGGGAATGTCCTTGCGCTGCGATACGTATGAGCCGAACTCATTCTCGCACTGTACCATAATGATGGGGCCGCCGTTGGTGCACTGCAGGTGTCCCACCTCCTGGAACAGACGCTCTATGTACAGCTTGGTCTGCTTGAGGAAAGGCTCGTTGTCGCGTCGCACCTCCATACCCTCGATGTTCTGCAGCCACCAGGGGTATCCGCCGAACTCCCACTCGGCGCAAACGTATGGACCGGGACGAAGGATTACCATCATTCCCTCTTCGCCAGCAATCCTTATGTACTCGGCGAGGTTCTTGTCGCCTTCAAAGTCCCACACGCCCGGCTCGGTCTCGTGCCAGTTCCAGAATACGTATGTGGCAACGGTGTTCAGTCCCATTCCCTTCATCATCTGAAGGCGGTGGCGCCAGTATTGGTGGGGAATGCGCGAGTAGTGCATCTCGCCCGACAAGATGGGAGTGGCTTTGCCGTTCACGTAAAAGTCTCCGTCTTTAATCTCGAATGTCAGTTTCTTCTGCGCATTGCCGCATAGGGGCAGCAGTGTGAGCAGTAACAGATAAAAGATTTTTTTCATAATAGTGGTTATTTAGTGATAATGTTCTTGCTTGCTTGACAGTATGATGCTGTTATTCTTCAGTATGCACTATTTGCAAAAATAGTGAATTGCTTCGGATTTTCTGCAAATGGAAACGAAAAACTGTTTGTACCTTTGATATATCCCTATTCTATATATATAAGGTCGCGCATAATGGAGTCGCTTATGAATATCCCTTCGCGGGTGAGCGACACGCTGCCGTCGCGCTCTTGCAGTGTGCCGCCGGCAATGTGCGGGGCGATGTTCCTGCACATATAGTCATAGAGCTTCTTGTTGAATTTCTCGCGGAACCACTCCAGCGGAAGTCCGTCGGCTGTACGTAGGCGTGTGACTATTGCGTCGTTGTACCGCTCATTCTCGCTCAGATGCTCAATCTCAAAGTGTGGAGCCCCTGTCTCTATCCCTTTTATATATTCCTCAATGTCGGCTATGTTCCAGCTACGCTTCTTGCCGTTGTACGAGTGTGCCGATGCTCCGCAGCCAATGTAGGGGACGTCGTGCCAGTAGCTGCTGTTGTGGCGGCTCTCGCAACCGGGCTGGGCAAAGTTAGATATTTCGTAGTGGCGGTAGCCTTCTGCTGTGAGACGGCCGACAAGCATTTCGAACTGCTCGATATTCTCCTCTTCGCTCAGAGGTGTAATGTTGCCTTTCTGCAGTGCTGTAAAGAAAGGGGTATCCTCCTCGTATGTGAGGTTGTATGCCGAAATGTGGTTAGGACGCAGGGCGATGGCTGTCTCAAGGTCGCTGAGCCAGCTTTCGCGCGTAGATGTGGGCAGGGCAAACATAAGGTCTATGCTTATGTTACCGAACCCTGCAAGGCGGGCATTCTCTACTGCCTCGCGTGCCCTTAGGGCTGTGTGGCGCCTGCCGAGTATCTTCAGTATATTGTCGTCGAAGCTCTGTACTCCCATACTCAGCCGGTTTATGGGCAGCCGGCGCAGCCCTGCAAGATATTCGTCCGTAAGGTCGTCGGGGTTGCACTCCATTGTTACCTCGGGATTCTCGCATATAGGATAACATTTGTATATGGTCCCGAAAATCCGGTCCAGGAGAGAGTGCGGTAGAGTAGAGGGTGTTCCGCCGCCTATATATATAGTCTCTATTATACCTTTTATATAAGAGCGGCGCTCTTCAAGCTCGCGGCAAAGTGCAGCCACGTAGCGTTCCTGCATATTTCCCCTCGTACACGAGTAGAAAGCACAGTACCGGCAGCGCTGCTTGCAGAATGGAATATGTATATATATGCCTGCCATTTATTGTATAAAATATCAGAATTCGATGCGAAGATAGCTTTTTTTGTCAAAATTTTAAAAAAGTCACCGTTTATATTTGCATTTCAATTCTAAAATACCTACATTGTTGGCGCTTTTGAAAAACTTTAATTAACCAATAGACAAACAAGGAAAAAATATTTGTAGAGACGGTAAAATGCCGCAGACAGATATTCCTCCCGTTTGTTCTTATAAAAACCTAAAAAACTATATGAAAACCTATCAAACTAACGAAATCAAGAACATCGCAATTGTCGGTTGTTCAGGCTCTGGTAAAACCACGCTCACAGAGGCTATGCTCTATGAGGGTGGTATTATAAAACGTAGAGGTACAGTAGAGTCAAAGAATACGGTGAGCGACTACTTCCCCGTTGAGCAGGAGTATGGCTACTCGGTATTCTCTACAGTATTCCAGATTGAGCAGGCCGGCAAGAAGCTTAACCTTATAGATTGTCCGGGTTCCGACGACTTTGCAGGTAGTATGGTGAGTGCATTGACAGTGGCCGACCTTGCAATGATGGTAATCAACGGCCAGTACGGCGTAGAGGTGGGAACACAGAACTGCTTCCGCTATGTGAAGAAGATGAATAAGCCTATGATGTTCGTCGTTAACCAGGTTGATAATGAAAAATGTGAGTACGACACTGTGATTGAGCAGTTGCAGTCTATATATGGCTCAAAGGTTGTCCCCGTACAGTATCCCCTCAATGCAGGTCCTGGCTTCAGCACCATCATCGACGTTCTTTTGATGAAGAAGCTTACCTTCACAGGCGAGGGCCAAGCGCCTATCGTTGAGGATATTCCCGCTTCGGAGCTCGAGAAGGCCAAGGCTCTGCATATGGAGCTCGTGGAGAAGGCTGCCGAGAATGAGGAAGGCCTTATGGACAAATTCTTCGAGACCGAGGAGCTTTCTACCGACGAAATCCGCAAGGGTGCACGTATGGGTCTCGAGAGCGACAGCGTTTATCCCGTACTCTGTTGCTCGGCTTCGACCGACGTTGCAGTGAGCCGTCTCTTGGAGTTCCTTGCAAACGTAGCTCCCGAGGTTGCCGATATGCCCCAGCCTGTCAATGCCGATGGCGAGACTGTTCCCTACGACAGCGAAGCCCCCACATCGGTATTCTTCTACAAGACATCGGTTGAGCCTCACATCGGAGAGGTCAACTACTTCAAGGTGATGAGCGGAACACTCAAGGCTGGCGACGACCTTCTGAACGCCGACAGAGGCTCAAAGGAGCGTATCTCGCAGATATTCTGCAGTGCAGGTGCCAACCGCGTGGCTGTTGACGAACTGAAGGCAGGTGACCTTGGCTGCACAGTGAAACTGAAAGATGTCAAGATTGGCAATACCCTCAATGCAAAGGATTCTAACAACAGATTCTCGTTAGTAAAATATCCCGCATCAAAATATTCACGTGCAATCAAGCCCGTAAACGAGTCGGAGATTGAGAAGATGATGCAGGTGCTCAACCGTATGCACGAGGAAGATCCCACTTGGAGGGTAGAGCAGTCTAAGGAGCTCCGTCAGACAATTGTACACGGACAGGGTGAGTTCCACCTGCGTACACTCAAATGGCGTATGGAGCACGTCGAGAAGTTGGGTGTCAAGTTCGAGGAGCCCAAGATTCCTTATCGCGAGACAATCACAAAGGCTGCCCGTGCCGACTATCGCCACAAGAAGCAGTCGGGTGGTGCAGGCCAGTTCGGTGAGGTTCACCTGATTGTAGAGCCTTACGAGGAGGGCAAGCCCTTGCAGGAGGTTTACCGTTTCGGCAACCAGGAATTCAAGATTACAGCAAAGGGTACAGAGGAGGTTAAGCTCGAGTGGGGCGGCAAGCTCGTATTCGTGAACAGTATCGTGGGCGGCAGCATCGATGCACGCTTTATGCCTGCAATCCTCAAGGGTGTAATGGAGCGTATGGAGCGCGGTCCTCTTACCGGTTCATACGCACGCGACGTACGTGTAATCGTATACGACGGAAAGATGCACCCGGTAGACTCTAACGAGCTTTCATTTATGCTTGCAGGACGCAATGCCTTCAGCGCGGCCTTCCGTGAGGCTGGCCCCAAGATTCTTGAGCCTGTTTACGATGTAGAGGTATTTGTTCCCTCCGACAAGATGGGTGACGTTATGAGTGACATTCAGGGACGTCGCGGTATGATTATGGGAATGGAGAGCGAGAACGGTTACGAGAAACTCTCTGCTAAAGTTCCTTTGAAGGAGATGGCTTCGTACTCTACAACCCTCAGCTCGCTCACTGGCGGTCGTGCATCGTTCATTATGTCACCTTCGACATACGAACTTGTACCCGGCGACGTTCAGAACAAACTCGTTGCCGAGCTTGCAGTGAAGGACGAAGAATAATTTGTGAAGAATATATTGGCAAAAAGGGGAACAGGAATTCTGTTCCCCTTTTTGTTTTGTTTAGTTAAATTAATCGCGATTTTAGCAATATTGCAGTCTTGGATAAGATTATAGTTGATAAATTATTAATTAAAATAACTTATTTTGTTAAATAAATGAAACGCGCCTTAAATGTTAAGGCAAAAATGCTTTTTATTTGAATGATGTGTATATCTTTACGCTATGAAAAAGAATGTAATTTGGTTTGTAGGCCTTGTTATGGGAATTTGCTGTATGGGACTCATATATATGCAGGTGAGTTACATAGAGGCAATGGTACGTATGCGCAGGCAGCATTTCGAGGAAGGTGTAAAGCGCAGTCTCTATCAGGCGGCGTATAACCTCGAACTCGAAGAGACACGCTATTATCTTACAAAGGATATTTTGCAGGATATACATTATTCGGGTGTGAAGGACGGCTTTGTTACGATGGAGCACCATTATATGATGAAGAATGGTGTTACCGTGGAGAGCAGCACCAGGGTAAATACAACTGTCGGCATACCAAAGTTCAAGCAGTCGGGCAACAGGGGGCAACTGTCGATGAAGGAGCAGCAGCGCCTTGCCATTGATGTGCTCCGCCGCCGCTACCAGTACCAGAGGGCACTGCTCGACGAGGTGGTGTATAATATGATATACAGCGCCAGCGAGAAACCCTTGCAGAACAGGATAGATTTTCAGAAACTCGACCAGAGCATAAAGTCGGAGTTGAAGAATAACGGAATAGGCCTGGAGTATCACTTCAGAGTGCTGGCGGGTGACGGGCACGAGGTGTTCAAGTGTTCCGATTTTGTGAAGGGCTCTACAAAGAATACATACAAGGAGATAATTTTCAAGAACGACCCTCCCACACGAATGGGAGTGCTGGAGCTCAATTTCCCGGCCGACCTTTTGAACAAATATCTTTACAGTTCGGTTAAATTTATGATTCCTTCGATACTCTTTACATTCGTACTGCTTGTAACATTCGTTATAACGCTGTATATGATAGTAAGGCAAAAGAAGCTTACCGAAATTAAGAATGACTTTATAAACAATATGACGCACGAGTTCAAGACGCCGATCTCCACAATCTCGCTTGCTGCCCAGATGCTGCAGGACCAGGCTGTGTCAAAATCGCCCGAAATGTTCGGCCGCTTGTCCGGGGTGATTGCAGGAGAGACAAAGCGTCTGCGTTTCCAGGTTGACAAGGTGCTCCAGATGTCTATGTTCGAGGACCGCAGCACTGCCGCTCTTAAAATGAAGGAACTCGATGCGCACGACTTGCTCACTGGAGTCATAAACACCTTCAACGTAAAGGTTGAGCAGGGCGGAGGAAGCATCGATTGGCAACCGGAGGCCGATGACCCCTATGTATTTGTCGATGAGATGCATTTCACCAACGTGATATTCAATCTTATGGACAATGCCCTCAAGTACAAGAAACGCGACGAGCCGCTTAACCTTGTACTTTCTACAAAGAACGAGAATGGCCGCTTTGTGATGACGCTCACCGACAATGGAATAGGAATTGCAAAAGAGGACCTTAAAAAGATATTCGATAAATTCTATCGCGTGCACACGGGCAATGTCCACGATGTAAAAGGATTCGGACTGGGACTTGCCTATGTGAAGCAGATTATACAGGCGCACGGAGGAACCATTCGCGCCGAGAGCGAGCTTGGCTCGGGAACAACATTTGTAATTGTATTACCTTTAAAATAATTTGACTATGGAAGAGAAACAGAGTATTTTGCTATGCGAAGATGATGAGAATCTGGGTATGTTGCTCAGAGAGTATCTTCAGGCTAAAGGCTATCGTGCCGAATTGTGTCCCGATGGCGAAATAGGATACAGGACATTCTTGAAGGGCAAGTTCGACATTTGCGTTCTTGATGTGATGATGCCCGTGAAGGACGGCTTTACACTCGCACAGGAGATACGTTCGGCAAATGCCGAGATACCTATAATATTCCTCACTGCCAAGGCTCTCAAGGAGGATATTCTCGAAGGCTTCAAGATTGGTGCCGACGACTATATTACAAAGCCATTCAGTATGGAAGAGCTTGTGTTCCGTATAGAGGCGGTGCTTCGTCGCGTGTGTGGCAAGAAGAGCAAGGAGAATACAATGTACAAGATTGGACGTTTTCAGTTCGATACACAGAAGCAGCTCCTTACTATAGACGGCGAGCAGACAAAGCTTACTACAAAAGAGTCGGAATTGCTCAGTCTGTTGTGCGCGCACACAAACGAGATTCTCCAACGCGACTTTGCGCTTAAAACTATATGGATAGACGACAACTACTTCAATGCACGAAGTATGGACGTTTATATCACAAAGCTCCGCAAGCACCTCAAAGTAGACCCCTCTATCGAGATTATAAACATACACGGCAAGGGCTATAAGCTCATAGCTCCAATCGTTGAGGAATAATCCCGAGGAATATTACGACAATAATGAGGGTGACTCAAAAGTCATTTCGCAAAGAGGGCAGCCCCTATCAGAACGTATTCTGACAGGGGCTGCTTGTTCTAAAAGTGGGCTTTTGGCTCACCCTCATTATTGTGTCTCTTTTATATTGTATCGGTAAATTGTAGAATCAATTGTTCTCGAGGCTCTTCTTGCCGCCGATTACGTACAAAATAAGACCTAAGATCATACTGCCAAGTGAACTCATAGTGATGGTGTTGTTGTTTGACCAACCTTGGAAGTAGCTAAGTACAAGGACTACTGCTGCGATGAGCATAATTATAAGTCCCAAGTGTTTCAATATCTTCATAAGTATAATAAGTTTAATTTATTTCCTGTTTGCAAAGTAACACATAAATCTTCAGAGAATAAAATTTTTTAGGCTAAAATTTATTTTAAAGTGTTTAATTTTATATGCCGTTTGTGTATTCCGTGACTTTTTAGAACTGTCTAAATTTATATCGTTAAGTTTTTTATAGGTCAAGACTGGAAAGTTTTATTATTTTCCAGAGGGCGCGTAGCGGGCTACGTAACCGAGAGAAAGAAGGAAACGGGTAATTTTGAACATAAAAAAACAACGAAATAACGGCTTCCAATATAAGAAAAACATTTTTTAGAAATTTAAACAGCTTCTTATCTTTATATATTATAGGATAACCAAGGTAAAGTGGTGTGTTGCCTATGGAAAAAGCCGTCGTTCTCCGTTCTTTTACTGCTTAATTCATTTGTTTGCAAAAACATTGCCCTAAAGCTTTGTAATATCAAAATAAATGCCTATCTTTGCACCCGCGTTTAGATAAACGAATGTTTAACCAAATTTATTAACTAAAAAAATGAATCAATACGAAACCGTTTTCATTTTAACTCCCGTTTTGTCTGATTCTCAGATGAAGGAAGCGGTAGAGAAGTTCAAAGGCTTTCTCACAGCTGAAGGTGCTGAGATTGTCAATGAGGAGAATTGGGGTCTTAAGAAACTTGCTTACCCCATCGACAAGAAAACAACCGGATTTTATGTAATGCTCGAGTTCAACGCCGATCCTAAGGTAATCTCTAAGCTCGAGATTCAGTATCGTCGCGACGAGCGTGTTATCCGCTCTTTGGTTGTTAAGTTGGATAAGTATGCAGCAGAGTATGCAGCAAAAAGAAGAAGTTTAAAAGCAAATAAGGAGGATTAATTATGGCACAGACACCTTCAGAAATCAGATATTTGACACCTCCCTCGGTTGATGTCATCAAGAAGAAATATTGCCGTTTCAAGAAGAACGGTATCAAGTATATCGACTACAAAGATCCTGAGTTCCTCAAAAAGTTCTTGAACGAGCAGGGTAAGTTGCTTCCCCGCCGTATCACTGGTACTTCTTTGAAATTCCAGCGTCGCATTGCACAGGCTGTTAAGCGTGCACGTCACTTGGCTTTGCTGCCTTTTGTTACTGATATGATGAAATAATAAGGAGGAATAATTATGGAATTGATACTTAAAGAAGACGTAATCAACCTTGGTTACAAAGATGATATAGTAAAGGTTAAGGACGGTTATGGCCGTAATTATTTGATCCCCACAGGTAAGGCTGTCATCGCTACTCCTTCGGCAAAGAAGGTGTTGGCCGAGAACCTTCGTCAGCGTGCACACAAGCTCGCTAAGATTAAGGCTGATGCAGTTGAGCTTGGTCAGAAGTTGGAGGCTGTAGCTCTTACAATCGCTGCTAAGGTAAGCGAGACAGGTACAATCTTCGGTTCAGTTGGTGCAATGCAGGTTGCAGAGGAGCTCGCAAAGCTCGGTTTCGAGATTGACCGTAAGATTATCGCTGTTGAGGCTGTTAAGGCAGTAGGTAGCTACACAGCAACTGTAAAACTCCACAAGGAGGTTGCTGTTAAGGTTCCTTTCACTGTAGTAGCAGAGGCTGAGACTGCTGAAGTTGCAGAATAATAATTGCACAAGTAGCATTTTTACAAGCTGACGGTTTGCAAAAATGTTGAGATAGAAGCGGGCGACTAAATCATAGTCGCCCGCTTTATTCAAGAAATGAGTAAAAAAATGACAGATACACGTAACATTGGTATTGCCGACTACGATTACAGCCTGCCCGATGAAAGAATAGCTAAATATCCGCTTGCACAGCGCGATACGTCGAAATTGCTGCTCTACCGTTCGGGTGAAATATCGCACGGTTCTTTCGGGGAATTGACAGAGCATATTCCAGCCGGCTCGTTGATGATTTTCAATAACACTAAGGTCATACAGGCACGTCTGCGTTTCCGCAAGGAGACGGGTGCGACAATCGAGGTCTTTTGTCTCGAACCTGAGTCGCCCAACGATTATCAGCTCATATTCCAGCAGAGCAGGGAGTGCTCGTGGCAATGTCTTGTCGGAAACTCTTCGCGCTGGAAGAGCGGCATACTCAAACAACAGTTCACTGTAGGCGGCAAGGAGGTTACGTTGTGTGCCGAAAGGGTAGAGATGGGTGCCGTGAATGTGGTGCGTTTCACTTGGGACGGAGGGTGTTCATTTGCCGAGCTGTTGGAGGTGGCAGGTGAACTTCCTATTCCTCCCTATCTTAACCGCCGCACCGAGGAGAAGGACAAGGAAACCTATCAGACTGTATATTCAAAAATAAAAGGTTCGGTAGCTGCTCCGACGGCGGGCTTGCATTTTACTCCGGCTGTGATGGAGGCATTGCAGCAAAAAGGCGTAGAGCTGGGTGAGGTAACCCTTCACGTGGGAGCGGGTACATTCAAACCTGTGAAGAGTGAGTCGATAGGTGAGCACGAAATGCACGAAGAATATATCGAGGTGACATTGCCGTTGCTCAAAAAACTCATTGCGGCGGGCGGCTCGGCTGTGGCGGTGGGTACAACCTCGGTGCGTACGCTTGAGAGCCTTTATTATCTGGGAACTATGGTGCACGAGCGTCCCGATATTCCCGAGGAGGAGCTGCGCGTGACGCAGTGGCTACCGTATGAGAGCAGCAGCGCGTTCACGTCTCTTGAGGCTCTCGAAGCTCTTGCCGCTTACATTGAGCGCCGCGGTGTCGACAGGCTGCATTCGCATACGCAGATTATAATTGCTCCAGGATACAAATATCACATTGTAAAAGCAATAGTGACCAATTTCCATCAACCGAAAAGCACGCTTTTGCTGCTCGTGTCGGCATTTGTCGGGGGCGACTGGAAGAGGATTTACGATTATGCGCTTGCCAACGGTTTCCGTTTCCTGAGTTACGGCGACAGCTCATTGCTCATTCCTTGATGCAGGTGAACATTATTTAACTTTACGCTGTTTCTTATTGGTAATCAGTAAGAAAATGACGCGTAAAGTTATTATGTTTTTAATGTTCATTCTCCTTCTATCCTGTAGCGGCAGTGGCGATAGAGGTGCAAGGACGGAGGTTGCCGGGGAGCTGCGACACAAACTCCTTGACGCTGTAACATACGCCGGCCAGCGCAGAATGCTCGAGCTTGTTGTCCGGCAAAAGACATTGCACGGGAATGACATTTATACCATCGGGCCGGTCGAGATTCTCGGGAACAACGGGACTGTGGATACCTGTTGCCGCTCACCCTTTCCCGATTATGAAAATTCCCGTGCGTTGTATGCGTGCGACACATTCAGCGCACGGCACTGCTCGGGAGGCGACTCGGTGCTTATTCTCGTCCGCTATTCATATACGCACGAGAGCGATACGGTGTATGAGGTTACCGAGGGTACAGTGTGTATCCCCGTTCCCGATGCTGCAGGAGTACCTGTGAATACTATGATTCTCGACCGTCTCCCGTTCAAGTATAATCTCACAAAAGGGGCACGGCGCATAATACTCGATATTGATAATTTGCTTTTGTAGTATTAAATTTGTACTTTTGTGCAAAATAGATGATACAATGAAAAGCGACAATAATGCCGAACTCCTGCCGTTGGTAGATGAGGACGGCAATGTGATTGGTTCTGCGACAAGAGGGGAGTGTCACGATGGCAGCAAGCTGCTGCACGCGGTGGTGCATCTGCACTTGTTCGACAGTGAGGGCAGGCTCTATCTTCAGCAGCGCCCGATGTGGAAGGAAATCCAGCCCGGAAAGTGGGACACGGCAGTGGGCGGCCACGTCGATTGGGGCGAGGACATTGGCACTGCGCTGCACAGGGAAGTGCACGAGGAACTTGGCATTTCGGGCATTGACCCGCAGTTCCTTGTGCGGTATATTTTTGAGAGCGAGCGCGAGAAAGAGCTCATATACGTATATAAGGCGGTGTACGATGGTGAGGTCCTGCCAAGCGACGAGCTCGACGGCGGACGCTTCTGGACGCTGCAGGAGATACGCGAGGCGATAGGCCGGCAAATGCTTACCCCGAACTTTGAGCAGGAATTCCTGAAGTTGCCGATAGGGGAGTGAAATTATTCAGGATTGGTAAAACAATGCGTTGTTCCAAAGTTGCATTCCTGATGGCAAATGCTGTTTGTGCGGCCTTTTGCGAATGGCTGTTCCCTATGCTCTGCGGGCATTTGGGTTTTACACAAAATTTCCGGACAACGTACAAATAAAATATTATTAAGATGAAAGTAGGTGATAAAGTACGTTTCATTCACGAAACAGGCGGAGGTGTGGTGACTGCACTGCGCGGAAAAGATACAGTAATAGTTAGGGGAGAAGACGGATTCGAGATTCCGATGCCCATAAGAGAGTGTGTGGCGGTGGAGACAAACGAATACAATTTCCAGAAGAAGAACCTTCCTCCCAAGGAAGAGCCGAAGAAGGCACGTCAGCCGCAAGCGGCAAAAATAGCGGTCAGTGACGAAGATGACGAGGTGGTGCCCGTTGTCTCTTTCCGTCCCGTGGAGCGTCCCGAGGGCGAAAGGCTCAATGTGATGATTGCCTATCTACCTGTGGACGAGAAATCGCTCTCAAACACCAATTTCGAGGCGTATATAATAAACGACAGCAATTATTATCTCTATTTTACATATTCAACCGTAGAAGGACGCAACTGGAGAGCGCGCGCGCACGGATTGCTTGAGCCCAACTCCAAGCAGTTCCTCGAGGAGTTTACACGCGAAGAACTCAATTCAATGGAGCGAGTGAGCGTGCAGTTGATTCCGTTCAAGAACGATAAGGCCTACGTCCCCAAGCCAGCGATGAGCGTAGAGCGCCGCATCGATACGGTGAAGTTCTACAAGCTGCATCTGTTCCGCGAGAATCCTTTCTTCGACGAGGGTGCCCTGATATATGATATTGTAACCGACGATAAGCCCACAAAGGAGATTTTTGCCGATGCCGAGGAGGTGCAGCGCGTAATCCTCGAGAAGAAAAGAGGCGAGGCGCAGCCCGCCCAGCAGCAGCCTAAAATAGCAAAGGGCAGCGATATATTGGAGGTGGACCTCCACGCACATAACCTTTTGGAAACGACAGCAGGGCTCAATGCCTTTGATATTCTCAACCATCAGCTCGAGGTTGTCCGTAATACGATAAACGAACATCTGAAAGAGAAGGGAAAGAAGATAGTCTTTATACACGGCAAGGGCGAAGGGGTGTTGCGCAATGCCATTATGCAGGAGCTTAAACGCCGTTACCCCCGCTGCCTCTATCAGGACGCCTCGTTCCAGAAGTATGGCTTCGGTGCAACGATGGTAATAATAAAATAAGTATTAACAGTATTATAAGTAAAGCTATGAAATACACCGTATTTTCAAAAAGAATCAAGCCGATGGCGCTGCTTGCAGCTTCTCTGCTTGCAGTTGCCTCCTGTTCCGATGCCACGCCTGCTTCACAAGAAGAAGTTGCTGCCGATACTGTAGCAGTGAAAGAGGTGGTGATGCGGTACGGCCTGCCGATAGAAGAGTTTGATGTTGTGTACGACACGCTCCGTCGCCGGCAGACGCTGTCCGACCTTCTTCTCCCGCACGGAATAACCCCCAAGCAAATACATCTTATGTCGCAGTGTCCCGACACGGTGTTCAATGCCCGCAAGGTGCGTCCAGGACAGAGTGTTGCCGTGCTGTGCGACAAGGACTCGCTTTCTACTCCTCATTATTTTGTGTTCGAGGAGAATGTCAAGTATTACGTGGTGTTCGACCTGCAGGACAACTGCACCGCTGTCAGGTACAGCAACCCTTCGGAGTGGCGCAAAGGCGAGGCTGCCGGGAAGATTGCATCATCGTTGTGGGTGGCAATGCAGGACGCGGGCGTTTCGGCAGGTATCGTGGTTGAGATGACTAAGATTTTCGAGTGGTCGGTCGACTTCTTCGGTATCAGAAAAGGAGACGAGTTCCGCATAATTTACGAGCGCGAATATGTGAACGGTTCTCCATTGAACAACTATCGCATACACGCAGCCTCGTTCCGCGCGTCGGGCAATACTGTGTATGCCATTCCCTTTGAGCAGGACAACGAGAGACTCTATTATAACATCGACGGTAACAGCCTCGAGGGTGCATTCCTCAAGGCTCCTCTCGATTTCTACCGTATATCGTCCAAGTTTACCAATAGCCGCTACCACCCGGTGCTGAAGATTAACCGTCCCCATCACGGTGTCGACTACGCAGCGCCTGCGGGTACACCTGTATATGCCATCGGTAACGGTAAGGTCATCAAAAAGGGCTATCAGGCAAACGGTGGCGGCAATTATGTGAAGATTCGCCACCATAATACGGCATACGTGACAACATATATGCACTTGTCCAAATTTGCAAAAGGACTCAAGGAGGGTGACCTCGTCAAGCAGAAGCAGGTCATCGGATATGTTGGTTCAACCGGTGTCTCTACAGGTCCTCACCTCGATTTCCGTGTGCACGAGAATGGCAAGCCCATCGACCCGCTTACCATAAAATCGCAGCCCAAGAAGCCTGTGAGCAAAGAGAATAGGCCTGCTTTTGACATTATTGCCGATTCGCTTGTGGCGCGCCTGATGGCTATCCCCGAATACAAGCCCCAAACTGAGGCCGGCGATTCGGTTGTTGTGGATACGGTGCTGTTGAATGAGTGATTGATGATGGTTCTGTAGGAACTTGCAGTGATTACTCATAACTTTTCCTTCTGGACATAGATTGTGTATTATATGAGCAGAGGGGGTGACTGTTTTTTTCAGTCACCCCCTCTTGTTTGGTCTGTTTGTACAATATGCAATTGCTTGTTTGTACTTTATGTATGGATTGTGCTATTGCACATTGCACTCCGCTTTCTTTTATTCAACGATAACCTCGTCGACAAAGATGAACGATCTTCTGCCGGCTGCACCGTGCCAAGCGGGCATTGATGCCTCTACAAGCGCCTTTACTTTTACGTACTGTGCCTTTGTGGCTGCAAAGTCGAGCTTGTGTGTGTAAATCTTGTCGGCGTCCTCTTTCTTCATCTGGGGGTAGCTCTCGTTTACTACCTCTGTGTAGTTCTCGCCGTCCTCCGATACAGAAACGACAATACCGCGTGCACCGAATACCCAGTCTTCCTTGTTTACGCTTGTATTTATTGTAACCGATGAAACCTCCTGGCTGCTGCCAAGGTCGACCACTGCCTCAAAATCGTTCTCGCTGAAGCCTAACCAGCGTCCTGTGCGGTAGTTGGGGCTGCCGGTAAGACCGTCGACGAGTGTCAAGGGACCGTCGAAGTTGTAGTGCTGGTTGGTGGGCTGCAACAGGGTGATGGGGCGTGCGGTAGCCTTGTTGAAGAGGATACTCTCGGTAAAGGTCTTTGTGGTGCGTGTCGCGCCAATGCCTTTGGCCTTGAATGTACAAGCCTCCTTTATAGCAATGGGACCCTCGTAGCGTGCCGATGCGGTGGTGGGCTCGCAGCCGTCAGTTGTATAGTAAATAGGGGTATTGTCAATGGTGCTGAGGTTTACCATCACAGCGTTGTTCTCAATGTCGGTAGAGAATGTTGCTACAACCTCAAAAAGGTGCTTTGCGTAGTTGTACTGATGAATATCGTAGATGTCGATAAGGTTGAGCAGACGCTTCTTGAAGTCGTCGTAGTTCTTGTTCTCGGGCTTGCACCACTGTACCTCGCAGAGAGCTGCCATACGGGGAAGCTCCATATACTCTACACGGTTGAAGTCGGGTACATACTCGGTCCAGAGGTTGGCCTGAACGCCGATGATGTATTTCTGCTGCTCGGGAGTGAGTGACTCGTGGTAGGGCTCAAAGCTGTACACCTTCTCCACGGGAACGTATCCGCCGATGCAGAGGGGCTCGTCCTCGATGTACTTTGTCTGGTAGTAGTCGAAGTAGAGGAAGTCGTTGGGCGACATAATGCAGTTGTGGCCCTGCTTTGCAGCCTCGAGTCCGCCTGCTACACCGCGCCAAGAGTGTACGGTTGCGTTGGGTGCAAGGCCTCCCTCGAGAATCTCGTCCCAACCGATGATGTTACGTCCCTTGCTGTTGAGGAACTTCTCGGCGTGGTTGATAACGAAGCTCTGCAGGTACATCTCGGCGCTGTGCTTGTCGTCGCCCTTGATGCCGAGCTTCTTTATGCGTGCCTGACATTTGGGGCAAACCTTCCATTGCTCTTTGGGGCACTCGTCGCCACCGATGTGAATGTACTCCGAGGGGAAAATGTCGATGACCTCGGTGAGAATATCCTCGATGAATGAAAGTGTTGCATCGTTACCGGCGCAGAGTACGTTGTCCGATACACCCCACATCTTCCATACCTCGTAAGGGCCGCCTGTACAACCATACTCGGGATATGCAGCAAGGGCTGCCTGCATATGGCCGGGAAGGTCAATCTCGGGTATTACGGTGATGTGACGCTCTGCTGCATATTTTACTATTTCGCGGCACTCGTCCTGAGTGTAGTAGTAGGGACCATACTCAATACCGTCGTAAACGCCGGTGTTACGTCCAATTACAGTCTCGTTGCGATAACCGCCAATCTCGGCGAGTTTGGGGTATTTCTTTATTTCGATACGCCAGCCCTGGTCGTCGGTGATGTGCCAGTGGAGACGGTTGATGTTGTGGAGTGCGAGCATATCGATGAAACGCTTTACCTCATCGGCATTGAAGAAGTGGCGCGATACGTCGAAGTGTGCTCCACGATACGAGAAGCGGGGATAGTCGTTAATCTCAACTGCGGGAAGAGCCACGCTGCTGCACTTCTCGGCGGGAATGGCCTTGCGCAGTGTCTGTATACCGTAGAATACTCCGGCTGCTGTACCGCCTATTTTTACGCCGTTTTTGTCCACTGTGAGTGTGTAGGCTTCGGGGTTTTCAACCTCGGCAATTTCAAGTGTGATGGCGTTGCTGCTTGCTGCGCTTGTTACAGTAAGCTCCATACCTGTCTTTTCCTTGATGTACTCGGCAAGGAACTCGGCGTTGCGCTGCATAACAGCATCACCCTCGGGGTAGACAATTGCTGTCTGGGCGCTGAGTGTGAACTCACCGTTGGTGTCGGTAATCTCCTGAGGCAGGGGCACTACTCGGTAGTCTGCCGTGGGGGCATTGCTGTTGCACGATACTAATGCGCAACACAGGAACAAAATTCCAAATGCAAATTTCTTCATAGATGTGTGTTTATTAAATTAATAAGGTTAATTATTGAAAGTTCTTGTCGGTCACAATTTTTTTCCTTTGCCGCACAAGTGTCGTTTGCCAGTGCGGGGTGTGTCTGTTCAAATTGTGTTTGTCGTTCAAGAGCATAATATCTCTATTTGCAAATATAGTACAAACGCTTTGAATTATTTAAGACACGCGGCAAATATTTAATGAAGCTGTTTGATTTTTTCTAAAAAAGTTTTTTGCATTATGGGTGGGATATGCTTGCCTGTTAAATTATGAGGTTGACTCTATTGTTGTTGCACTTGTCCTGAAAGTCTTAGTAAGCTCCGGTTTTTTCGGGACTGCGCAAGCCTGAAAATAACTCTTTTTATTCAACCTCCAACAAAATGATGGTGACCCATTTTGCTTTTGGGTCACCATCATTTTGTACGATTACTTTCTGTTGTATCTCTTTGTAAGCAGCCTGCGCACCGGTTCGTCGTAGAGCTTGAGCGAGGCGTATGCCAGAATGATATTTATTGCAAACACCATAATTACGACAGCCCACGTTTCGCCCAGTGTGTAATATTTGTTATCGATGAGCCAGGCATAAAACAGATACATTACAGGGTAGTGCACAATGTAGAGCGGATACGAAATGTCGCCAAGGAATTTGCACACGCGTCCCGACAGCTTGTCGTCTGTCTCTCCCGATGCTGCAAGCCACACAATGACAGGAAATACAAATATGATGCAGAATAGCTCGTATAATCCGTTCAGGCTGATGTTGCCGTTCTTGGGAATATAAGGCATTGAAAAAAGTATGAACAGCACGGCAATGGAAATCCAAAAGATTCCTTTAACCTTTATCGGTCTGAAGTTTCGTGCCAACAACATTCCTGCGCTGAACGGGAACAGCATCCTTAGCAATCCGCCAAAGAAATTGGCATTGTCGATGGTCCAGCCTATACCAATCATATTGTACCCCGAGATGTCGGCTGCAACGAACCACACCCACACGATAGCCAATAATGCGGTGAGTGTTCCCAGTGCCTTGTTGCTCAAACGGCGTATGAACAGTGCGTAAAGGATATTGCCGATATACTCGAAGAAGAGTGACCAGCTTGGTCCGTTGAGCGGAAACATCTCGCCGTTGCCGCGTACGTCGTAACTTGCGCCAGGGTGTACGGGAATAAGCAGCATTGCCAGCACAAGGGCAATCATAGTGTGCGAGAACGATACTGCGCTGCCGTCCCACTTTACGCCGCCTTGCAGCAGGTAGGTTACACAGCCTATTATCGCTCCCAGGACAATCATCGGGTGCAGACGTATGAGCCTGCGCTTGAAGAAACCGACCAGTGTAAGCCTGTTATTCTTCTGATCTTGCCAACGGTCGTCGTAGGCGTAGCTTATTACAAAGCCCGATAGCATAAAGAAGAAATCTACTCCAAGATGTCCGTGGTTGAAGTTCTCAATCACTCCACCGCTGGCAAAGGCAAATCCCTCGAATACGTGGTACCATACAACCATAAGGGCTGCTGCGCCTCGCAGCCCATCGAGTAGGGCATAGTGGGGCTTGCTGTCGGTAAAGGCAGCCGATGATACGGCACTTTTTGTTGTCTGTTGCATTGTCTGTTTTTTTTGTTTATTGTGATGTCGGCAAGTAGCTTGCCCGTTTATGTACATTGCAAATATACGAACAAACGAGCGAGAAATACGAAACTTGTTTCAGTATTTTTCAAAGCGAGTGCAGAGTATATTCAAGGTTTATCTTAAATATACAAATAAGCAATGTATGTATGAAAATTTTATTCTATTTTTTATTTGTGCGAATGATGCTTATTGGTGTCTGTCGACAGTACTGTTCGATGTGTTCCGATGTATAAAACAGACTCCGGAAATATTTGCAGGATAGTATAAGATAGCCCTTGAAGAAAAATAAAGAAAAACTTTTCTTATTTTTTCGGATATTACAGAAATTTATATTTATTTTGTGAAAAGAAAAATTAAATTACGCTCAGTGTGTGAAAATTGAAGTAGCGCAAGCCGCCGCAATACCAATCTGGAACAATACGTAAAAACTCTAAATAATACATAGTATGATGATTAGCAAAGCCGACCAAGCATTACTTGCAAAAAAAGGTATCTCGGAAGAACAACTTGCCGAGCAGTTGAAAACATTCAAGACAGGCTTCCCCTATCTTAAACTCGATGCTGCTGCCACCCCCGAAAGAGGCGTCCTCTGTCCCTCGGACGAGGAGGTTGAGGCATACATAGGCAAATGGGCCGAGTTTTGTAGCGGTAAAAAGACCGTACTCAAATTTGTTCCTGCATCGGGTGCAGCAAGCCGTATGTTCAAGGACCTGTTCTCGTTCCTCAGTGCCGAGTATGATGCTCCCACCACCGATTTTGAGAAGAAATTCTTTGAGAATATCGAGAAATTCGCATTCTATGGCGACCTTGACGCTATGTGCATCAAGAACCACTCGGCGTCGATAAAGGAACTTGTAGAGGCAGGCAAGTACAAGGAGGTTGTATTTAATCTACTCGATTTCACAGGAATGAACTACGGTGCACTGCCCAAGGGATTGCTCAAGTTCCACACATACAGCGAGGAGGCACGCACCGCACTCGAGGAGCATCTTGTCGAGGGCGCTCTCTATGCTGCTGCCGACGGAAAAGTGAAGCTCCACTTTACAGTCTCTACCGACCACCGCGAGTTGTTCCAGGCGCTTGTGGCAGAGTGCAAGCCTGCATACGAGGCAAAGTTCAATGTCGAGTATGACATCACATTCTCGGAGCAGAAGCCCAGTACCGACACCGTAGCAGCCGATGCCGACAATGAGCCTTTCCGCGAGAATGGAGCGCTTGTGTTCCGTCCCGGCGGTCACGGTGCACTTATTGAGAACCTCAACGACATTGATGCCGATGTTATTTTTATAAAGAATATCGACAACGTGGTGCCTGACAGGCTAAAAGGCGACACTGTGACATACAAGAAGCTTCTTGCAGGTATCCTTGTCGACCTTCAGGCAAAGGCATTCGAATATATGAAGCTCATTGACAGTGGAAAATACACCCACGAGCAGATTGAGGAGATGATACGCTTCGTACAGCATAAACTGCAGTGCCGTCACGAGGAGATAAAGCATATGGAGGATTGCGAGCTTGTGCTCTACCTGCGCAAGAAGCTCAACCGTCCCATTCGCGTGTGTGGAATGGTGAAGAATGTAGGTGAGCCCGGTGGCGGTCCGTTCTTTGCATATAACCCCGACGGTTCGGTGTCTCTGCAAATTCTGGAGAGCTCGCAGATTGATATGGCCGACGAGCGTGCCAAGGCAATGTTCGAGAATGGCACTCACTTCAACCCCGTCGACCTTGTTTGCGCTGTCAAGGACTATAAGGGCGAGAAATTCAACCTTCCCGCATTTGTCGACAAGAACACTGGATTCATCTCGCACAAGTCGAAGAATGGCCGCGAACTAAAGGCGATGGAGCTTCCCGGATTGTGGAACGGTGCAATGAGCGACTGGAGCACGGTTTTTGTTGAGGTGCCCCTAATCACATTCAACCCTGTAAAGACTGTGAACGACCTCTTGCGCGATGTTCACCAGTAAAAAACAAATATGCTCAAGTAGTTGAGTGGAATATTGGCGTCGGAGTGTATGTAGCTTGTCACTCCGACGTTTCTTGTGTAAATGAATAACTATATTAAACGGGTATTGACGCAATGCTTAAATCGGTGTTACTTGTAGCTTCGGGCAGTTTTATTGGCGGGGGATTGAGATACCTGCTCTCCACGTTTATGGGAAATGTGTGCGGCAGGGCTTTTCCTTGGGGCACATTGGCGGTGAACCTTGTCGGCTGTCTTGTCTTTGGCGTGCTGTTTGCGCTGTTTGCCAGGAGCGGCTCGCCGGGCAGTCACTGGTGTCTGCTGCTCACTACCGGTGTCTGCGGCGGCTTTACAACCTTCTCGACCTTTGCAAACGATAGTGTGCAGATGCTTGCAGAGGGTAATATCCCCGGCTTCGTTGCATACGTGGCTGCGAGCATCATTGCAGGAGTCTCGTTGCTCGCTTTTGGCTATTGGCTGGTAAGATAGATATACCGTTACTCTAATTAAAGGGTGGTTCTATAAATTAGTTCGAGCCGATTCTTGAATTTGTTGTGAGTATATTATTTATTCTTACGATGGTGCAACCTCGGGCGTTGCAACTGAATAAGACTCAGTAGAAAAAAGGTGTGGGAAATTCACATTGAATGACTAATATTTTTCATCTATTGCAACAGGTAAATCTTAGACCAACTGCACGCCGAAAAGAAATTCAGGTTGCGGGTAGGCTGTTTTAAGGAAACAGTGCGAGGTATGTTTAACCGCTAGTTAGACGCGCGTAGCGTGGCTAACTGAGGGCGATCCGCAGCACCCTTAAAACAGCCGTAAGCCGCAATGACAAGCAAGTACCCGACCGAGTGCACGCATTCCTGCGGCACGAGCAAAGGGAACTTGCGACA
>JAFZIA010000092.1 GCA_017554605.1 Bacteroidaceae bacterium
CACAAGCGAGCCAAGAGAGCCCGCGCTGTGATACTCCATCACATAATATGCGGTGTTGTTCTCCTCAAAGACATCTATCACACGCACAATGTTCGGGTGGTCGAATGCGGCAATATTGCGTGCCTCCTTCACGAACTTCTCGCGGAAGCGTTCTATCATTCCGCGGCTGCTGTCGGTACCGAATGTAACACGCAAGGTGTCGCGCTCACGAGCGCAATAGTCACTCATAAAGAACTCCTTTATTACTACGGTGCGGTCGAGTCCTCTCTGAGTGGCAAGATAGGTTATTCCAAAGCCTCCCTTACCAATGGATTCTATAATGCTGTATCGTCCTCCTTGCAGGGAGGTATTTTTGCTCAGTTTCATTCTGTTATCATATTTTGATGCAAAATTACATTTTTTAAACTATAAGCAAAATTTTACACAAACATTTATCCTGATGAGACAGGCAAAAACAGCGCGGCACACTACTCTTTCCTGCGCAGCCTCAGCACAACAATCTCACTGGGCACGCAGAAGCGTATCTTGCGCCGCGAAGTTCCAACGCCGTTGGTGGTTATCACAGGCACACCACTGTCGGTATAATTCTTTCCGCGCAGAAAGCGTGTGCCGTAGTGCGTATTTTTCACAGGAGTATAGAGTCCGAAGAGCGTAACCTGCCCACCGTGTGTGTGCCCCGAGAGTACAACATCGGCAACGGCAGAGACGTCCTGCGCATAGTCGGGCGTATGTGCCACAAGAATGGTAAAGCCCTTGTCGGCTACAGCGTCGGACGGGGAGCGGGTATCCTTTACAAGAAAGGAGTTCCGCACCCCTGCAATATAAATAGTATCTCCGCTGCCCACTGCAACAGCCTCGTCGTTGAGCAGCCTTATTCCGTAGAGCTTTGCCACGCTGTCTACAAGCTGCGCCCTGCTGCGCTCGTGGTTGCCAAGCACTGCAAATGTGCCGTATGTGGTCCTCACACCCGAGAGCGAATCGAAAAGCTCGGCAAGATAGTCGTTGGACGTCACATAATCGCCACCCAACAGCATAATATCGGGCGAGAGGGAGCGCAGCTTGCGCACCATTTTGGAAAGACGCTTGTGAGTGAATTTACTCGGATAGTGAATATCGGAGATAAAAGCCACCGTTGCACCGTTGAACGACGCGGGCACATTGCCCGACACATTGTACCTTTTTACACGCCCCACTCCGCTGGGCGAGAGCGATGCGCACGACACAAACAGCAAGGTCGCAACAACAATTGCGCCCCCACGTGATATTTTTGCAAAAAGTACACTCATATTATCCTTGCTTTACTTCTCGATAAGCACAACCGCGTAGGCCGTTATCCCCTCGCCGCGTCCCTAGCAACCTCCCTACAATATATCATTTCACAATTTCTTTCTTAACGCTTCCATCACTCATAAGGATGATATTCAATCCTGTTACAGGACTTTTTACCATCATTCCTCTGTCGTTATATCTCGCTACCTCATATGGAGTTTTACCAACAACATCAGCCATTCCCGATACAAATTCCAGCTCGAACTCGCCTGTATAACTACTAACACTATTTCCTGCTGCATCCAGACCTATTATGTTATAATAATACACTCCATTTTCAAGGTCACTCAATGGCACTATAATAGTATTAAAAGACACATTATCTGTGTATGATACAGCATATTCCTCCTCCGAAATCAAATCGGTCATTATTTCATCTGAATATATACCAATCCTATATGACACGGTTTCAGCTTCTATAGGAATATTGAATACAGCTTTATCCTGCACGATTGTTACATTCTCATCATTAAACTCTTCAATAGCTACGAAGAAAGGTTTCCAACTCTCGGCATACACATAAGTTAATTTTGCTCCATTGGGTACTTTCAGAATGCAATTTGTCAAATCGGAGCCATCGCCATCTCCAAAAGTATTATAAGCACATACCGGCGGTCGACGATTCAAGCATACTATTTCCTTCAAACTTGAACAATAAGCAAATACTATACAATCAAGATAATCCACCGATTCCGGGATTACAATAGATTTAATAAGTTTTGCTCCATAAAAGCTATTTTTTCCCAGCATCTCTACCGAGTTCGGAATTATCGTATTTTTACAGCCACGAATCAAAGTGTTTGTTGCAGTTTCAATTATCGCATTACATCCCCCTCTCGAATCATACACAGGGTTCTCGGAATCGACCTCGATTCTCTCTAAATCAGTAAATGGAAATGCGTGACATTCTATTGATGTCACCGATTTTGGGATTTTAATTTCTTTCAATTTGCATGCTTCGAAAGCACAATATCCTATTTTTTCAACAGCTTCACCTAAATCAATTTCGGCGACATCAGAACCAGAAAACATAGAATCGTTTATATTCTTAGCTTTATCTCCACAAACCACTTTTATAGGGTGACCTATTCTCCGGAATGGGGTATTTACAGCATCATCTGTCACGCAATCAATGGCATTGAAATATACAGTTTGTAATTTTTCACACGCTTCAAAAGAATAGCCTTTAATTTCTTTTACCGATTCAGGAATAGTTATTTCTGTAATACTCTTGCACCCTGCAAAAGCCTGATAACCTATTCCTTGCAAGACATCGGACAATGTTATGCCTTTAATATTATAGCAATTACCAAAAGCGCGATTTCCTATGTTTTTCACTTGTGAAGGCCAATTAATTTCGGCCAACCCAGTACAGCACCAAAACGCTTCATCCGCAATGGTTGTTATTGATTCAGGAAGACGGACACTCTTCATTGATTTACATTGATAGAACGCAGCCACAGGTATAGTTGCCGTTCCTTCATTTATAACCACATCGGTAAGATTATCACAATATGAGAATATCCACTCGCCCATTTCAACGTTTTCCGGAATGTTTATACCCGTCAAACCTGAATTGGAAAATGCACTTTCACCTATTCGTTCAAGTGATGACGGCAATTTGATATCAGTCATTTCAGTTTGGTCATATAAAGCATATCCAGCTATAACCTTAACTCCATCTTTAATTGTAACCGTTCCAGAAAGTTTCTTTCCTTTAACACCTATTACGAAATCACTCAAATACAACACTCCATTAGGCTGAGACTTCATCCATAATGTATTCATAAACGCATCTCCCCCTAATGACACAACAGATACAGGCAAATTTACAACCGACAGATTCTTACAATTCATAAAAGCACCGTATCCGATTGAGACAACTCCGTCCGGTATACTTATTGCTGTTAAATTGGTACAATTTTCAAAAGATTCCTCGCCTATACATTTAAGCGAATTAGGGAAATCAACATTCGCAATTGGAATACTCTTAAAGGCATAATTAGCAATTGCTTCCACGCCATTGGGAACAATTGTACTGCCAGAACCTTGTATCAATGTATTTGTAGCCGTTTCAATTATTGCATTACATTGATTTCTTGAATCATATACAGCATTGTTGCTGTCTACCGCGATAGTTTCCAACATACAACCACAGAAAGCCATCTCGCCTATTCGGGTTAAACTTGCCGGAATATGTACAGTCGTCAAGCCAGTATGTCCGCTAAAAGCCCAATTCAAAACAGACCTTACCGTGGACGGAATTATTGTATTCTTACAACCCGCAATCAATTCATCGGTTGTTATTACTATAATTGCGTTAGAATTATCTCTTGAATCAAAAAACGGGTTCTCCGGACTCACCTCTATCGATTCCAATGCCGAACAGCCTTCAAACACCCCACATTCAATTTCATAGACATATTCCGGAATATACATTTTTGTAAGTTTCACGCAGCCCCCAAATGCAAAACTTCCTATTTTATAGGTTTTCAATGGCAAGTTAATTTCGGTAAGGCTTTGACAATCCTTAAAAGCAGATTCACCTATTGTCAAAAAGCCTCCTTCCTGCAATTCAACTGATGTCAGATTACTACAACCTTGAAATGCACAACCACCTATCGTCTTTATTGTATTAGGCAACGATACCGATTTGACATTCTCACAGCCATTAAAAGCCTCATTGACTTCGGTCACGGTATATGTTACACCTTCATATTCTACCGTAGCAGGAATTACTATATCCCCCGAATATTCTTCAAAATATAGTGAATATTGACCTTCAAAAGTAACAGCAACGGTCTTTTGGATTTTATCCAGAAAATTATAATAGATTCCTTCTACCACAAAATCGTGAGCATACACATTGATGCCAACAAGAATCATGGCTGCAAATACCAATTTTCGCAAAACAAATTTTCTCATATCTAAAAAATCTATTAAGACAGTTAGAAACTGATCATATATATTAATAGTGCAACGGGAAAAGCACAAGTTTACTTGCAGATTTTTCGGCGAATGCCAAATTACATCTGCCGCAAGACGAATATAAGAAACTGTTTAAATCTCCTAAAACAGTTTCTTACTTCTCGATAAGAACAACCGCGTAGGCCGTTATTCCCTCGCCGCGTCCCTCGTAACCGAGCTTTTCGGTTGTAGTAGCCTTTATCGAGAGAGCATCGTAGTCTATCCCCAGCACTTGCGCCATTGTCTGCTGCATTGTCGGGATGTGCGGATTGAGTTTGGGCGCCTGTGCAGCCACTGTGGCATCGATATTACCTATCCTGTACCCCCTTTCCTTAAGCAGTTCGTTTGTACGATGCAAAAGAATCTTGCTGTCGATATTCTTGAACTCTCCCGAAGTATCGGGGAACTGATAGCCGATGTCACGAAGATTGGCTGCACCCAACAGCGCATCGCATATTGCGTGGATAAGCACATCGGCATCGGAGTGTCCGTCGAGTCCCTTATCGTAGGGTATCTTTATTCCTCCAATCCACAAGTCGCGTCCCTCTACAAGACGGTGTACATCTACACCAAAACCTACTCTTATCATAGTCAATCATTTATATCAGTATCTGAAAATATCGCGCAATCCGTCCATATCGAAAGAGAGCGAGAAGCGCAGTGTCTGGTCGAGAGGGTTGCTCTGTGCCGTTGAGATGAGGTAAGCCGCGTCCAACGAGAAGACATTCATCTTAAATCCTGCACCGAGGGTAAAATATTTTCTGTTGCCCTTATACTCATTCTCATAGTGATAACCACCGCGCAACGAGAATTGCTGGTTATAGCAATACTCAACACCTATACCTCCGTAAATCTCCTTAAGCTCCTCGCTAAATCCACCGGGAGCATCGCCGAAGGACTTGAATATACCCGAAATAGAAGAAATATCGTTGTATCCTGTAGACTCCAGCCAACCCTGGTACTCCGAGTAGTATGAGTTATACTGCGAGTCATCGCTCGAAACATCGGCATACTCCTCGCTCATAAACTGCGAGTAGGTGGGGCGTGTGGGCACCATCAATTTGTTGATGTCGGCACTGAATGAGATTGTGTTATACTCGTCTAAAGGAACGAGCAGCGACGCACCAATACGCAGATTGGTGGGAATGAACTCGTTGGTGCTTCCGCCGTCATACGATATTTTGCTACCTATGTTCGAAGCGTTGAGTCCCAGTCCCAGCATACACTCACGCTCGCCCAACATAATGTAGTTGTTGTAGTAGAGTGCAAGGTCGGCAGCAAAGGCTGTTCCAGGCTCCATATCCTCGGCATAATCGTACTGCAGGTCGCTGTAGATGAAACGCAGCGCCACAGCAGCCGAGAATGTCTCGGAGAGCATACGCGAATATGCCACATCAACCGCAAACTCGTAGGGCTTAATGGTGTACTCCTCGGCAATTACCTCACCAAGCGAGAAGTATGTGAGCGAACCGCTGACAGCCGAATAGTCGCCTATGCGATAGAAACCCGTAAGATAGGCAAGGTCGATGTCGCTCACCAACTGGCGCAACCACGGGGTGTAGGACATCGAGAGTCCCGCACGCGCTATGTTGAACGGATATTTTGCGGGATTCCAGTACTGCGAGTTCACGTCGGGTTCAGTAGCAACGCCTACGTCACCCATTGAACCGGCACGCGCATCGGGCGCAATAGAAAGAGAGGTAACGCCCGTATTCACAGGATTGAACTGCTCCTTCTGAGCCAATGCAGGGAGCACAAGCACCACTCCCAAAAGCAACAACAATATTCTTTTTGCAATCATAGTTTTTATCTTGTTCTTATGTTTTTACCGATGTTTTTTACCCGAACAGCCTCTTTTATATAACTTATTCGGAGCTCATTTATTGTTCAGGATTATCATTTTCTGCGCTTTTGACCTCTCAATGCCCGAAGCGTCGGATATTGTGGCACGATAGAGATACACGCCTGTAGGCAGTGGCTGTCCCGCACCTGCCGTCACATTCCACGATACAGTGCAGGTTGTTCCCTCGGATACTACGCTCTCGCTATGCTTCCACACAGTCTGTCCCTGCATATTGAACACCTCGACCGTAACATCGAGAGCCGACGACGGACGGTCGTGGGTGAACACAAACTGTGCCATCTCGCCGTAACGCACAGGATTGGGCGACACTGCCACGCTCACAAAATCGGGTGCAAGGTCGGGAACCACCCTGAAACGCAAGGTATCTACCGCAGAATTGTTATACAAGTCCCAGGCACGCAACAACAGAGTGTGCTCGCCCGGCGTAAGCTCCTCAATGGGAAAGACAATTGTTCCGCCACGATAATCACCCACTATGGGCTTGTATACACTGTTCAAGCTATATGTACGCTTAACGTCATTATCTACCATCACCATAATGTCGTGTCCTATTCCCGTACCCACTGTGTTTATGCCATTCTCGTCAAAGAGTTCGGCAAAAAGACAGGGAGTGGAATTAACCTCGTCGCCATCGACAAAATCGGGAGTATTGAGATACATTCTTATCTGTGGTCCTTTGCCGTCGTTGTTTATCGACCCTGCTGTTCCTCCTACAATAAAATTGTCGTACACTCCTTGTGCCGATACTCCCAGCGTATCAACCGCATACAGATTGAGCATTCCCTGCTCGTTGCGGTAGCTTATATCCATAGGTACGGGAATTGTGAGGCTGAAACGACCGTTCACAACCGAGTCGCTACCCGCAAAGAGAGGCTTACGATAGGCCTGATAGTTGAACGAACCAAGCCCAGTGTTGTTGCGCGTATAAACGTCCTCGATGCAGTCGAAGAGCGTGGGAGAAACAGTTCCCGTGTAGTCTGTTGCAACAGCACCGTCGCGGGTAGCGATGTATCCCTCGACCGAGAGCACTCCGCCAGCCGACACCTTACCAGGCCTGTCGGCTGACTCGTTGTTGAACTTTTCCACAACCACCTTGTATTGCGGAATGTGCAGATGCAACGCAGGGTCGCCAATGAGCACATATTGCAGTTTATTCTCGGAGAGGTCGCCGTTGCCTGCTATAAGAGCACATTTTGCCAAGCGCATAGCATCGCCCACAGTGGGCATCAGTCCATTGTCCATAGGACGCATAAGCAGCCTCATAAATTGTTGATTTATAAGAGCATTATAACTTTGTAACACAGTACGGGTTGTTGTCAGAAGACCTATTGCACCGCCTACAGGATTAAGGATAGCCTGCTCGCCCATTGAGCCGTCGCTCATATCAAACGGAGTGATGTCGCACGAGGCTGTCACCCAGAAAGGCAGACGCGGTGAGTCCATAGCCGCCATATCGGTAACTTTCCACACGAGCTCGTGCGAAAAGACATTTGCGCTTCCGTGTCCCGAGTAGTTCACAATGAGCGCACCCTCGTTCAAACGGTCGTATATAGCCTGTGTTACAAGAGGATAGCTATTACCCGTGGCAAGCACCTCCATAGGATAGTCGTCCCAATATATTCGGTCGATTATATACTCGGGGTAGTTGGCCGTAAAAATATCGGCAATGGCCTCGGCATCTTTCATATGCTGGTTGGGAATGAGCTTGTCACCATCGTCACCCATAAGCACAATGACATTTTGCCAGGCACCTGGAACCCTGTTCTGCATATAGGCAATTATCTTGTCTACCACAGCCGTCGCATCGGTCAGCGTCTGTACGGGGAGTCGTCCCACGGCAATATCCACCTTGTCGCGCAACAGGCTACTGCCTTCGTTGTCGTCGAGGAAGCCGAAATAGTCCTCAAGGACGTATGAGCGCACCGCATTGGTTGAGTTTTCCGACTGGTAGGTAAGAAGATAGTTGTCGGGGCTATACCGCGAGAGGGTTATCAGACGGTTATCGGTAAATCCGTCGCCGAAAAGAAGCAGATATTTTGGTGCTTCCTGCGCCGTGGCAGCCCTGTCGTAAAGCATCTTCATAAGACGACGGAAGGCTGTCGCGTCGGGTGTTCCCGATGAAAACTCGTTGAACACCTGTTCGGCTGTCACCACCGCAACACGTATATTATCCATTGTACGATGCGCCTGGGCAAGACGCTCGGCCTGCTGCATAAACACCCCGTTCGAGGGCACTATTATCACCATATCCACTTGCTCCATTGCGTGCAGGTTCTGGTTCTTAACCTCGCCCACCACTTTCACCGATGGAAAGGTCGCTTTTACATCTACTGCCACAAGGCGAGAAGTGACAGCGGCGGGAGCAACAACCGACAATGTACCGTTATCGAGACGTCCCGCATACTCCATCGTTGCCGAGGGAGAAGTAACGTCCCACACACGGGTATCGGCCGTTGCCGATGCTATACGGAAGGTTGCATTGCCCTCCTTTGCGTCGCCACGGAAGAGGGTGTATGCGCCACGCAACGCAAGTGCACGTACAAAGTTCAGTTCGATATAATCGAGGTGGCCCGAGATTGTAGCATCGGGCACAGAGTGTGTGAGCGTAACTGTAGTATTTGCCGACAGAGAAGAGACTGTCATTGTGGTATTCGAAATGCGGCCCACGTCGGTGCCGCTCATCTGCTGCAAAGAGAGCGAGCCCACCTGTATTCCGTTGACGCTTGCCGTGACACGGCTTGTAGCCGTTGCACTGCTGCCGAACGACAGTTCCATTGTGGCACGCTCGTCGGGCATCACTCCCGGCAGACTGAATTTATAACTCTGTGTGCGTCCCGATGCGTAGTTGTAGCCGTCGAGCAACACGCGGCCGTAGGTACATAACGAATGCTCCTCTTTCTCATAAAGGGCATAGTCGGGGTAGGTGCTGTATATACTGGACGAAGCAGTAAGTTCCTTGCGCTGAAAGGCAAGCGGCGCTTCCTCGCTCTCGGTGAGGAAGTAATAACTGCTCTGCGAATAGACATTCTGACGGTGACGGAAGCGTCCGCCCTCGTATCTCCAGTTTATTGTGCCATTTGCATAAAAGAGCACATAGCCCTGCTCGCGCCACAGAGGCACTTCGTCAAGGTCATCGGGCAACAGATGTATATTGGTCTCGGGGAGCGTCTCGCCACCATAGCCGTAGAGGCGCACCTTATCGGGGTTCTTAAATCCCATTTTTGCAAGCTCGGCAGCGGTTATCCTGTACACACCCTCTGAGGGTACGCTTATCTTTACCCATCGTCCCGAGGCAAGCACCGAATTTTGCGCGTAACGCTCCTGCGCATCGCTACGTGTCATTACGTGCGACATTGTGCGCTGCGCATCAATCACACGGTTAACCACGAGCTTAAAGGACTCGATGCGTAAGAATTGCCCATCGGAATATACCACGGGCACAAAAGATACGTCGAGCATCTGCTTTTTTGCCGCAGTTGAGATAGAGGCCTCGACAGAGGGATAGGCAGGAAGAGTGTCGCGCATAGCGTTCAGGCGATAGTGCTCCACCTCGGCCTTGCCCATAGGCTTGAACTCGGGATATTCTATTGTTACCGAGTATCTGTAGAGCCGGGCATCGTCGGGCAGAGGAAGCACAGTGGAGTATCGCGGCAACAGGGTGTCGCGCGACAACTGCGCCCAATCAACCTCGACAAACTGGGCATTTGCCTGCTGAAGAACCGCAGACAGCACAAAAAAGAGTATTAGTAATAATCTTTTCATCACTTTCATCGTACACGGAAATCAAGTACTTTCTCGTCGCCGAAATATCCTCTCAGATGGTCGCCAATCTTCACAGGACCTACTCCCGCGGGAGTACCCGTGAAGATGAGGTCGCCTGTCTTGAGCGTACAGAAACGGCTCACATACTCTATAATCTCATCGACAGAGAAAAGCATCTGCGAGCTGTTGCCGCTCTGCACCGTCTCGTCGTTTATCGTAAGGGAAAAATCGAGGTTCGAGAGGTCGTATCCCTCAACGGGACGAAACTCGCCCAGCACTGCCGAGCAGTCGAATCCCTTGGAAAGTTCCCACGGAGCACCCTGGGCTATAAGCTGACGCTGCAGGTCGCGTGCCGTAAAATCTATTCCCACGGTTATTGCATCGTAGTACCGGTGTGCAAAGCGCGCCGGGATACTACGTCCCAATTTGTTAATGCGCACCACAATCTCGCATTCATAATCGATGCGTCCAAGCCAATCGGGTAGATAGAAGTGCTTGCCGTTCTTAAGGATAGAAGAATCGGGCTTCATAAATATCATTGGCGAAGCGGGCTTCTCGCCTGTCCCGTCAAACTCCATTGCGTGTGCGGCATAATTCTTGCCAACTGCTATTATCTTCATAACGGTATAATTATTTATCCTCCATACTGTCGAGTCGGTTGAACATCAGCGACAAATGAGCATAGAGCGATGTATTCTGTACTACAATATCCTCGGGGACACGTATGCGCAGCGGAGTAAAATTCCATATAGCCTTTATTCCCCACACAACCATACGGTCGGCAACCTCCTGCGCATTGTCAATGGGCACAGTAAGTATTCCTATCTTTACATTGTGGCGGCGCATTTTTGTTGCAATCTCACTTATGTGATACACAGGAATACCCGCCACGCTGTGCCCCACAATCTTGGGATTATTGTCGAAAGCGGCAACTACCTCGAGCCCGAACTGCTTAAGACCCGTATCGTTGAGCAGCGCACTGCCAAGCTGGCCCGCACCGAACAAAAAGGCCTTGTGGACGGTTGTAAAGCCAAGAAAATGCTCAAGCACATCGAGAAGATTATCAATCTCGTAACCCACGCGTGTGCGTCCTACTATATTCACACAGGAGAGGTCCTTTGCAATTTGCGATGCAACGATATTTGTCTCTTTCGACAGACGTGTCGATGAGACAAACGTCTCGCCTTGCGACTTAAGCAGACGACACACCGATAGATACCACGGCAAGCGTCGCAGCGTAGGCTCGGGCACTTTTTCTATGTTATACTGTGTATCCATTCTTCAAAAACAACTGCGCATACTGCGCGCATTATAAACAACGTAGCAAATTTACTCTTATTTTATGAAAAAGAAAAATTTGCAGGCACTATCTAACGGGCAGCCCAACCAAAGAACTCTCGTTATTTTTTTATTCTGCATAAATTTTGCAGTAAAACCGATAAAATTCACTACTTTTGCGACAACAGGAAACAAACGACTATGGCAAAGAACGACTGGAAAGAGAGACTCAATATTGTCTACTCCACAAACCCCGACTTCCAATATTCCACCGATGAAAAGGAGGAAATTGAGACACTGCCCAAGCAGCAACAGAAGCTGAGAGTGAGCATAGAAAAGAACCACCGCGGAGGAAAGACCGTTACAGTGATAAAGAATTTCACAGGCAGCGACGACGACCTCAAGGAGCTTGCTCGCCTACTGAAGACACGCTGCGGAGTGGGAGGTTCGGCAAAAGATGGCGAAATACTCATACAAGGCGATTTTAAGCAAAAAGTGATAGAGCTGCTCAAGAACGAGGGGTACACACAAACAAAATAAAGAGAGAAATCAATCCCCCACCTAAAAAAAGAGCATCGAAAAGAGGCTTTTTTTGACAAAAAAATGTATCTTCGCAAAGTTGAGCCAAGCAGCACAGGAGAATGCCCCGGGCTACTAAAAAAAGAATCTAAAAGAAACCAAATAAACAAATACTACTATGGCAGAAAAATCAAAACTCACTCTTGCAGCCGAGCTGCTCAAGATTAAAGCAGTAAAGTTACAACCCGAACAGCCTTTCACTTGGGCATCGGGCTGGAAGTCACCTTTCTACTGCGACAACCGCAAGACACTCTCGTTCCCCGAGTTGCGCACACGCGTTAAGTTGGGACTTGCCAACCTTATCCTCCAGGAGTTCCCCGAGGCCGACATTGTTGCGGGTGTTGCAACAGGAGCCATTGCACAGGGTGCACTGGTAGCCGAGGAGCTTGCAAAGCCTTTCGTATATGTACGCCCCAAGGCCAAGGACCACGGAATGGGCAACCAGATTGAGGGCGACGTTTACCCCGGCGCAAAGGTTGTTGTTGTTGAGGACCTTGTATCTACAGGTATGAGCAGCCTTAAGGCAGTTGACGCATTGCGTGCAGCAGGCGTTGAGGTTGTAGGTATGGTAGCATCGTTCACATACGGCTTCGGCGTTGCCGAGGAGGCATTTGCACAGGCTGGCGTAAAGCTCCTCACCCTCACCGACTACGAGGCAGTGCTCGAAGCAGCAAAAGCAACAGGTTACATAACCGAAGAGGTGATGCCCACACTCAAGGAGTGGAGAGCAAACCCCTCGGAGTGGAGAAACGACCTTAAGTAAACCGCTATGAGCCAATACGAAAGTAGCGTAAAGTGCATACCCTACTCACAGGAACGTGTATATGCAAAACTCGAGGACCTGAACAACCTTGAGGCACTCAAGGACAAGCTTCCCAAGGACAAGATACAGGAGTTTGCATACGACCACGACCAAGTGACAATAGAGATTGCACCCATAGGCAAGGTTACAATAAAAATCATTGAGCGCGAAGCACCCAAGTGCATAAAATTCAAGGCTGTAGGTTCTCCAATCCCTATGAACCTGTGGATACAGATAATTCCCGACGGCAGCGAAGCATCAAAAATGCGTATAGTGGCAAAAGCCGAACTTAACTTTATGTTGCGCGGAATGATAGAGAAGCCCCTCAAGGAGGGTCTTGAGAAGATTGCCGACACATTGGCAATGATACAATACTGACAAACAGTTACGGAACAACCATACAAGAGTGTGGAAGGAATTTTTCTTACACACTCTTGTTTATAGTATACGATTATGGCAAAGAAACTTTGGGAAAAGAATATCGACGTGAACCCCGAGATTGAGCGCTTCACAGTGGGTAAGGACCGCGAGCTCGACCTTATGCTCGCCCCCTACGACGTGCTGGGCTCACTTGCACACAGCACTATGCTCGAGAGCATAGGAATGCTCACTGCCGAGGAGATGCAGGAGCTGCACGGCGAGCTGCGCAACATATACACTGTAGCCCGCGAGGGGAACTTCACTATAGAGGAGGGTGTAGAGGACGTACATTCACAGGTAGAGCTTATGCTCACACGCAAGCTGGGCGACATTGGCAAGAAAATACACAGCGGACGCTCGCGCAACGACCAGGTACTTGTCGACCTCAAGCTCTTCACACGCCACGAGCTGCAGGAGATTTGCGAGGCAGTAGTTGCCCTTTTCGACGCACTGCAACAGCAGAGCGAGAAGCACAAGGAGGTGCTCATTCCCGGATACACACACCTGCAGGTGGCAATGCCCTCATCATTCGGCCTGTGGTTCGGTGCATACGCCGAAAGCCTTGCCGATGATATGCTCTTCTTGCAGGCTGCCTACAAGATGTGCAACCGCAACCCGTTGGGTTCGGCAGCAGGATACGGTTCATCGTTCCCGCTCAACCGCACAATGACAACAGAGCTGCTGGGCTTCGACTCTATGAACTACAATGTGGTGTATGCACAGATGGGACGCGGCAAGTGCGAAAAGAACATAGCCTTTGCACTCGCAAGCGTTGCCGGCACACTGTCGAAGATGGCATTCGACGCCTGTATGTTCAACTCGCAGAATTTCGGATTTGTAAAACTCCCCGCCGAGTGCACCACAGGCAGCAGCATTATGCCGCACAAGAAGAACCCCGATGTATTCGAGATTATGCGTGCAAAATGCAACCGCCTGCAAGCATTGCCTATGGACATCACAATGATTATGAACAACTTGCCCAGCGGTTACTTCCGCGACCTGCAAGTTATCAAGGAACTATTCCTGCCTGCATTTGCCGAACTGAAGGACTGCCTTGCAATGGCAACATACATCATTGAGCGCATTGAGGTAAACAAGGAAATCCTCAACGACAGCCGCTACGATGCAATGTTCAGCGTAGAAGAGGTGAACCGTCTTGCCACCGAAGGAATGCCCTTCCGCGACGCATATAAGAAAGTTGGTCTCGATATTGAGGCAGGCACATTCGTACCAAACAAGGAGGTGCACCACACACACGAGGGCAGCATCGGCAACCTTTGCACCGAGGAGATAAGAAAAACAATGTACAGCATCTACGAGGCTATGAATTTCGACAAGGCCCGTAATGCCGAGGAAGCGTTGCTGAAGGCTTAATAACAAGGGAACAGAATACTCACCATAAGCAAAGAATAGCGGCTGACTAATATGATTTTAGTCGGCCGCTATTCTGGGTCAGTAGAAATTTGCTGTGGATAATAATTCTTTCAACCACCTTCCCGGTGTTATTTTACGGCTATTCTCTCGTTGTAGTATTTTCTTCTGCTTTCTTTTTTTGCGAAAAAAAGAAACAAAAAACCTTGCACAAAAGAAATTGTCGCAAGTTCCCTTTGCTCGTGCCGCA
>JAFZIA010000093.1 GCA_017554605.1 Bacteroidaceae bacterium
AGCAAGTACCCGACCGAGTGCACGCATTCCTGCGGCACGAGCAAAGGGAACTTGCGACAATTTCTTTTGTGCAAGGTTTTTTGTTTCTTTTTTTCGCAAAAAAAGAAAGCAGAAGAAAATACTACAACGAGAGAATAGCCGAAAAATAACACCGAGAAGGTGGTTGAAAGAATTGTTATCCACAGTAAATTTCTACTGAACCATAATATCGTTTACTTTGGTATCGCGGCACTGTTTTTTTAGTATTTATGAAAAAAACGTACAATAAATTGCCGCAAACACAGTAGAAACTCCTATCTTTGCAACCGAAAAATACAAAACAGAGATTTTATGGATAAGGTATCGGAAAACCCTTTCAAAAACCGAGCAGACGGCACAATGCCGCTCGTTGTCGTGACAGCATTCTTTGTCACTCTCTATTTGGTGTCGAACGTGATGGCTGTAAAAGTCATAGGTTTCTTTGGCCTTTTTTACTTCGACGCGGGTACAATAACATTTCCTTTTGCCTATATGCTGGGCGACGTGCTAACCGAAATTTGGGGCTACCGCACTGCACGCAAGGTAATATGGCTCACTTTCTTCTGCAACATAATGATGGTTGTATGCACTCAGATTGGAGTGTGGCTGCCCTCGCTCGATTATCTCGATGCCTCGGCTGCGTCGTACAACACAATCTTCAGCTACGTGCCGAGAATAGTGGTGGGGTCGCTTGTGGGCTTCCTGATGGGTGAACTTTCTAATGCGTGGCTTATGGAGCGCATAAAGAAATATACAAGAGGACGACACCTTTGGGTGCGCACGATAGGAAGCTCCATTGTGGGCTATCTGTTCGATACGATACCTTTTGTACTCATTGCATTCTTGGGCACATTGACAACGCGCGACCTGTTGCTGATGATTGCCTTCCAGTATTTTATGAAGCTCGGCATCGAGGTGCTCTTCGGTACTCCTATGGCATACGTTGCCATTGTAGGACTCAAGCGTTTTATCCTTAAGACACGAAGCAGATGAACAGATATTCGCTGATACACACAAAGATGCCCCGCGAATTCATTCTGTTGCAGGGGACGGGGTGCCGCTGGAGAAAATGTACCTTTTGCGATTATTACACCGATTGCAGCGAGCAGCCGTATGAGCTAAACAAAGAGGTACTCCGGCAGGTCACAGGGCAATACGGTGTGCTCGATGTTATAAACTCGGGCTCGGCAATGGAGCTTGACGCTGAGACAATAGAGCATATAAAAAAAGTGGTGAAGGAGAAGAACATTCACACCCTGTGGTTCGAGGCGCATTATATGTACCGCCACAAGTTGGAAGCCTTTGCAGCACAGTTCGCCCCCGCTGCCGTAAAATTCCGCTGCGGAATAGAGAGCTTCGACCCTGAATTGCGCAACAGTTGGAACAAGGGTGTTCCTGCAAACGTCGCTCCCGAGGACGTTGCACGGTATTTCAAGGGCGTGTGTCTTTTGTGCTGCACAGTGGGCGACAGCCGACAAAGAATCCTCGGTGACATTGCAACGGCAAAAAGGCTTTTTGAGTATTTCAGCGTGAATCTCTTCTGCAACAACGGGACACAGGTGTGCCGCGACGAAGAGCTTGTCCGTTGGTTCAAGGAAGAGGTGTACCCGCAAATAAAGGACGAGGAGGGTATAGAGGTATTGCTTGAGAATACCGACCTTAATGTAGGATAAGCCGCTTATGCGTTTTTTATAAAAAGAAACGATATTGCATCTCTTTGCTTGCCTCAATGGCAGGCAAAGTTTTTTTGCCACCTTTTCCCCAAAAAAAATAGGGCAAAGAAAATATTACAATGGGAGAATAGCTGTAGAATAACACCGGGAAGGTGGTTGGAAGAATAATTAACCACAGTAAGAAGCTGTTTAAGAAGCTGTTTGAATTTATATCGTTAAGTTTTTTATAGGTCAGGATTGGAAAGTTTTATTATTTTTTGAGGGCGCGTAGCGGGCTACGTAACCGAGAGAAAGAAGAAAACGGACAATTTTGAACATAAAAAACAACGAAATAACGGCTTCCAATATAATAATAACTTTTTTTAGAAATTTAAACAGCTTCTAAATTTCTACTGAGCCGTTTTTGAGGTTTTTGCAGTAAAGGACAAGGTTGTTCAATAAATTCCCGAACAACTTCCTATTATCGGTCTTTTTTTTGTATCTTCGCAGAATATTTGTAGAATGCGCTTGCTGCGGTACTGCCGCAGGCGCTTGGGCTTGAAAAATCTATAACATATAAAAATACATTATGGCAACAGTTGACGACAAAAAGATTATCTTTTCGATGGTAGGCCTTAGCAAGACCATCAAACAGACAAACAAGCAGGTACTTAAGAATATTTACCTATCGTTCTTCTACGGTGCAAAGATTGGTATCGTGGGTATGAACGGTGCCGGTAAATCTACACTTATGAAGATTATTGCCGGACTCGACAACGACTATCAGGGCAACGTGGTATGGTCGCCCGGATACTCAGTGGGCTATCTTCCCCAGGACCCCCATCTGCAGGACGGAAAGACTGTGATGGAGTGCGTGAAAGAGGGCGTACAGGCTACAGTGGACGCTCTTGCCGAGTATGAGGAAATCAACCTCAAGTTCGGTCTTCCCGAGTACTACGAGGACGAGGAGAAGATGAACGGGCTTTTTGCACGTCAGGCAGAGCTGCAGGACATTATAGACGCAACCGACGCCTGGAACCTCGACAGCAAGCTGGAGCGCGCAATGGCAGCGCTGCGCTGTCCCGCTCCCGACGAGCTTGTCGACCACCTCTCGGGCGGTGAGCGCCGCCGTGTGGCATTGTGCCGCCTGCTCCTCCAGAAGCCCGACGTGCTTCTGCTCGACGAGCCTACCAACCACCTCGACGCCGAGAGCATCGACTGGCTCGAGCAGCACCTCAACCAATACGAGGGTACTGTAATTGCCGTTACCCACGACCGTTACTTCCTCGACGATGTAGCTGGCTGGATTCTTGAACTCGACCGTGGCGAGGGAATTCCCTGGCAGGGCAACTACTCGTCGTGGCTCGACCAGAAGACAAAGCGTATGGAGCAGGAGGAGAAGAGCGCAAGCAAGCGCCGCAAATCGCTTGAGCGCGAGCTTGAATGGGTACGTATGGCGCCCAAGGCACGTCAGGCTAAGGGTAAGGCACGTCTTAACTCATACGAGAGAATGTTGAACGAGGACCAGAAGGAGCGCGAGGAAAAGCTGGAGATTTTCATTCCCAACGGCCCACGTTTGGGTAACAAGGTCATCATTGCCGAGCATCTTGCAAAATCGTTCGGCAGCAAGACCCTCTTTACCGACCTCAACTTCACATTGCCCCCCAACGGCATTGTGGGCGTGATTGGTCCCAACGGTGCGGGTAAGACAACACTCTTCCGTATGATTATGGGCCTTGAGACTCCCGACGGCGGTTCGTTCGAGGTTGGTGAGACAGTAAAGCTCGCCTACGTGGACCAGAACCACAAGGACATTGTTGCCGACAAGAGCGTATACGAGGTAATGAGCGGCGGCAACGAGCTTATGCGTTTGGGCGGCAAGGAGATTAACGTGCGTGCTTACCTTTCGCGCTTCAACTTCTCGGGTGCCGACCAGGAGAAGAAATGCGGTGTGCTCTCGGGTGGTGAGCGCAACCGTCTGCACCTTGCAATGGCATTGAAAGAGGGCGGTAACGTACTTCTTCTCGACGAGCCCACCAACGATATTGACGTGAACACCCTGCGTGCACTCGAGGAGGGTCTCGAGAATTTTGCAGGCTGTGCAGTGGTAATCAGCCACGACCGCTGGTTCCTCGACCGTATCTGTACACACATCATAGCCTTTGAGGGTGACGGAAATGTCTACAGCTATGAGGGTTCATACTCCGACTACGAGGAGCACAAGATGAAGCGTCTCGGTATCGAAGAGCCCAAGAAGGCAAGATACCGCAAGCTGATGGAGGACTGATAACAGGCAATTGTAAATATATTCCAGTGTCGATGGGGCTTTTGCGGTAAACGCCGCAAAGCTCCTTTCGGCACAATTTGACATTGAGGCAATGAGTATTATCGACCCGAAAATAGTTGACGAGGTTGCAAGAGAACTCGAAATAAATGACATTGCTGCCGCCTCCATTCGTCAGGTGGGAGCAATAGTGCGCAACGTGGAACAACGCACGGGAGTGGAGTACATACATTTTGAGATGGGTATTCCCGGACTGCCCCCGTCGCAGGTGGGCGTGCGTGCCGAGTGCGAGGCTCTTGAAAGAGGGGTAGCTTCGCAGTATCCAATAATAGACGGGATACAGCCGGTGAAGGAGGAGGCATCGCGCTTTGTGAAGGCATTCCTCGATACGGACATCAGGCCCACAGGGTGCATACCCACCGTAGGCTCGATGCAGGCGTCGTTCGCATCGCTTATGCTATGCTCGCATCTCGACCCCAAGCGCGACACTGTGCTTTACATCGACCCAGGCTTTCCTGTACAGAAAATGCAGGCGCAGGTGATTGGCGTCAAGGTTGCATCGTTCGACATTGCCGACTACAGAGGCAAGAACCTTACCGAGAAGATTGAGGGCTATTTTGCGCAGGGAAATATATGCGCCGTGCTCTATTCGAGTCCCAACAACCCTTCGTGGATGTGCCTTAACGACGAGGAGCTGCGCATAATAGGCACGCTTGCTGCAAAGTACGACGTCATTGTGATAGAGGACCTTGCTTATATGACAATGGATTTCCGACGCGATATGAGCCGTCCCTTCGAGCCGCCCTTCCAGCCTACCGTGGCAAAATACACCGACAACTACGTACTGCTGATGAGTGCGTCCAAGATATTCAGCTATGCAGGACAGCGCATTGCCCTTGCCTGTATATCGGACAAATTGTACGAGAGGCACTACGAGAGCCTGCAGGAGAGATACGGCATTGCCCGCTTCGGCGCAGCCTTTGCCTACGTCTATCTGTACACATTCTCGTCGGGCGTCTCACACTCGGCGCAGTATGCAATGGCGGCAATGCTCAAGGCTGCCTGCGACGGAGAGTATAATTTTGTGTACGACGTAAAGGAGTATGCGACGCGCACTGCACGCATAAAGGATATTCTCTACCGCAACGGCTTTCATATTGTATACGACAAGGACGACGAGGAGCCTGTGAGCGACGGATTTTTCTTTACCATAGGCTACGGCTCTATGAGCGGCGCCGAACTGTTGAAGAATCTGCTGTATTATGGCATAAGCGGCATTGACCTTGCAACGACGGGCAGCAGCCGGCAGGGTATACGCGCCTGCTCGTCGAACATAAAGCCGCATCACTACGCGCTGCTCGAGGAACGCCTGAGGGCTTTCAACGAGAGGTATAGCAGGTAAGTTCTTGGGTGTAATATAAAAAACAATACTAAAATATAATCTATGAAAAAAACTCTATTCTTCCTGCTCTGTATGCTTGCGTTCACATTGCAGGCACAGGAAATTTCATTGGTCCCGATGCCGGCGCAAATGTCGGTGGGCACAGGCTCTTTCACTCTTGGGGGCGACATTGTAATATGCCAGCCCAAGGACAAGGCCATTGCAAAGGTTGTAAAGAATTTCGTTAACGAGATTAAGGCAACAACTGGTGTAAAAATAAAGACAGATACCTACAAAAAGACCAAGTTTAAGGGTGTGCGGAAATCTAACAAAAAAGCCGCTGCGCACATAGCCCTTTCGGTAGACGAGACTATGGGCGACGAGGCATACCGACTCTCTGTAAAAGAAAAGCTCATTACAATAAATGCAGCAAAACCCGCCGGATTCTTCTATGCTTTCCAGACACTGAAGCAACTGCTCCCGCGCAATGTAATGGCAGGTGTTTACGATGCTTCGGTGGAGGAGTGGAACATTCCCGCTGTGGAGATTGAAGATGAGCCCCGCTTCGCTTGGCGCGGGTTTATGCTCGATGAGGGTCGCCACTTCTACGGAAAAGAGGAGATAAAGAAGATTATAGATGTGATGGCAGCCTACAAGATGAATCGTTTCCATTGGCATTTAACCGAGGACCAGGGTTGGCGTATCGAAATTAAGAAATACCCCAAGCTGACCGAGGTAGGTGCTTGGCGCAACAGCCGCGTATGCGGTTGGGGCGACGTTAAGCCCGACGGTATCCGTTACGGCGGATACTATACACAAAAGGACGCACGCGAAATTGTTGAATATGCAAAGGAACGTTTCATTGAGATTATCCCCGAGGTTGATATTCCCGGACACTCACAAGCAGCAGTTGCGTCATACCCCGAGTTTCTTGCCTGCGACCCTGAGAATGCACACGAAGTGTGGCTGTGGCAGGGCGTCTCGGCCGATGTGATAAATGTTGCCAACCCACGTGCCGTGCAGTTTGCAAAAGATGTTATTGACGAGCTTACAGACATCTTCCCCTATAAATATATTCATTTGGGAGGAGATGAGTGTCCCACATACAAATGGGAACACAATAGCGATTGTCAGGCGCAGTTGAAAGAGATTGGCTCTACAAACTATCGCGACCTGCAAATAAACTTCTACAGACAGATTAAGGAGCACATTGCGCAGAAACCTGCCGACGAGCAGCGCAGCCTTATTTTCTGGAACGAGGTGTTGCACGGTAACACCGCATCGCTTGGCAATGACATTACCATAATGTCTTGGATTGGGGCCGACAACGCAGCCAAAGAGGCCGCAAAGCGCGGATTTAATACAATCCTCTCGCCACAGATACCCTATTACATCAACCGCAAACAATCCAATTTGCCCACTGAACCTCATTCGCAAGGCTACGGAACAGAGACCGTGGAGGTTGTGTACAACTACATACCTATGAACAATGTAGCACTAGAGCTCCAGCCCAAATATATGGGCGTACAGGCCAATTTTTGGACCGAGTGGGTGGAGACAGCCGACATTGTGCAGTATCTTATGCTGCCCCGTTTGGCCGCAGTTGCCGAGGCAGGGTGGACACCTCAGGAGCGACGCGACTACAACGATTTTGTAAAGCGTATGCAAGCCGAGACCGAGTACTACAGACTGAAGGGCGTAAACTACGGTAAGCACATTTTTGAGTAAGAAGGATTTGTGAAATACTTCACAATCAGTAACAAAAAAACTTAAAATTCATTTACAAATTTACGTTGTGGGTGAATTTTGAGTTTTTTTACATATCTTTAGAACCGAAAATATAAAATCAAACAAAGATGAAGAAACTATTAAAAGTAGTGGTTACCATTATTGTCGCTATAATGCTTGTACTGGTGGCCGTACCTTATCTTTTCAAGGATAAGATTGAAGAGATTATCAAGCAAGAGGGCAACAAGATGCTTAATGCCGAGTTTGACTTTGGCAACCTCGGCATTAGCCTTTTCCGCAATTTCCCGCTCGCGTCGCTCACCCTCGAGGATTTTTACCTCAAGGGAGTGGGGCAGTTCGGCAGCGATACGCTCGTAGCAGCCAATGAAGTTACAGCGGCTGTCAATGTGATGTCGCTTTTTGGCGACGAGGGCTTCGATATCAAGAATGTGCTTTTGGACGGCGTGTCGGTAAAAGCAATTGTGATGCCCGACAGTAGCGTCAACTGGGACGTGATGAAAATGGCCGAGGAGAGCGCAGAAGAGGTTGAGACCGATACTACGGCTGCTTTCCGCATAAAGCTCCAGGAACTCACAGTGAACAACCTCAATGTTGTTTACGACGACAGACTTGCCGGAATGTACGCCAATATCGCGAACCTGAACGCAAAGTGTTCGGGCGATTTTGGAAGTGCACGCACACTTGTGCAGCTCGCAGCAAGCATCGGAGCGCTTACATTCAGTATGGACGGAGTACCTTTCTTGAACAAGGCGCACATATCTTTGAATACAAATGTCGATGCCGACCTTGAAAATAGTAAGTTCACCATCAAGGAAAACACTTTCCAACTGAACGAAATAAAAACCGCTATTGACGGTTGGGTAGCCCTCACCCAGAATGGTGTTGATATGGATATTTCTATGGCCAGCAACGAGATAGGTTTCAAGGATGTGCTCTCGCTTGTCCCAGCAATATACTCGAAGGACTTTGAGGGACTGAAGACCGACGGCGTTGCTTCAATAAAAGCTTTTGCAATGGGCAGCCTGGTGGGCGACAGTGTAGTACCCGAGTTTGGAGTGGATTTACGCGTCAGAGATGCGATGTTCCAGTATCCTATGCTTCCCGCAGGTGTGAACGATATAAATGTTGGCGTGTGTGTGACAAACCCTGGCGGCTCATTGGACAATACCGTAGTAGAGGTTGGCAAGTTTGCTTTTGTGATGGCCGGCAATCCCTTTAATGTTACTGCGACATTGAAAACCCCCATAAGTGATATGCAGTTCAATGTTGCAGCAAAGGGCAAACTGGACCTGGGCAAGATAAAGGATATTTATCCGCTTGAGGAGATGGCACTCAACGGCGTGGTAGATGCCGATATGAGCGTCAGCGGCAAGATGTCGAACATTGACAAGGGCGACTACGACAAGGTTAAGGCGTCGGGCAGTGTACGCCTGAACGGAATGACATTGGCAATGAAGGATATGCCGAATATCGACATTAAGAATTCTGTCCTTACCTTTACCCCGCGTTATCTGCAACTGAGCGAGACAACGGTAAATATTGGCGAGAATGATATTACACTCGACAGCAAGTTCGAGAATTATATGGGCTTTGCGCTCAAAGGAACAACTCTCAAAGGTAGTTTGAATGTGAAGAGCAACAAGCTTAACCTTAACGATTTTATGACCACAGACAGCAGCGCGGTAGCTACGGCCGAGACACAGACTGCCGCAGCCGACACTGCTGCAATGGGTGTAATAAGAGTGCCCGAGAATATCGATTTTGCAATGAATGTGAATTTTGCGCAGGTTCTGTTCGGAAAAATGGCATTCAACAAGCTCAACGGTAAACTCATTGTAAACAACGGCAAGGTTGATATGAAAAACCTCTCCTTGAACACGATGGGCGGAGAAATTGTGGTAAACGGTTTTTACAATGCTCCTGCCGATGTGCAGCCCGAGTTCAACGCTTCGCTCAAGATGAGCGACATTGTTTTTGCGCAGGCTTACAAGGAACTTGATATGGTGCAGAAACTCGCTCCTATCTTTGGCGGAATTACCGGTAGCTTCTCGGGAAATATGTCGATAAACACCAAGCTCGACGATACAATGAGCCCTGTGGTACAGACAATGACCGGCAGCGGTTCGCTCTCGACAAAAGAGGTAAGTATGGATAGCGTGAAGGTTATTCAGATGGTTGCCGACATTCTGCAAAAGCCCTCTTTGAAGAATACACGTGTAAAGGATATGAAGGTGGAATTTACCGTGAGCAACGGCAGAGTACACACTAAACCCTTTGACATCAAGCTCGGAGAGTACAAGATGAACCTCTCGGGCTCTACCGGACTCGACCAGACTATCGATTATACAGGAAAGATTGAAATTCCCCAATCAATGGGTAAGGTTGCCAAGCTGGGTACTGTGGATATGAGCATCGGCGGTACATTCACCTCGCCCAAAGTGAGCATCGACCTTGAGTCGATGGCACGTAATGCAGCCAAGAATGCAGCCGAGGACGCAGTGAGCAAATTGCTGGGAATTGACAAGGACAGCAGTGAGAGCGGCGACTCTACCGCAACCAGCGGCAGCGGCAAGAAAGATGCAGTGAAGAACGCCCTCGACAAGGCAAAAAATCTCTTCAAGAAATAAGCGGAAGTATATAAAATAATATTTACAATTCATTAAAATGCGAGGGTGTATTCAATCGAATGCACCCTCGCATTTTAATACCCGCTTTTTAATGTATGTCACCTGGCCAGGATATGTTGTAAGAAAAAACACGTTGTTATATTATATATTATAAAATATATTTGGATTTTTATTTGTATCTTTGCGACTGGAAACCGCGCGTATGCATCTACGCGATATTATTTTTTGAAAAAACAGTTACAATATATGGAAAAAATCAGAAATTTTTGCATCATAGCACACATCGACCACGGTAAGTCTACGCTTGCCGACCGTCTGCTTGAAACAACAAAGACCATACAGGTTACCGAGGGACAGATGCTCGACAATATGGACCTTGAGAAGGAACGTGGAATTACCATCAAGAGCCACGCAATACAGATGGAGTATATGTACAAAGGCGAGAAGTATATCCTCAACCTTATTGACACTCCGGGACACGTCGACTTCTCGTACGAGGTGTCGCGCTCCATTGCTGCCTGTGAGGGTGCATTGCTTGTTGTAGATGCAACACAGGGTGTGCAGGCGCAGACAATTTCGAACCTCTATATGGCAATTGAACACGACCTTGAGATTATTCCGGTAATCAACAAGTGCGATATGATAAATGCAATGCCCGAGGAGGTGAAGGACGAGATTGTGGAGCTCATCGGCTGCGACCGCGACGATATTATAGAGGCTTCGGGAAAGACAGGAATGGGCGTAGAGGAGATTCTGCAGGCTGTGGTTGAGCGTATCCCCGCTCCCGTGGGCGACGAGGAGGCTCCTTTGCAGGCGCTTATCTTCGACTCGGTGTTCAACTCGTTCCGCGGTATCATTGCATATTTCAAGATAACGAACGGCGTACTGCGCAAGGGCGACAAGGTTAAGTTCTTCAACACTGGCAAGGAGTACGATGCCGACGAGATTGGAGTATTGAAGATGGAGCTGTCTCCGCGCGAAGAGCTGCGCACTGGCGACGTGGGATATATCATCTCAGGTATAAAGACCTCGCGCGAGGTAAAGGTGGGCGATACTATAACCCACATTGCACGTCCCTGCTCATCGGCAATTTCGGGATTCGAGGAGGTTAAGCCTATGGTGTTTGCCGGAGTATATCCGATAGAGGCCGAGGACTATGAGGATTTGCGCTCGTCACTCGAGAAGCTGCAGTTGAACGATGCTTCGCTCACATTCACTCCCGAGTCGTCGGCGGCGCTTGGATTCGGTTTCCGCTGCGGTTTCCTCGGACTCCTGCATATGGAGATTATCCAGGAACGACTCGACCGTGAGTTTGATATGAGCGTAATTACAACCGTCCCCAACGTGTCGTATATGGTATATGACAAGCAGGGCGGAGTACAGGAGGTGCACAACCCCGGCGGAATGCCCGACCAGACACTCATCGACCACATTGAGGAGCCTTACATAAAGGCAAGCATAATAACAAGGTCCGATTACATAGGACCTATAATGACACTCTGCCTGGGCAAGCGCGGCGAGTTGCTGAAACAGGAGTTCATCACAGGTAACCGCGTCGACTTGAGCTTCCTGCTGCCGTTGGGCGAGATTGTGATAGACTTCTACGACAAGCTCAAGAGTATGTCCAAGGGATATGCGTCGTTCGACTATCACCCTGCGGGCTTCAGGACCTCAAAGCTCATAAAGCTCGACATTCTGCTCAACGGCGAGCCGGTAGACGCACTCTCGACACTCACACACGTCGACAATGCATACGGACTGGGACGACAGATGTGCGAGAAGCTGCGTGAGCTTATCCCCAGACAGCAGTTCGACATTGCCCTGCAGGCTGCGATAGGAACAAAAATCATTGCCCGTGAGACAATAAAGCAGGTACGTAAGGATGTTACTGCAAAATGTTACGGTGGTGACGTGTCGCGTAAGCGCAAGCTGCTCGAGAAACAGAAGAAAGGTAAGAAACGTATGAAGCAGATTGGCAACGTGGAGGTGCCGCAGAAGGCATTCCTCGCAGTGCTTAAATTGGACTAAAAGCGTAACACGCAGTTGCGGTAGAAAAAGAAGGAGTTGCTTGCATTCAAGAGGAAACGGATTCGGGCAACTTCCTGCATTTGGCGAAGAGCAAGTGTTACAGAATTCAATGACAGAAAGATATTATTATGGGATTTTTTGATTTTTTTACGAGAGATAAGAAAAAAGTTCTCGACAACGGATTGTCAAAGACAAAAGAGAGCGTATTCAGTAAAATAGCACGTGCAATTGTAGGAAAGACCGAGATTGACGACGAGGTGCTCGACAACCTCGAGGAGGTGCTCGTTACATCGGATGTGGGTGTAGACACCACGCTCAAGATTATCGAGCGCATACAGGCACGCGCCGCACGCGACAAGTTCATCAACACAAAAGAGCTGAACAACCTGCTCCGCGACGAGATTGCAGCGCTGCTTATGGAGAACAACACCGACGACGACGGCACATTCGACTTTCCCACGACTCCCGGCAAGCCTTACGTAATTATGGTGGTGGGTGTGAACGGAGTAGGAAAGACAACGACCATCGGCAAGCTTGCCCACCAGTTCAAGAGAGCGGGCAAAAAGGTTTATCTCGGTGCTGCCGACACATTCCGTGCAGCAGCCGTAGAGCAGCTTGTGGAGTGGGGACACAGAGCAGACGTTCCCGTCATCAAGCAGAATATGGGCTCCGACCCCGCGTCGGTTGCGTACGATACTCTTTCTTCGGCAGTAGCTAACAATGCCGACGTTGTGATTATCGACACAGCCGGACGTCTGCACAACAAGATAGGCCTTATGAACGAGCTCTCTAAAATTAAGAATGTAATGAAAAAAGTGCTTCCCGATGCGCCCAACGAGGTTCTTCTGGTGCTCGACGGCTCTACAGGACAAAATGCATTTGAGCAGGCGAAGCAGTTTACGAAAGCCACCGAGGTTACCGCGCTTGCAATAACCAAGCTCGACGGAACAGCAAAGGGCGGTGTTGTAATAGGAATCAGCGACCAGTTCAAGATACCTGTAAAGTACATCGGACTGGGCGAGGGAATAGACCACTTGCAGATATTCAACAGAAAGGCTTTCGTTAATTCACTTTTCGGAGAGTAAAAATGATAAAAGGAAGGGTTGACATAATTACAATGGGTTGCTCCAAGAATCTTGTAGACTCGGAGAAACTTATGCGCCAGTTGGAGGAGTGCGGATACGAGGTGACACACGACAGCGAGACTCCCGAAGGCGAGATAGCAGTGATAAACACCTGTGGCTTCATAGGCGATGCAAAGGAGGAGTCGATAAATATGATACTCGAGTTCTGCCAACGCAAGGAGGAGGGAGAGCTCAATAAATTGTATGTGATGGGCTGCCTCTCGGAGCGCTATTTGGACGAGCTCAAGGAGGAAATATCGCAGGTGGACCAGTTCTACGGGAAATTCAATTGGAACGGGCTGCTTGCCGACCTCAAGGAGCACTACACAGCAACAATTGCCAACGAACGTGTGCTGACAACACCCCCGCACTACGCCTTCCTTAAAATTTCGGAAGGCTGCAACCGCCGATGCGCATACTGTGCAATACCTATTATAACAGGCAAGCACGTGTCCCGTCCTATGGAAGAGATTCTCGACGAGGTGCGCTACCTTGTATCAAAAGGAGTGAAGGAATTCCAGATTATTGCACAGGAACTTACATACTACGGTGTCGACCTGTACAAGAAACAGAGCATAGCCGAGCTTGTAGAGAAAATCTCGGATATTGAGGGAGTGGAGTGGATACGCCTTCACTACGCCTATCCGTCGAACTTCCCAATGGACCTGCTGCGCGTGATGCGCGAGAGGGAGAATGTATGCAAATACCTCGACATTGCCCTGCAGCACGTAAGCACAAAAATCCTCAAGAAAATGTTGCGCCGCGTGACAAAGGAGGAGACATACGCCCTTGTAGAGAAGATGCGTGCCGAGGTTCCGGGCATCTGCCTGAGAACCACACTGATGGTGGGTTTCCCCGGAGAGACCGACAAGGACTTTGAGGAGCTTGTGGAGTTTGTAAAATGGGCCAAGTTCGACCGTATGGGAGCCTTCTCATACAGCGAGGAGGACGGCACATACGCTGCCGACAATTATCGCGACAACGTCTCGAAGAAAAAGAAGCAGGAGCGCCTCGACAGACTGATGGAGATTCAGCAGAGAATATCTACCAAGCTCAACTACGACAAGGTGGGCTCGGCCTACAAGACCATAATTGACAGAATGGAGGGAGAATATTATATCGGACGCACAGAGTACGACTCTCCCGACGTTGACACTGAGGTTCTTATCCCCGCCGCAAATGGAGAGCTTGAGATTGGCAAATTCTATAATGTAAAGATTAATGACGCTACAGAGTTTGACCTTATGGGTGAGGTTTGCGACTAAGAAAATGTGTAGAGTTGTATGAATAACAAGGAATTTATCAGTAAGCTGTCGCAGCGGTGCAAATTCACTCCGGCCGACACAGCCTCTATGACCGAGGGACTTGTAACCATAATCACCGACAGCCTAAAGGAAGGTGACCAAATAAATGTGTCGGGCTTTGGTGGCTTTGAGGCAAAGATGCGTCGCGAGAGAATATCGGTAAACCCAAAAACAGGGCAACGTATGCTTGTGCCCCCTAAAATCGTACCCTCATTCCGCCCCAGCGCCAAGATAAAAGACAAACTCAAAGAGACGGAGTAAGAGATTATGGACGCAAAACTCAATCAGTCGGACCTGAGCGCTCAGCTTGCAAGGATGTGTGAAATGTCGGTGACAAAAGCCGACACATTCACAAAGGCTTTCTTCGATGTAATAATAGAAGGGTTAGAGAGCGACGGTATTGTGAAAATAAACGGCCTTGGCACATTCAAGATGGTAGATGTTGCAAGCCGTAGCAGCGTGAATGTAAATACAGGCGAGAAATTCGAGATAAAGGGCCACAAGAAGATTACTTTTCTTCCGGCCGACAGCCTGAAGGAGAAGGTAAATGCCCCTTTTGCAATGTTCGAGCCTGTTGAGGTTGACGACGACTATGTAGACGAGCCCGATTCTTCAGATGAAGAGCAAACGGATATTGCAGCCGACACTACCGTACAAGCTGTTGCGGCGGAGAATATTCAGCCCGCAGATACTGCTGCACAAGCTGTTGCAGAGGAAAATACTCAGCCTGCAGATACTGCTGCACAAGCTGTTGCAGAGGAAGATACTCAGCCTTCAGATACTGCTGCACAAGCCGTTGCAGAGGAGAATACCCAGCCCGCAGATACTGCTGCACAAGCCGTTGCAGAGGAAAATACTCAGCCATCAAAAGGAAATTCAAAAACCAATAAGCATAGATATATTTGGTTAACCTTATTAATAATTATAGCTGCAGGCATACTATGTTGGCCAGTATTTACCGACAAAGAAACACCGCAGCCGGCAGAAACAAAAATTGCAGTTGCAGAAAAGATTGAGACTGCTCCTGCCGACACAACAGTTGTAGCCGACACTCTGTGTGCAGTAGACGCTGTTGAAGAGAGCCTGCCGTTTGTGCTGGTCGAAGAGCTTGCACAGACAAAATTGTCGGCAATAAGCATAAAGGACACTGTGCATTATACAGTGTCGGGAATTATGGCTGTACACCGTGTGGGGCTCGACGAGACTCTCGTGAAGATTTCATTAAGCTACTACAACGACAAAAGATTGTGGCCGTATATTGTACAGCACAACAGGCTGAAGAACTTCAACCAGCTTGAAATAGGAATGGAAATTGAGATTCCGCGTCTCGTTCCACATAAATAACACGGGTTTTATGTTAACTTAACTTAATTCCAAACACTTGTTTGCTTTACTTTTGGAAAATTAACAGTCTAACAGAAAGTATTGGAGTACCTTTGTAAAAGAAACAAATAAAAAACATATAAGATATGAATGGAACAATAGACATTCGCGAACTGAACGAAATGATTGAAAGACAGAGCGGTTTCATTACCAATCTGCAAGCGGGAATGGACCAAGTGATTGTTGGTCAGAAACATCTTGTCGAGTCGCTCCTCATTGGACTTCTGGCCGACGGACACGTACTCCTTGAGGGTGTACCGGGATTGGCCAAGACTCTTGCCATAAAGACACTGTCAAGTCTTATCGAGGCCGACTTCAGCCGCATACAGTTTACTCCCGACCTTTTGCCCGCCGACGTGATAGGTACAATGGTATACAGCCAGAAGGACGAGGCATTCAAGCCCAACAAAGGTCCTGTATTTGCAAACTTCGTCCTTGCCGACGAGATTAACCGTGCCCCTGCAAAGGTGCAGAGTGCGCTTCTGGAGTCTATGCAGGAGCGTCAGGTAACAATAGGGAAGGAGACATTCGCACTGCCTTCGCCCTTCCTGGTGCTCGCTACACAGAACCCCATTGAACAGGAGGGTACTTATCCTCTCCCCGAGGCACAGGTGGACCGTTTTATGCTCAAGGTTGTAATTGGCTACCCTGAACTGTCGGAAGAGAAGAGGATTATCCGTCAGAATATCACCGGCGAAAAGACAACCGTACGCCCCATAATGAAGCCCGAGGAAATTATCGAGGCGCGCAAGGTTGTGCGTCAGGTGTACCTCGATGAGAAAATCGAACAGTATATCGTTGATATTGTGTTTGCTACACGTTACCCCGAGAAGTATGGCCTTAAGGAGCTCAAGGATATGATTGCCTTTGGCGGTTCGCCCCGTGCGTCGATAAACCTTGCACTTGCTGCACGCGCCTACGCATTCATCAAGCGTCGCGGATACGTTATTCCCGAGGACGTGCGTGCCGTTGCACACGACGTGCTGCGCCACCGCATAGGACTGAGCTACGAGGCCGAGGCAAGCAACATTACAGCCGACGAGATTGTAAGTCAGATTCTCAACAGAGTAGAAGTACCCTAATAATAAAATATGGAGACGAGTGAACTTATAAAGAAGGTTCGCAGAATAGAGATAAAGACGCGAGGATTGTCGCACAACATTTTTGCCGGAGAGTACCACAGCGCATTCAAGGGACGCGGAATGTCGTTCAGCGAGGTGCGCGAGTATCAGTATGGCGATGATGTACGCGATATTGACTGGAACGTGACGGCACGTTTCAACCGCCCCTTTGTGAAAGTATTCGAGGAGGAACGCGAGCTTACGGTAATGCTCCTTGTCGACGTGTCGCAGAGTCTCGACTTCGGTACTGCAGTGCAGACAAAGAGGGATATGCTCACCGAGATTGCAGCAACGCTTGCATTTGCGGCAATACAGAATAACGACAAGATTGGAGTAATCTTCTTCTCGGACAGGATAGAGAAGTTCATTCCTCCACAGAAAGGCCGCAAGCATATACTTTACATTATACGCGAGCTGCTGGACTTTGAACCCCAGAGCTACAGGACCGACATTAAAGTACCGCTGGAATTTCTTACAAATGCCATAAAGAAACGGTGCACAGCCTTTTTGTTGAGCGATTTTATTGCTCCGTACAATTACAAGGACGCGCTTACCATTGCCAACCGAAAGCACGACATTGCAGCCATTCAGGTGTACGACCGCCGTCTGGTGGAGCTGCCCCGCATAGGACTGATGAAGGTGCGCGACGCTGAGAGCGGCGAGGAGATGTATATCGACACATCGTCGAATGCGGTACAGAAGGCGCAACGCGTATGGTGGCAGGAGCACAGTGCGGCCCTGAGCGACATTCTCAAAAAGAGTAGAGTAGACTCGGTGTCGGTGCGCACCGATTGGGATTATGTCAAGGCCTTGCTCTCGTTGTTTGCACAACGGGCATAGGCATACGGCATCAGAAAAAATACACAAGCAAAGAATGAGAAGAAGTTTTTTATATATATGTTCTTTATTGCTGCTTCTGTGCCTCCCACTGCAGGCGCAGAATGTGGTTGTAAACGCCGAGATTGACTCGGTGCAACGTCTTATAGGCGAGCAGGCACGCATAAAGCTGAAAGTGAGTTGCGACGCTGACAGGAAACTGCAGATGCCCCTTTTCTCGCAGAGCATCGTAGACGGCGTAGAGATTGTCGAGGTATTGAAGGACACCCAACGTATCAACGACGGTAAACGCCTCTCATTGACCTATGAATATGTAGTGACCTCGTTCGACACCGCACTGTATGTCATACCTCCGTTCGTGGTGCTTGTAGACAGCGTGCCGTACTATTCCGACGAGCTTGCAATGGACGTTTCTACATATATGATAGAACAGGATAAGGGCGAGCAGATTTTCGGCCCAAAGGATATATGGCAGGTACCGTTGACGTGGGAGGACGTTAGCAGCAGCGTGATGTTCCTGCTGCTGTTCATTCTGAGCGGAGCGCTGCTCGCGTGGGTAGCTGTGCGCTACGCAAACAACAAACCCATCATCAGGATTGTAAAGATTACACCTCCGTTGCCCGCACACATAATTGCACTCAAAGAGGTTGAGCGCATAAAGAGCGATAATAGCTGGAGAACAGCAGACAACAGCAAGGAGTATTACACAGTGCTTACCGATGCCCTTAGAACATATATAAGCGGCAGGTTCGGCATAAACGCAACGGAAATGACAACTACGGAAATCATTGACAATATGCTCAAGATTAAGGACAAGGAGAGCCTGCGCAGCATACAGGAGCTGTTGACGGTTGCCGACCTTGTAAAATTTGCCAAGCTCAATCCTGCGATGAACGAGAAGGACGGACACCTTGAGTGTGTAGTTGATTTTATAAACGGTACCAAGGATACAAACGCCGACGAGAACCCCAAGCCCATAGAGAAAAGAGTGGTGAACAAGCGCACTGCAAAGGAAAAGACGGCGCTGCTCTCTGCAGTTGTTATTCTGGCCATTGCAACAGTGACGCTCCTTGTACTTCTGATTCAGGACATTTATTATCTTTTCAGTTAACGGAATATGATTTTTGCCAATATAGAATTATTGTTTCTCTTCTTGCCACTCATCGCATATACAGTGTGGTATATACTTAAAGGATATTGTAAGACAGCATCGATAAAAGTTTCTACAACAACTCCTTATGCAATTGGTGTAAAGAGCTATAAGAACTATCTTGTACACTTGCCGTTTGCATTGCGTGTGGTAACATTATCTATGGTCATTCTTATCCTTGCGCGTCCGCAGTCTACAAACAGTTGGCAGGACACCGAGGTAGAGGGCATAGACATTATGCTTGCAATGGACGTATCTACCAGTATGCTTGCAATGGACCTGAAGCCCAACAGGCTGGAGGCTGCAAAGCAGGTGGCGGCTGAGTTCATCAGCGGAAGGGACAACGACAATATCGGTCTTACGATTTTTGCAGGGGAGAGCTTTACACAATGCCCCTTGACTGTGGACCACGCAGCACTCTTAAATATGCTCAACTCAGTGAAATGCGATATTGCGGCTCAAGGAATAATTGAGGACGGAACAGCTATAGGAATGGGCGTTGCAAATGCCATCACCCGCCTCAAGGAGAGCAAGGCAAAGTCGAAGGTTATCATTCTGCTCACCGACGGCTCCAACAACAGTGGAGAAATTGCACCCCTCACTGCTGCTGAGATAGCAAAGAAATTCGGCATACGCGTATATACGATAGGCGTGGGAACAAACGGAATGGCACCCTATTCATACGGTGGCGAGATTGTGAACCTTCCCGTTGAGATAGACGAGAAGACCCTTACCGGAATTGCCGAAATTACCGACGGAAACTATTATAGGGCAACAGACAATTCCAAACTCAGAGAGGTATATGAGCAGATAGACCAGCTCGAACGTACTAAATTGAATGTCAAGGAGTATTCTAAACGCGAAGAAGAATATATTATTTTTGCTATAATAGCATTCGCCGCCTTGTTGCTCGAAATTCTGCTGCGGAATACTATTCTTAGAAGAGTACCTTAAAAAGTGTAGATTATGAAATTTGCAAACCCCGAATCACTGTATCTGCTGATACTTTTGCCCGTACTTTTGGCAATATACATATACTCCAACTACCGCCGTTCTAAGAACCTGAAGCTCTACGGCGACCCTGCACTCTTGGCCCATCTGATGCCCGATGCTTCGCGCTACCGTATGAACCTGAAATTCTGGTTGTCGTTTGTTGCGCTTGCACTTGCAATAGTGGTACTTGCACGTCCGCAGTTCGGTTCAAAGAAAGAGACTGTAACGCGTCAAGGAATAGAGACAATGATTGCCCTTGACATTTCAAATTCAATGATGGCCGAGGATATTACCCCCAACCGCCTGGAAAAGGCTAAGAACATAATATCCAAGCTCATAAGCAAGTTCCATAATGACAAGATGGGACTTATAGTGTTTGCCGGCGATGCATTTGTGCAGCTACCAATCACAAACGACTTCATTTCGGCCAAGATGTTCCTGGAGAGCATAACCCCCTCACTCATAACGCGTCAGGGCACGGACATTGGAGCAGCAATAAGCCTTGCGATGAAAAGTTTCACCCCCAACGAGGAGGTAGGAAAGGCAATTATTGTAATTACCGACGGCGAGAACCACGAGGGAGGAGCCGAGGAGGCAGCAAAATTGGCATCGGAAAAAGGGATAAACATATATATCCTTGGAGTGGGAACTCCCGACGGTGCCCCCATTCCAACAGGCAATGCCAACGAGTTCCGCAAGGATAAGGACGGAAACATTGTCGTGACACGTCTCAACGAGGCTATGAGCCAGAATATCGCCAAGGCAGGAGGTGGGGCATACATAAGGGTAGACAACACCAATAATGCACAGAAACTGCTTCAGAACGAGATTGACAAACTTGCAAAAGCCGACGTTACAACAGAAATATACACCGAGTACAACGAGCAGTTTATGTTCGTAGCCTGGATTCTGCTTGTTGTGCTTGTAATTGACATACTCATTCTTCCAATGAAAAGCACATTGACAAAAAATATTAAACTGTTTGACGAAAGAAAATAATACAATATGTTCAAATTGAGATATTTATTACTTATCATAACATTCTGTGCCTTTTCTGCTGCAAAAGCACAGAGAACCTATCGCGAACATCTGAGGAGCGGCAACAGCATATACGCCGACAGCATATACGACAAGTCGGAAATTGAATACCGCAAGGCAATAGAGCTTAACCCCCAAAGTGCCGACGCGTATTTTAATTTGGGAAATGCCCTCCTTTATCAGAACAAGTACAAGGAGGCTGCAGATGCATACAGGAAGGCGGTTGCATACGAGACGGACAAGAACCGCCTGTCGCAGATTTATCACAATATGGGAGTGGCACTGCAATTGTCCAAGGACTATGAGAATGCGGCAAATGCCTACAAGCAGTCGTTGCTCAAGAATCCTCACGACAACGAGACACGCTACAATCTTGCAATGTTGATGAACCAGCAGCAACAGAATGAGCAGCAGCAACAGGATAACCAGGAGCAGAAACAGGACAACAAAGAGGAGCAGCAGCAAGACCAACAACAACAGCAGCAACAGAATAACCAGGAACAGGAGCGGCAACAACAGCAGGAGAACAAGGACGAAATGTCCGAGGAGAATGCCCAGCAGCTATTGCAGTCGGCAATGCAGGACGAAAAAGATGTTCAGGAAAAAGTAAAGCGCAAGATGCAGGTAAAGGGGCGCAAGCTCGAAAAAGACTGGTAAGCAACAGTCTATGGACCAGCACAAAAGGGCATATCGGCAAGAGCAACGCTTTATGCATCAGTGCCGCACGGATACATAAATAAATATTTATATCGAAAGATTAGGCAAAGCGGATATTGACCATTGGCATAAATTTGCTATATTCGCAGAATATTTGAGAGATACAACCATAATGAGAAGATACCTACTGTCATTGATACTGTTTTTTGTAACCCTCGCATCGTTTGCCGATGAGGTTACCTTTGTCATAAAAGCCCCCGATGCAGTGGCTTTGGACAACCATTTCAGAGTAAGCTACACCGTAAACCGAGGAAACGTGAGAGAGCCCAAAGTCTCTTTCGACGATTTTGAGGTACTGTCGGGTCCCAACCGTTCAACATCGATAGATATGTACTCTGTCAACGGACAGAGCGTAACGTCGCACGTAGTGACATTCAACTACATACTCAAGCCCAAGAGCGAAGGAACATTCAAATTGCCAGTGGCAACGATAGATGTTGACGGCAAACAATACAAGTCGAACAGCGCCACAATAAAGGTGCTTCCTGCCGACAAGGTTTCGTCGGGAGGCGGCAACCGCAGCGCAGGAAACGGACAGAGGGCACAAATATCGCAAGATGAGCTGTTTATGACAGCTACATTGAACAAAAAGACCGTATATGAGCAAGAGGCGGTACTGCTGACGTACAAGGTATATTCGCTTGTAAACCTTAGAGGACTGGATAACAAATTGCCCGATCTTAAAGGGGTGCAGATACAGGAGGTACAGTTGCCGCAAAATAAAGAGGTGCAGCTCGAACACTATAATGGCAGGAACTACGGTGTAATAACCTGGAAGCAATATGTCCTTTTCCCACAGCAGAGCGGTGTGATTGAGATACCGTCGCTCGACTTCGAGGCAATGGTAGAGGTGCAGACAAGCAACCACAACAGCATCTTCGACCTAATGATGGGCCCACAACGTGTGAACGTAAAGAGAACCCTCACTACACCCAAACTGACACTGAACGTAAAAGAGCTGCCCTCGGGCAAGCCCGAGAACTTCTCGGGAGCAGTCGGTAAGTTCGACGTTTCGAGCACCATAAGCACAAAGGAGCTCAACGCCAATGAGGCCGTTACGCTGCGCCTGGTAATTTCGGGTACAGGAAATATGAAGCTGATAAGAACTCCCGAAGTAGCCTTCCCCGAGGACTTCGAGCTGTACGACCCTAAGGTTGACAACAAATTCAAGCTCACAACAAACGGCTTTCAGGGCAACAAGGTGATAGAGTACCTTGCAATACCCCGTCACGGAGGAGACTACACAATACCGCCCGTGAAATTTGCCTATTTCGATACTGAAACCAAGCAATATAAAACCATTGAGACAGAGAGCTATACAATAAAGGTTGCTAAAGGCAACAACGCCGGCAGCGCCGCAGTTGCATCGTATGTGAGCAAGGAGGAGCTCAAGATGCTCGGACAGGACATACGCTATATAAAGACAGGAAACACCAGCCTACACAGGAAAGACAGTTACCTGTATGCATCGTTGGCTTGCTTACTGTGGTACATAATACCCCTTGTGTGCTTCATACTGTATATCGCCTTGCACTATAAACAGATGAGCGAGAATGCCAATATTGCACAGATGCGTACAAAGAAGGCGAACAAGGTTGCAGTCAAGCGTCTCAAGGCAGCAAAGAAACTGCTTGTACAGAATAAGAAAGACGGGTTCTACGACGAACTGCTCAAGGCACTGTGGGGCTATTTGGGCGACAAGCTCAGTATCCCCGTGTCGCGTCTGACTAAAGAAAATGTAGCACAGGAACTCTCGGCAAAAGGCATCGACGGCGAGCTTATCAAGGAGCTTGGCAATGTGCTCGGCGAGGTAGAATTTGCCCGTTACGCACCCGGCGACCCGAATGCAGCAATGGACAATGTCTACAAGATGGCTATCGACGTCATTGGAAAGATGGAAAATAAGATTAGAAGATAATGGTTAGTACAATGAAGAGAATATTGATATACATATTTTTTGCAATTCTTCCGCTTGCAGCCTTTTCGCAGGACAGCACAGCCGTAGGGCAACCGGTGGAGGCATTTGCAGTGGAGAATGCATTGCAGGGCATACAGCAGGGTGACAGCGCATACGCCAAGGGAGACTACCCGACAGCAATTGCCGTCTACGAGGGAATTCTTGCCAATGGCGACGAAGCGGCAGCCCTGTATTACAATCTGGGCAATGCCTATTTCAAGAACGACGAGATTGCAAAGGCAATAATAAACTACGAGCGCGCGCTGCTGCTCAACCCCTCGGACAAGGACATCCGTTTCAATCTCGAGTTTGCCCGCAGCAAGACTGTCGACAAGGTGACAGAGGGTTATACAATCTTCTTTGTCCGTTGGATAGAAGCGCTTATAGACACAATGACAATGGACGCCTGGTGCATATTGGGCATCGCATCGTTTGTGCTGCTGCTCGTGAGCATACTGGTTCTATTATTGAACCGCAATGTAACCGCACGTAAAGCGGGCTTTACATTCTCAATAGTGTTCCTTATTGTTGCAGTATTTGCCAATGCCGCGTCATACAGCCACTACAGCAAATTGACCGACCGCACCGACGCCATAATAACAGCCCCCGCAGTAACGGCCAAGAGCACCCCCGACGAGTCGGGTACAAGCCTGTTCGTGATACACGAGGGACGCAAAGTGAAGATAACCGACGATACAATGAGCAACTGGAAAGAGGTTGAGCTCGAGGACGGCACAATAGGCTGGCTACCGGCTGCATCGCTCGAACGTATCTGAAAAAGAGAGCACACAAAAACACAAACAAATGTTCGACCTTGACAAAATAATAGAATTCGACAAGCATCTGCTTCTGGAGCTCAATGGAAGCGACTCGCTTTTTTGGGACGGCTGTATGACTGTGTATACCACAATGGGTGTGTGGATGCCGTTGGCCGTAGTCCTTCTCTACGTGCTCATAAAGAACAATAACATAAGGACCTTTATGCTCCTTGCAGTAATTATAACACTTGTCTTTGTGTTGACCGACGGAATAACATCGACATTCTGCAAGCCGTTCTTTGAGAGGTGGCGTCCCACGCGCGACCCCGAGCTTATGTATCTTGTAGATGTAGTTAACGGTTACCGCTGCGCTTCGTACGGATTTATGTCGAGCCACGCGGCAAATTCCTTTGGAATAGCCACATTCATACTGCTCCTTATGCGCAACAGGGCACTCTCGCTGTCGCTGATTCTTTGGGCTCTGCTGAACAGCTACTCGAGAATATACCTTGGAGTGCATTATCCCGGCGACATAATCTGCGGAACAGCAGTAGGAGTAATTTCGGGCATATTGATGTACAGGCTGTACAATTATCTGTGCAAGAAGATGCGTCTGGGCAGCAGGGACTGGATTTCGACACAGTACACAAAGAGCGGCTATCTTGTCTCCGACGTTCATCTGCTGCTTGTTGTGCTTTACGGCACTTTTGTGGCAATTCCCATCATAGCCTTCATTGTGTTGCAGCAACACTAAACTGCCGCCGTATATGAATTATGGAACTCCTTGAATCACTCTATTCGATAAACAGCAAATCGGGAAACGAGGCACGGATAAAGTCCTTCGTCATTGAGCAACTGAGCGGCATTAATCTGCATATTGAGGAGGATTATTTTGGCAACATCTTCATCACAAAAGGAATAGCCGACATATATCCTTGCGTCACTGCGCACTTCGACGAGGTGCATTCACCGGGCAACCGCACAACAGTATGGAACAACGGTGCAGTGCGTGCCGTTGATGCCGAGGGAAACAGTACCGGTTGCGGTGCCGATGACAAGAACGGCATCTGGATTATCATACAGTTGTTGCGGAGCAAACAGACACTTAAGGTGGCACTGTTTGTACAGGAAGAGCGCGACGGGGAGCAGCCCGGCTGCAGAGGTTCAAGGGCCTGCCCACTCAGTTTCTTCGAGAATGTAAAATATGTTCTTGCCGTCGACCGCAAAGGAAATTCCGACGTTGTCATATTCAGCCAAAAGAGCGGTATCCCCCTTTGCAGCAAGGACTTTATTCCACAATTACTGTTGGATAAATATGGCTACCAGTGTGTAGAGGGCGGACGCACCGATGTTGTGGCGCTCAAGGAGCGCGGGCTGCAAGTTCCTGGTTGCAACATCAGTTGCGGATATTACAATGCGCATACCAACGAGGAGTACACCTTGTTTGCCGACCTTGTAAAAGCCCTCTCTTTTGTAAACGAGCTGATAGATACGATATAAGTGTCTTACAAAAGACGAATAACATCTTGTATTGACTCTGGTTCAGTAGAAAAAAGGTGTGGGCAATTCACATTGAATGACTAATATTTTTCATCTATAGCAACAGTAAATCTTAGACCAACTGCACGCCGAAAAGAAATTTAATTGCGGGTAGGCTGTTTTAAGGAAACAGTGCGAGAGAAAGCTTGTGCAAGCGAATGGGTGAATGCTTGCATTCACACGCAATGAGCGCAGCCAAACTTGCACGAAGTGAATG
>JAFZIA010000094.1 GCA_017554605.1 Bacteroidaceae bacterium
ATCTTCGGGGCAGAATATATTGCGGTTCTTTATATGTTCATAACCATATATTGCACCCATAATATTACCGCATACTGAGCCAGTCGAATCGCTATCGCCATCGTGGTTAACCGATGCGATAATGGCATCTTCGACACTATCGATATGACGACTTACGCAATAGATTGCTATGGCAAGGGCTTCGTCTCCGACCCATCCTTCACCCAATTGTGAAATTGCTTCAAGGTCGGAAATCTCTTCTTTAGCCAATTCTAAGGCTTTAAACATCATTGCTTGAAGTGGATATATAAACTCTTGCATGGAATTGAAGTATGCAATCATATAATGGCATGCGGTGCTGACTATATGTTCAAATTCCATTTTATCTATCCGTTTTGTTTGGGAACGGACCACAATCTCATAAATTATATGTGCTAGCAATCCTGCAGACAACCACCCTGCTGGATGCTCATGAGTAATCTTTGCGCACTCTGCTCCGAGTTTGATGACATATCCATCCCTCCACTGTGGATTGTGGAATACAAATTGTCCCGCAGCAAGCAGTCCAACGGGTGCAACACGCATAACACCACCGCAACCTTTGCTATTATTGGAAGGTTCCCTTCCTCGGGCAATCGCATCAAGTGCTGACATACACGTATTGCCTGGTGCTCGCCTTGAATACAATTCATCAATATCTCTTAACCAACAACTTTTACTTTTGGTTTTATATACCCCAATCTGTGTATAATACCAATCTACATAAGCTCGAGCGACCGCAAATTGTGGCTGTACACTCAAGTAGTGAGCATTCAGCAAACCATTAGCTGTAAAGAGTGTCATCTGTGTATCGTCGCTGATGAGTGCCTTACCGTTATTGTCAAGAGCAAACTTGGTTATTCCATTCTCTCCAAAGCGAGAGAAAATAGAGCGACGACTCATAAACTCAACCTCATATCCGAGTGCATCACCCACAGCACCCGCCATCAGACAACCACGAATTTTATCTCGCAAAATAGATTCACCCGTTATATCAAATATAATACTCACGAAACTCTCGGGAAGAATAACATTTTCAGCATCAATAGCGGCTGCAAACAGCGGTGCAATATCCCCATCTCTAAAACCTGCGATACCACAACCAATCTTTGTCACCAAGAAAATAAACTCAGGGTGTAACTTTGCGAACGAAATGAACTCATCAACATAAGGTTTGATAGCATCCACACCTCCGTGCATAGTTGGGATTGCATAGCACTGTCCCTGTAGTCCGACACCTTGACCCCAAACGGCTCCAAAACGATTATGAGCCAACCGAGCAGCTCCGCCACCGTGCGAACCAGCGAGGTTACTTCCAAACACAAAGATTTCGTTATTCTCTAAATGTGTAATTTTTTCGGGTGTAAATCTTCTATTATACATATTCATAATGATATTAAAATTCCAATCTAAATCCTTTTTGTTTCAGTTCGGCATACTTCTCGGCATTGAAGCGATACTTCGTTGGTGTGCGACGTGAGGCATTTGCGGGACGAGGCTCAGCCTCGATAAGAATACCGAGTTTGAGCATCTTGTTATAAAAGTTACGACGGTCAAACTTTACCTCCAGGATTGCTTCATAGAGGTTCTGCAGCTCGGTCATCGTAAAGAGCTCTGGCAGTAGCTCAAAGCCAATCGGCTCGAAGCAGATGCGCTCTTTTAGACGAGATAGAGCCATACGCAATATGCGGTCGTGGTCAAAGGCAAGGCTTGGGACAGTTTCCAAGTCGAACCATTTAGCAGATGCGGCATCATCACCACCTTTAACCTCCGATAGCTTTACAAGAGCATAGTGAGCAACGGTTATTACTCGCTCACGAGGGTCGCGATTTACATCCGAGAAAGTATAGAACTGTTCAACCGAGGCATTCTTTAAGCCAGTTTCCTCTTCCAACTCTCGCTTCGCACACTCTTCGGCAGTCTCGTTCATCTTCATAAATCCTCCGGGGAATGCCCACTTTCCTTTGAATGGTTCAATTCCTCGCTGGATTAGAAGTACTTTAATTGCAACACCGTCAAAGCCGAAAATCACACAGTCGGCAGTAACCGAAGGGTGCGGATATTTATAACAAAATTGCTGTTCACTCATAGTCTATATACTTGCTTTTGTTTTTGAATATTCAATCAACTCTTTTCTACGTAAGGCGAAGGTTGCCTTATCTGGAATGTCAATCAGTCTATTTTCAGTCAGATATTCATACAGGCTATTAAGCCTACGGAATATCTTGGCAGGATCGACACCTTTCCGTCCTGAATCAGGCATAGGGAAATGTCCTTTCAAATATGGAGGTTGAAGGTTCCGGTCTGCTCCGTGAAACATCCAATAGATAGACAACGCCATATCTGTACGATGCAGTCCCATTGCACAAGCAATGTAGAAATCCCCGCTGTCTATAATTTCAAATAGTTGCTGCAACTTGGGTGCAATCACTTCGTTGGGAACAGTATGACTATCCAGAGGAAAGGCAAAGTATTGAATACTGTTTTGCTTGCACAAACTGCAGAGCCTATCCGAATGGTCTCCATCACGCAACTCGACAACCGTCTTAACACCACTTTGAACTACGGTCTGCCAATGACGCAAGTTGTGACGAGATGAGAGTGTTGTACCTCTTACCCCGCCATAAACTGTATCTATATTCTCGATACACGTATTCAAAAGTAATCTTGCATCCATACTTCGTGCGTAAATTATACGCAAATATATTAACTATTTTTCAGACAACAAAATTTCGTGTGTTATTTTTACGCACAAATATCATTATATATTAAATTCTATACACTTCTAAGTTAAACATACCAAATCTTTGCCATAGTTATAACACTTAAAACATTTACATTATAGAGTCAGCAGAGATGCAATATCTATCAACAAAAAAGGAGAAAGTGCGTCCACCTTCTCCATTCTCCATCTTCTAACCACAGCGCTGAAGTCTTGCCTTTTCTCGGCAAGGCAGCCAACTTACGCTCTATTTTTCTTTGGCAAAAAGCAGGGAGCACCCTGTTCCCATTCCCACACAGGATATTCTCCTGCCCGGACATTTTCATCTACGCGGTAGGAATATCCAGTAGGTTTGTATTTCATATCGTCATTTGTCATCTCGAATAATATAGTTAGACCATTAAAAGTCCAACATTGAGCGAATTCTACTTAAATGTGATATTGGCATTGTCAATACCTTCACCGAAAAACTGCAACTGCATAAGTTCCATTAAATCCTGTGAAATCTCAAAGCCACAGGCATCACATATTACTGAGTCAAAACCGCAATGAGGGCATAGTTTCTACTGAACCAGAATATAGCATAGCATTGTTGTCTTTTTTAATATTGCAAGCCTTATAATTGCATATTTTTATCGGCAGTCGTTAAAATAGAGGCTTGGAATAAAAAAATAGTGCTCGACCGCTGTTATACAACTGCCGAGCATACTATTTTTAGCTTAACCGATTTTATCGGACACCGTTATAAGAAAACATTTTTTAAAAACTTAAACAGCTTATAAACTATTCGACCTTCTTATAATGGAGTCTCTTGAGAAAGTTCAGTCCAAATAGTTTTATTATTATGCGCTTCACTGCATCGAACGACCAGAAATAGTAGTAGCAGAATTTTGCAAGGAGCTTGCCTCCGCCGTTGTTGAGCACAATATGCTCAAGGTCGTAGCGCTTTTGGGGGATTGTGGCAACAGACACTCCACCCAGACGGAACTCGGCCACGTCAACAGGCATATATTTGAAGCGCGCACCGCCTTGATAGCATCGTGCAAGAAAATCGTGGTCCATCATATAACGGAACCTAACGTCGTAGTAGCCCCATTTGCGGTGGGCATCGGCCGAGACAAATGTCCCTTGATGGTCGACGTTGACAAAGAAGGGCATAAGGGGGAATTTCATCGAGGGAATGTCGCGTCCCGAAAATCCCGTCTCCTTGTTGCGGATAATGACGTTACCGCGGTAAATGTCGATACCCTCCTCATAATACTCGGCAACCTTCTCCAATGCTCCAGGCAGTAGAATATCGTCGCTGTTTATCATACACACAATATCGCCCTTGGCATTGCGCACACCTTTGTTGAACGCATCGCTGATACCTTTATCGGGCTCGGAGCAGAAATACCCCAAGCGGCTCTCGTATTTTCTTATAATATCGACAGTGCCATCGGTGGAACCTCCGTCAATCATCACATAATCGAGCAGAGGATAATTTTGCCCGAGCACACTCTTTATGGTTTCTTCTACTGTTGCTGCACTATTGAAACATATAGTCACAATTGATATTACTGGTTTCTTCATAGTCCAAGGGGGTATTCAAAAAATTCCTAACAAAATAGATATTCTTCCCGATACATTTATAGACAGCGGCGCACAGCGCAACGCAGGGGCGAAGAGCAGACGAAGCCACGCTCCCACCCCACTGCGGTAATTCGCTGCAAGCTCGGTGAGTGTCCTGTTCTCGGGCGACATCTTGGTGGAGTAGCCTTTCAAAAGCTCGGCTGCGAGACGCGAACGGATATGCTCGTTCTTCTTTATTCGTTTCCAACGGTTCTTCCACACAAAAGAGGCCGAGTTTACTTGACCCACCACATTGGCACTGTGCTGACGATAACTCATATGCGGTACTCTGTCGAAATGCACCGACGCTCCAATAGCCTGCGCCACATTGTATATCCATATATCGTGCATACGTATGAATGCAGGCTTATAGCACAGCAGTTCCTCGCGCATTGCCCTGTTTATGACCATTGTACAGCCTGTAACAAAATGATACATAAGGGACTCGCCGTATGTGAGCAACGGGGAAATTGTAACACTCTCAATCTCCTTGAGGTTCTCGTCGACAAGGCGTGTCTGACAGAAATATACAGCAGGACGGTCACCGTCGCCGCGCATAGCCTCGGCTGCAACAGCAAGCTTGTCGCTGTCCCAACAGTCGTCCTGGTCGCAAAAGGCATAATAGTCGCTGTCACCGGCACTCTCAAGCAGGTTCCAGAAGCTGTACGCCGGACCGAGATTCTCGCCCGTATACCACTGCAGACGCCCTGCACGCTGCTCATCGTCGAGAAGCGCCTGCGTAGCATCGGTTGAACCGTCGTCGCGCACAAGCAGACTCACCTTAACCCCTTTTTGCCTATATATCGATTGCAACTGCTCGCCAATATAGCGTGTACCGTTGTATGTCGACATTAAAACCTGAACACTCTTCATATCAAATATATCATTTTCCTGTAGAATATGCAAAAATACTGAAAAAAGCGGACTTTTACATCTTCAAATAATCGTACAAATACAAATCGGCTATAAAAATTCCCACCGCATATATTATAACCGCCAATCGTCCCAACCAATGGGGGCGCACCACAAATGCCAGCAGGGGAATGGCAATGAAGTCTATCACGCCCACCAGTTCCTGTGCCCTCACCGAGAAAACCGGAAGGAAGGAGAGACCGGCGTACAGGCATATCGAGTAGCAGAAAATCTTTAGTATCAATGGTAAATACCTATAATGGTCTATTATGTAGGAATATTTCCAAATGAGCATATAATATGTGAACAGACGGCAGAGCGCCATCACATTGTATATGTTAATCTCGGTGAACATATCGCTGTACTTCTGCATCTCCTGATACACAAGAATCTTTTCCTGTATGAACGGAATGGGAATAACCGCCAACAAGTCGGCCGTTATTACAGGGCAAACATAGAAAATGAACGGCAGAAGCAACAGTATCACAATCCATCTTCTTGTAAGGGGCTTGTTGCCCACAAAAGCTATCGGCAGCAGGAAGAGGGCCGAATAGTGGAAAAGAATGGCAACCGTCACCAATATCAGATAGAGTTTCTTTCTCCCGTCGGCAAGGAAGGGAATGGCAAAAAGGTATATGGCCGATGCGACAGCCACCCTTATCTGTGTCAGGTCCTGTACAATGTAGAGGTGCGTGAACCACACAAGGAAGGACAAATAGCAGAACGGCGAGAGTTTGGCGATGGAATAGGCCTTCAAGGGTATTGCCAGGAACGCATATATCACAAACATCAACAACGGCGCGCCAAACAGTCGGGCTATATAGCTTATCAGCTTGAAGGTGGGCTCGGTGAGCAATGCCATTCCCGTTGTAGGGTCGTTGTAATAGTCGAGGTATGAAAGATAATCCTTATCCACGCCCTCGGGACGGAATGCCGAACAGAGGGTTACCACAAGGACAAACAACGCCATCATCAGCTTCTGATTATGAATCTCCTCATCTTCGAAAAAAGATACCACAACCAGAAACAGAAGCACTATATACAGGAGTCCTATGAACATCGGGAGCTATAATGACATCAGGCGGGCCCAGAAGAACCTTTCAGGCCTTGCCGTTGTTTTTAATATTGTCTGTTGCAACCAAATAGAAAGTATATGCCACCACCGAGAATATCGAGCACAGAAGCACTGTTATCATACGCTTGGGACCTGTGGGCTTCAATGGGATACTCGCATTCTGCAATGCAGTGAAAGCGGGTGTACGCTCCTGCAGCTTTGCTGTTGCCAACAGCTTCTGCTGGCTCAGTGAATTGTACATATTATATGCAAGCTGCATCTCGGCCTCGAGCCTCTGCTCCTCTATCACAAATGCCTGGCGCGAGAGTCCCTGATGCTTGTCTACATAATCGGCATAGGCCGACTGCGCTGCAATATAATCGGCATACGCCTTGTCGCACAGTTCCGAAGCATATTTCAAGTCTATCTTTGTCTTTTCGGTCCTGTACCTTATAATGAAGTCCTGCAGAAGTTCTTTCACTCCGTCGGCAAGCATTGCAGCTACCTTGGGGTCCTGCGCCGTTGCATAAATGGAGATTATGTCTGTTTTTGAGTCTACAACACAGTTGAGCGAGCCCGAAATGTTCTTTATTACATCGAACTCGGTCTTTGTCAAGGAGAATGGGTTCACCTTGTATCCAGGGTCGGTACAGAGAGGCTCGGGAGCACCCTTGAAAAGCATCTTTATCCTGGATACCAGCACGGTCCACCAAGGATACTCGAGTTCCTTTACTATGTATTGGGAGTATGCGCCCTTGAACTCGCCGTCGTTGGACTCAACCTGAATATCCATCACCGAGGTCAAGAAGTCGGTCGATGCTATCAGCTCGGGGTAGAACTGCGGGACAATTGCATCGGAAGCGGACAATCCGCCCACGTTGATGCCAAGGAAAGAGGCTGCGTCGCCCAACGCGCCCAGTCCTCCCGCTGTGTTTCCATACTCGGGAGCCAACAGTACCCTCACTGTATAATAGCGCGGAACACATATTATTATCAACGAGGACAACAGCGCAGCTATGAATCCGACTGCGATATACTTTTTCCAATTAGACTTTATGATTCGGTACACTACGTCGATACGTATCTCATTCTTCAAAATGGGTTCCATAATATTTCAATTATTATTGTCGGAGAAACACTTTATTACTTTTGCGGGGTTGCCTGCTGCAACACAATATGGGGGTATATCCTTTGTGACGACCGCATTTGCACCAATGACGGCATTGTGGCCTATGGTAACGCCGGGCATAATGGCGCATCCCTCGCCCAACGTAGCGTAGTCGCCTATCACAACCGGCCCTCTTGAATGGAGTTTCCTGTGCCTAGGGGGCAATTTCAGGTCCTCGGCGGTAGAGGTGCCGTGAGTATGGTCCATAATCAGTGTCCTTGCTGCAATTGTCACATAGTTGCCTATCTGTATCCTGTTTATGCAACCTATATGGCATTGCATATTTATTGCCACATTGTTTCCGATTGTTATCCTGGGCTCGAAGGACTGTGCCGATTTCTCGTAATATGTTACCGCGTCCATTCGGACGTGCTTTGCTATTATCACATTCTCGCCAAGCTCTATGTGACGGGCACCGGTGATATACAGCGGGCGGCGGAGCAATGTACTTTTGGGGGCTTTGCCGAAGCTTCGTCTCACTATAAAAGTATATATCTTGTCTGCGAGCAAAGAACATTTGCCCGATATTGAAGCATTGTACAGCAGTGCCAGCGGAAAAGTCAATATGTCCAATAGCAGCAAAAATACTTTCTTCATTTTTTAAGATGCAATTTATTCAACACAAAATTACGCTCATTTTTCGCAAGTCCCAAGAAAAAGACGACAACAGCAATCCAAATTTCCATCAACAAGCAACTGAGCAGCGTTGCAGCACCTGTGCTGCCCGCATTGAAACAGCATTTGACTGCAAAGAGCGGCACAAAACACAGCAGGGACACCTTCATTATGGGCAACAGCACGCCGCGCACAAAATCCTTGGCCGAAAAGCCGAACAGCCCCCTGCAAAGTCTCATCCGGGCAACCTGTGCCAGGAGCGTTGTGAAAAGCAGCGCCACAAAGACCATCGTGGGCGATGCACCCGCCTTGACTGCAATATATGCCAAGGGCAATGTACACAGCATACAGCCGCCTATCACCAACTGGTATTTCTTTATCGTGCCTGTGGCTGCCGCACCGACCATCATAGGATTGGCAACTGTATCTATCATAGATACACACAGCAGCATTCGGGTAAACTGCACGGTGTAATGCGGTACTTCGGCCTTTTGCCACAGGTCGAGCAGCCCTTCGGTCTCAATTATCAGCGGTGTCACAAAAAACATCATAAGCATAAAGGAGATACGCGAGGAGCGCAGAACCAACGAGTTCATATCGCACAGCTCGCCCTGGGCGTATGATTTTATAATCTGCGGGTTCACCGCCGTCTGGAAGCTCGATATAAAGGAGGTTGTTGCCGCCTGCACCTGCACTGCTATTCCACGGGCGGTGTTCAGCACCGGTCCGCCCACTGTATTCAACAGCAGGTTGAGTCCTTGTGTGTTGCACACTATCGCAAAATTGCCTATTGTATTCCAACCGATGAAATTGAACATCTCACGGAGCTTGCTCCTGTCGAATTTCCATACGACATACAGTTCCTTGAGTGCATAGTGGCAATATATTCCGTAGACGCCCCGTACCACAAACGCCACTATTACCAGGAAGAACGAATAGAGACGCAGTCGGCCCTCGTCGAAGAGGGCGAGCAGCAACACGGCAGCAAGCTTCAGCAGTACATCGAGGATTGTTATGAGCGCAAAGGCGTCCATCTTCTCGTATGCTATTATAGCGGCATTGTAAGGCACGCTTATAATGAGTATGAAGGCCGATGCCAACGAGGCATAAAGGACAAACAGGGCGTCGGGGATTGACTCCACGGGTACCACAAGATAGTTGCGTATGTACCAACTGCCCAATATACCGCCAACTACAAGCACGCACACGCCAAGGACAAAATGTATGAACACGCTATGCGAGAAGTTGCTCCGCAACTGGCTGTTGTCATTTGCTCCAAGAGCGTAGGAGAGGAAGCGCTGCGTGCAGGTGAGCATCGAGTTGTTGAGGAACATAAGCGCAATGACAATGCTTCCTACTACATCGTATATACCGTAATCCACTACACCCAAGCACGATACTATCAGGCTCGATGTATAAAGATATACGGCCATCTGAAATATCATTCTGAAATACAGAATGACAGTATTCCTCATTATGCGCTTATTGTTCATCTGCTACTGAGTATTACCCGCCCTTTTACTTGAGTACGTTAATGAGGGTTACAATCATTGTGGCAATGGATATGGTAGATGTTCCCAGAGTCATAATCTCGGCTGTAGACAACCGGCGGTCGCTCTTGCGCGGAACAACAATCTCGCAGCCCGGCTGTATGGCCTTCTTGGAGCTCTTGGAAATTTTCTCTACGCTGCCGTTCATATAAATGACATACACTCCGTTCTTCTTGGCCGAGTCGCTGTATCCTCCTGCGTGGTCGATATAATGGCTCAGTTTCTTGCCCTCCTGCCAATTTACCGATATAGGGTGACGCACCTCGCCGCTTATCTTGACGGTGGTGGTGTACTGCGGTACGGTGAGAATGTCGCCGTCCCTGAGCACCATATCATCTTCGCAGCCAGGGTTCTCCACCGCAGCTTCGAGGTTAATTGCAACAGGATAATAATCGGCCATATTCAATTTGGCCCTATAGAGCGAGTCGAGGATTGCAAGGTCTACGTTCTTGTCCAATCTCAGCACCTCTTCGTAGAGCTGTATCTGCGATGAATTGAGAAGTACATCGCGCTGCGAGAGTTCCTCCTCGGTCATTTTACGGTAAAGATATGCTCCTTGGCCGTATGCAGTGTGTGCAAGTCCACCTGCTGCCTTCAAAAGGTCGCTCAGTTTATATTCCTTGTTGGTAATGGCATATTCGCCCTCGAAGTTAACAGCACCCTTTATTTTTACTGTCTGGGTCTCGGCAAATGCGGGACTGCGGCGCACATACACCCCGTCGAAGGGTTCAAGAATGAAATTGTCGTTTCCGTCTACAGTGAACCCGTCCTTAAGTTCAAAGGAGAATGTCTCTGTCGTGATGTTGCTTCCCTCTTTTGCCGACGGGTTATATATCTGACGGAACACATCAATCTTTGCTGTAGACGCAGCGCGTGTGAGTCCTCCTGCCTGCAGAATGACATCTTCTATCGTTGTATTCGCGGCATACTTGTATATTCCGGGGAAGTTCACCTCGCCGCCTACGGTTATCGTGAGCTCGCCCTGCATCTGTGAGCTGCTTGGAATGTAGAGCGCGTCGTTGTTCTTCAACTGCACATCGGGCGCTGTTCCGTCCAATATACCCTTTACGTTTATCGCCTGCGCCTCTATTGTATTGTCGTAGTTGCGGTGATGCAGCACTGCCCTGTTGAGGAACGCGTCCTCGCGCACGCCGCCCGCTGCCTCTATGAGCTGATAGACAGTGTTGATTGTACCTCCGAACTGATACTGTCCAGGGTAGAATACAGCTCCGCTCACCTCTACCATATTGGAATAGCGCGGAATTACCGAGTCGATGTACACCGAGTCGCCGTCGCACATTGCAAATGACTGGAACTCGCTGCGCTTTACTGTGTGGAGCGAATATTCGCGTCCGCTCTTGCGCACCACCCTTACCTGTTCCTTATAGGCATCGCCTGCAAAGCCGCCTGTATAATTGAGCACCTGCGACAGGCGTTCACCCTCCTTGGCCTCGTAGAACATAGGACGCTTTACCTTACCTCTTACATTCACAAGCGCCGCGTATGCACCAACGCTTATCACGTCGTTGTCCTGCAGACGGACATCGGAGTCGGTGTTTCCGTTGAGGATATAATCGTATATGTCAATGGTAGATATGAGCTTGCCCACCCTGTAGACATTTATCGTACGCAGTGTACCGAGCTCGTTTATGCCGCCCGCTGCATATAGTGCGTTGAACGCTGTGGAGAGCGCACTCAAAGTATATGTTCCGGGCATCACAACCTCGCCCACTACCTGCACCTGAATGGAGCGTACAGTACCAACGGTGAGGCTCACCTGCGACTCGGCATAAACTGTAGAGAGGGCGCTCCTTACATAGTCATTGGCCTGAGCTACGGTACGCCCCGCAAGATGCAGGGGACCTGCACCCTCAACAACAATATATCCATCGGGCGATATTACACCCTCGATGAGTTTCTGCGATGCTCCCCACACATCAATAAGCACCTGGTCGCCCGCACCGAGCGTGTATCCGGCAGGAGTGGGGATATTGAGCGAAGGCTCAAAAGTAAGCAGCTCGTTATTGAATATGTTGCGGCCAAAGACCGAATTTTCGGTCTCAAGGATATTCCTGTAATACAGGAGCGAATCGATGTCGAAGAAGCCAATCTCCTGCTGCAGCATTCTGCGTTTTTCGGTTGCGCTGTAGCCCATCTGGCTCTCGCGTGCCGATACTACCATATTGTTGCTCTGCCTGCGCTTGTCGTCCTCGTTCTGCGCCTTTTTGTTGCGGGAGCGCGAGTTGACAGTCGACTTTCCGGTGAGGTCTACTGCACCTGGCTGTTCCTGTTCGGCATCATATTTTTTCTTGATGCGGCGCATACGCTCTACCGTAACGCCCTTGCGCAACAATTTAGATGCTATAACCTGCTCACTCGAGCCTCTTTCCTGCTCGGTAAGGACAAAATTGACAATCTGCTCATCGGTCATACTCTGGGACATAGCCACCTGTACACTGACAAGCAGGAAGAATGATAAAAGGAATATTCTTTTCATCGCTATATTTTCTGTTTCTTAGAATTTCTTTCCGTAGACAATCATCAGGGCCGTCTTTACGATAATCTTGCAGTCGAGCCACAAGGAACGGTTCTGTAGATAATCGAGGTCCATCTGCAAGCGCACCAGCATCTTTTCCATTGTATCGGTGTATCCGTTGTACATTGTTGCGTGCGATGTCAATCCAGGACGCATAAGATAGATATAATCGTAATTGGGATTATGCTCCTTTATCCTGTCTATAAAGAACTGACGCTCGGGACGGGGACCCACAAACGACATTTCGCCCTTGAAGACGTTCCACAACTGTGGAAGCTCGTCGAGATGGTGCTCCCTGAGGAATTTCCCGACAGGTGTAAGGCGGTCGTCACCCTTCTTTGCAAGCACGGGTGTACCGTTCTCCGAGTCCATCTTCATTGTACGGAACTTGAGTATAAAGAATGGCTTTCCCTTATATCCTATCCTCTCTTGTCTGAAAATCACAGGACCGTCGCCCTGCTTCTTGAGCATAATATAAACCGCAAGAAAAGCTGGTGAGAGAAGCACCAGTCCTATCAAAGAAAAAATTATATCGAATAACCGTTTGACGGCACGGGAAAGAACCCCCATTCCGTCACGTATCACCAATTCAACCGCAGGCTGTTTCATTATCAAAATGTATTGTTTTTATAGTATAACTATAATATTTACCTTTTATTGTACAAAAATCAAAAAATTACCCGCTTGCCCGCCGGGCAATATAAACGGTTGCTTGAATTTGAGAAAATCCCCTTTACTGACAAGCATAAAATATCATCAAATAAAATTGGAGAGCCTTGGTACAAGGCAGCACATTTTCCCCAATTTCGAATTAAAGTCGCAAAGATAGCATTTTTCTGCAAAACACACATAAATCAAAGACAAAATACTTTTCATTTTTGATTTATGCGCTATTTTGGGGTTAATCAAACAGCCCTAAAAGGAAATACCCACAGATTTTTACTACCTGCAAGACAATCGGCAAACGATATTGCAATTCCGGCAGCCTGCCGGAATTGCAAACGATAAAAGCGTGCTTATACACAACGTCGAGGCGGTGACCTTACGACTTATCCACCTGCAACAGTTTCAATATCCACCAGGCTGGCACCGGGATAATAATGCTCCAATATCTGCTTGTAGCTATAGCCCCTCTCGCCCATCATAGCAGCACCAATCTGACAGAGCCCCACTCCGTGCCCCCAGCCTGCACCCTTTATAACGAATTTCACACTGCCGTCCTCCTCCTCGACCTTATCGGCTATAAATGCCGAGCTATAAAGATGCGACGTTGAGAGCCAACGGCGTATCTCGAGTTCCTTGCCCACGACCATCGTGCGCTTTGAACCCACGATGCGCAGACGCGCCAAGCGGCCCGAAGCGGCACGCTCAACCGGTTCAAGAGCCTCTATAGTGCCAAAATCCACTCCCGAACGACGCGCCACAAGCTGCGAAAGCTCCTCCTGACCATACTCCAATTGCCAACGGTAGAAATCGCTTGTCTCGCAATCGTAGCTGTTGAGCACCTGCGCAAGCACCGCACTGTCGGCAGTGTTGCAGAATGCATCGGGCGCAGACTCTATCCACTCGCGGGCGGCAGCCTCATCGGTAAGGTCGACAAAGCCCTGTTTGCCATCATTGTCGCGGAAGGCATCGAGGTAGGAATAGTCCTCGTCCTCCCAGCAGGCCGAAAAGCGTTCGGTCATTCCTCCGCAACATTTGCTGAAACGGGCATCACACACCTTTCCGTCGCTTGCAAGCACTATGCCCGACGTTGCGCGCACGGCCTCATCGGCGCGGCTGTTCCCCACAGACGGGACACCCTGATAGCGTTGGCAATGGTCGTCGGCACAGAGGTCGAATGCAACGTGGTCCTCACGCGCGTACCAACGTATAACCTCATCGCCGGTGCTGTATCCGAGCACCGGCTGCGACGATGCCCCGCTGCGCATTATCTGCGCATAGAGCCAACTGCGCGAAATTACCGTATGGGCCTTGAGGAACTCCAACGACGCAGTGGGCGACATCTCGGAGGAGATTACGCTCTTGAGGTAACTCTCCACCGGAAGATTGTTCACGGCACGCACCTTGCCCTCCTCTATGAAAAAGTGCAGCTCGCCCTCGAAAGTCTGCTTTTGGGCGCGCTCCCAATGGAAATTTATCCCAATGATGACATTGTGCAGCGTGAAGCGGCAGCCAGCGTGCGTGGGCGAGAAGACAAGCCTCTCCACACTACATCCTGCGAAGCGCACTCCACCGTCAGCAGCCGCTACAAGGTATTCGCCATCGCCGACGGGCACACCGTTGCACAGATAGCCTCCCGCAAGCCAAAAGGTTATTTGCGGGGCGACCATTATTCCTATATTTATATTTCTCATTCTGCTGCTATTTTTTTGCACACCTCGCGGCACGATTCCCCGTCGAGCGCCACCTCGCGCAAGAGAGCCTCAACCTCGCCGTCTGTCAACGCATCAAAATCCTCCCTGCGGACGGTCACAACCACTCCTGCAACGTCGAGAAGACCGGGGCTCACAAGGCGGCAGGCCTCGCCTTCGGCACTGTAGCAGGCGGGACGGTGCTTGGCACGCGGGAACACGATAACCGTCCACCCCTCGCCCTGCGAATAGACTGCAACCACATTAACCATAGGCTCTTCGCCACTATTTTCCACAGGCAACGAACCCAACAATCGGCCCATCATATCCACGGCTGCAAGAGCATCGGTGGCCTTTATCAAAAACAGGGGTACTACGTAGGACGGACAGTAGCAAAGCTCGGCACCGCAGCAAGAGGCAACCGTTTCGCTTCCACACTGCAATTTACTGTACAGCGCACCGCCAAGAAGAGGAATATCCTCCCTGAGTACCGACTGCAGATGGGCGTGGTCGGGTGCCGACGCACCGCATCTTGCACCGTTGTAGAAGAGAGCACGCTTCTGCCACTCCTTGGCAAGCGCCAGCATATCGTGGAACATATATTCCAAGCGTTGCGGGGTGTGTCCCTTCAACGGCAGGGTCAGGTGTCTTTTGAGTATGGGGAAGGGGTTGACAAGCACCTCTACATCGAGCAGTGCCTGTAATTCGCCCTGCACAGCCGGACGGTTGCCCTTGCACAGGAAACAGGGACGCCCGGCAACTGCCTTCTTGTCGACATTTGCAGCGGTAGATACTATCCGCGCGGGATTATACTGGAGCATAATGCCGCTATCCAGCTTGCGCACCAGCACATTGTCGAGTGCCTTGTGGCGCTCACGGGCATCGTCCCACACGGCAAGCTGAGTGTCGAAAAATCCCTCAACCTCGGCTGCAGAAGGAACTGTAGCCGCACCCATCATTGCTACACGTGCCTCAAGCTCGGCGGTGCGCAAAGAGTCCTTATAGGTGTTGTGCGCGTTTATCTTTGCGTGCGACAATGCAGCATCGCTGTTTCCGCCCCAACGGCGACAGAGGTAAAGGACGTCGTATATGCGTCCTATGCGGTAGTTGCGCGAAATTTGCAGACCCACCGCATAATCCTCGCCGTAGCTCACATTGGGAAATCCCACACTGCGCACAACAGGGGTAAAGAAAGCACGCGGAGCACCCAATCCATTTATACGCAAAGCGTTGTTGCGGCCGTTCTCCTCGGTCCACTCGCGGTGGTCAATAACACCGGGAGGAAGTGTCTCGAGCTCAAAATTGCATATACGGTAAGAGCCTATGAGCATTGCACAGCGCTGCGCATAGAACTCGTCGACAATGCGCTGTAGAGTATTCTCGTCGCTGTAAAGGTCGTCACTGTCGAGCTGCACGGCAAAGCGTCCGCACAGCGGGCTGCTGACAGCATAATTCCAGCAGCCGCCAATGCCAAGGTCATTCCTCTCGGGCACAAGGTGACACACCCGCCCGTCGTTGAAAGAATCGACAATGCTGCCCGTAGCATCGGTAGAATGGTTATCGACCACCAATATATTGAACTCGAAATCCGTCTTTTGGTTGAGTACCGAACGTACCGCGTCGGCAATTGTGGAAGCGCGGTTGAGGACAGGAATAACAACCGAGGCCTCAACGGGAAACTCCCCTGCAGTGAGGTCGATGCTGCTGTATTTATGCGGCGGCAACAATCCCCCTATGTACGCGAGGTGATGGGTACACACCTTTTCCATCTCAATCTGCACGTTGCGCTGTGCGGGATTCACATAATCGAACTGCTTCTCGCCGCTTTTTCTAAGGTCGGTCTCCTGCTCGGTGTACAGGAACTCGGCAAGATGCTGTATGCGTCCCAAACGGCTCATCGCAAGGCGCAGTTGATAAAAGCCAGCGTAACCGACGGCCTCCAACGGCATTGCGGCATACTCCTTGAGCGCCGCGGTGCGCAGCACCACCAATGAGCCGAAGTCAAAATCGTTCCTGAGGCTACCCGACTGATATTCAATTGTGGGAGCCTCGACACGCTCGCCGTCCACCACTTTGTAATAGTCGCTGTAGAGCATAGACGCATCGGGCTGCATTGCATCACACATTGCAAGTAGCGCATCGGCACCGGGCAACAGCGGAAGTTCCTTGAGCAGGCATATTGTATAACCGGCACCTGCTGAGCGGGCCATACTCACGAAATTGGCACTCGACAGAATGGAAGCTGTCTCCACGCACTCAACCTTATCGGGCAGCGCCACAGGCGCCACAAATCCCTCAGGCACCCACAAGTGTATCGCCGCCACCCTATCGCACGAAGCTATGTTCCCTATCCCTTCGGTATCTATGCACCCTAAAGATGCTGGCAGAAAAATTTCTATACTATTTTTCATAATTTTTACATTTTGGTTGCGAAAATAAGAAATTATCTGCGTCTAAACAATATATCGTGAAAGACAAAATTTCCTCGCGCACGTTATAAATAGATAAAACAGGTGTATATATTCGCATTTTTGCACTATCTTTGCATCTTGGCAGAACAATATCCTGCACCCGCCACACTGCGCGGACGGAAGGATAACTGCAAAGTATTTACATTTCGAGTGCCGAATGCACACGCATCAACATTTATGGAACAGACAAAGAAGAGACTATTAGGAATGACACTGTCGCAGATAAAAGAGGCTGTGACAGGGATTGGAATGCCCGCATTTACAGCCAAGCAGATTGCCGACTGGATATACTGCAAACGCGTATCCGACATTTCTGAAATGACAAACATATCGCTCAAGAACCGCGAGACGCTCGCGCAGCATTTCGAGACAGGCTTTGCGCCTCCCGTGGAGGCAATGCGCTCGGTCGACGGTACAATAAAATACCTTTACAGGGTAAACGGGGACAAATTCGTGGAGGCGGTCTATATTCCCGACGGCGACCGTGCCACACTGTGCGTATCGTCGCAGGTGGGCTGCAAGATGGGCTGTCTCTTTTGTATGACAGGCAAGCAGCGCTACACAGCCAACCTCACGGCAAACGAGATACTGAACCAGATATTTGCCCTGCCCGAGTTTGAGCGCCTCACAAACATCGTGTTTATGGGAATGGGCGAGCCTTGCGACAATCTGACCAACCTGTTGCAGACGATTGAGGTACTCACGGCACCGTACGCGACAGCGTGGAGCCCCCACCGCCTGACAGTATCCACCGTGGGCATACGCAGAGGACTCAAGCAACTGCTCGACGGAGGCGACTACCATATTGCAGTGAGCCTGCACCACCCCGACCCCTCACGCCGCAGCGAGCTGATGCCTGCCGAGCGCGGATACTCAATTACCGAGGTTGTTGAGCTCCTGAAGAGATACGACTTCAGCCACCAGCGCCGCCTCACATTCGAGTATATAGTATTCAAGGGGGTGAACGACAGCAACACCGATGCACGCAAGCTGCTCAAGCTGCTGGAGGAACTCGACTGCCGCATAAACCTCATACGCTACCACGCGATACCCAATGTGCCGCTCGACGGAGTGGACGGTGAGGCGATGACACGTCTGCGCGACTACCTCACAGCAAACGGCATATTCACCACCATACGTTCATCGCGCGGCGAGGATATATTTGCGGCCTGCGGAATGCTATCAACCGTAAAACAGAACCAACAAGAGGACAAACAATAAAAAACAGCATAATTATGAAGAAATTATTAATCCTTGTGACAACTGTGCTGCTCGCAGCCTGCAGCAGCGACAGCCCCACACTGTTCAAGCCCGCATCGGTGGGACTCCCATACGAAGTGCTTGTAATCTGCGAAAAGGATTTTTGGGAAGCACCTGCCGGAAGAGCGCTCTTCGACGTGCTCGACACCGACGTTCCCGCCCTGCCGCAGTCGGAGCGTTCGTTCCGAATATCTCAATCGGCACCCGCAGGCTTTACCCGTCTGCTCAAGAATTTCCGCAACGTGATTGTGGTGGATATTGACAAGAGCCTTTACACACAGACAAAATTCAAGTTCACACGCGACGAGTATGCCACCCCGCAGGTGATTATGAAAATACAGTCGCCAAGTGCAAATGATTTCCAGGATTATGTGACCGAGCACGCACAGACAATCATTGACTTCTTCAACTCCACCGAAGCAAACACCGAGCTCAAGAGAGTGCGCAAGGAGTACAACAGGGAATTCCTCGACAGTATGAAAAGCAAGTTCCAGTGCGAGCTCCTTATCCCTATGGGAATAACAGGCATAAAGAGCGGGAAGGACTTCCTGTGGGCGTCGGACATCTCGAACAACAACAGCAGCATAATGAACTTTGTCGTCTACAGCTACCCCTATAAGGGTGCGCAGGACTTTACGCTCGACAACTTCCTGCACGTGCGCGACTCTGTTATGAAGAAGAATATCCCCGGCGGACGCGAAGGACAATATATGAGCACCGAGCACGAGTTCGTATCGATGAAAGAGACCGAGTTCCGCGAGCGCTATATGCAGGAGGTACGCGGATTGTGGTCGATGAAGAACGATATGATGGGAGGCCCGTTCGTGTCGCACAGCGTGGTGGACGAGGTCAACAACCGCGTAATTGTGGTCGAAGCTTTCATATTTGCACCCAGCCGCAAGAAGGGCGACCTTATGCGCAAGCTCGAGGCATCGCTGTTCTCGTTGCGCCTGCCTGCCGACAGGGCAATCGCCAACAGCGTCCACATTCCCGAGCTCATAGTAGAAGATACAGATACAACAGCAACAAAAAAGTAACACGACAATATGAACGAGATAAAGAAAATACGTGTAGGAATAACACAAGGCGATATAAACGGAATAGGATACGAAGTAATCTTCAAGACCTTTTCGAACCCCGAGATGTTCGAGATATGTACCCCGGTAGTGTACGGCTCGCCCAAGCTTGCAGCCTATCACCGCAAGGCACTCGACATTGAGATAACCTACAATGCAGTGGAGACAGCCGAGGAGATTTGCGACGGCAAGCTCAACATAATAAACTGCAACAGCGACGAGGTGCTCATTGAGCTGGGCACAGCGACAAAGGACAGCGGCACAGCAGCCTACCAGGCATTGGAGCGTGCAGTAAAGGACTACCAGGAGGGAGTGTTCGACATTCTTGTAACCTGCCCCATCAACAAAAACAGCATACAGAACGAGGAGTTCAATTTCCCCGGCCACACAGAGTACCTGCAGGAGCGTCTGGGCAACGGCGACAAGTCGCTTATGATACTGTGCAGCGGCAGCCTGCGCTTTGCCATTGCAACCTCGCACCTTGCACTGCGCGACGTGCCCGAGGCCATAACCCCCGAGCTTCTGGAGGAGAAACTGAGGATTTTCAACCGCAGCCTCAAGGAAGACTTCAATATCGACGCGCCCAAGATTGCAGTATTCTCGCTCAACCCCCACGCCGGCGACAACGGCCTGCTGGGCAAGGAGGAGATTGAGGTTATAAAGCCAACAATAGATAAGATGAGCCGCGAGGGCATATTGTGCTACGGCCCGTTTGGAGCAGACGGCTTTATGGGCAGCGGCAAATACTCGTCGTTCGACGGAATACTGGCAATGTACCACGACCAGGGACTCACCCCAATGAAGCTCCTTGCAATGAGCGACGGAGTGAACTTTACCGCTGGACTCGAGGCCGTACGCACCTCGCCCGCACACGGCGTGGCATACGACATTGCCGGAAAGGGATGCGCCGACGAGAACTCCTTCCGTCAGGCGATATATGCAGCGATAGACATATTCCGCAACCGCAGCCGCTACAACTACGCGCGCCGTCACCCGCTGCGCAAGCTCTATTTCGAGAAGCGCGACGACAGCAACCGTCTGAACCTGCAACAGGAGGACAAGGACTGACAAACACCCCTGCACGGACGCACAATGAAATACGCAATAATCGCAGCAGGCGAAGGCTCACGTCTGGCACAGGAGGGCATCGAATATCCCAAGCCTCTTGTGCCGCTCTTCGGTACACCGCTCATCGAGAGGCTCATAGGCATATTTGCCCGCCACAATGCCCACAGCATAAGCATAGTGATAAACGAGAAACAGCCGCAGACGCTCGCGCTACTTGAAAAGCTCGCACAGCACTATCCGCTTAACATCGTGGTAAAGAACACACAAAGCTCAATGCACAGTATGCACGCTCTTGCACCTTATCTGCGCGGAGGGAAATTCTGCCTCACCACGGTAGACACCATATTCCGCGAGGAGCAGTTTGCCGCATATATCGGAGCATTCGAGAAGAGCAGTAACGACGGACTGATGGCAGTAACGGAATTCATAGACGACGAAAAGCCGCTATACGTATCGGCCGATGCAGATATGCGCATAACAGGCTTCCACGATACTGCACCCGATGATGCAAGATACATCTCGGGCGGAATATATGCACTCAACGACGCATCGCTCGACACCCTTGAGCGCTGCATAGTGAGCGGACAGTCGCGTATGCGCAATTTCCAGCGCAGCCTGATAAGCGACGGGCTGGTACTCGAGGCCTACCCTCTTGGAAAAATCATAGACATTGACCACGCAGCGGACATAAGGACTGCCGAGGAGTTCCTCGGGAGCAAATGAGCATTATGAAGACAGCAGCAATAGCACGTAACCCCAGGAATTCGCCCGGAATGTACGGGAAAGACCGCGCGATACTATGCTCCGTGGCAGATATTTTGAGCAGTAACGGACACAGCGTGCAACTGCTCACCGAAGAGGAATATGCCAAGGAGCACAGCCGTTTCGACATTATAATAAATATGTCGCGTACCCCCTCGACACTCGAAAAGCTTTGCCTGGCGCAGGCCGGCGGTACTATTGTGGCAAACACCCCGCAGGCTGTGCGCAACTGCTCGCGGAGAATATTCACGGTGTGCCTGCAAAAGGAGAATATCCCCCAACCGCAACACACCATACTCAACGTGGACGAAGCCCCACCTTGCGAAGGTTACCCGCTGTGGATAAAAAAGGGCGACGGCTGGTCGGAGCACCCCTCGGACGTATGCTACACAAGCAACCGCGAGGAAGCGGCAGCGGCATTGGCAAACTTCAAGCGCCGTGGTATAAACGAGGTTCTCATCTGCCGTCACATCGAGGGTGACATTATAAAATTCTACGGCATCGGACAGAAATTCTTCCGTGTATGCCGCCCCAACCCCGATGACACGAAGTTCGGGCTAGAAAAGATAAACGGCACACCGCACCACTACCCCATAGACAGCGGGAAGCTGCACGCGGCAGCCCTTGCGGCAGCACGCTGCACAGGAGTGGAGATATTTGGCGGCGACGCAATAATAACCCCCGAAGGCAATATATACATAATAGACCTGAACGACTTTCCCAGCTTCTCGGCAGTGCGTGACGAGGCTGCACAAGCAATATATGAACTTATAGTATCAAAGACAAAAGAACAATGAACGCCGAAGAGAAAAAGATGTATCAGGCATCAATAAAATCGATAGACACCGAAGAATTCATAGACCTGTGGTTCTACCGTCCGCTGGGATTCCGCTGCGCCCTTTTCTTCCGCAAGTACGGCATACACCCCAACGTGATAACCATACTCTCGATATTCCTGGGAGCTGCGGCAGGTATATGCTTCGCGCAGGAAAGCCTGCGCTGGAACATATTGGGAGTACTCCTGCTTATGTGGGCCAACCTCTACGACAGCACCGACGGACAGCTTGCACGAATAACAGGACAAAAGACCCGCTGGGGACGCATTCTCGACGGCTTTGCCGGCGATGTATGGTTCTTCTTCATCTATGCGGCAATTGCCGTACGCACCACCTTTGAGCCCATTCCTTTTGCCCCGGGATACAATTGGGGTGTGTTTATATGGATACTCTGCTCCTTTGCAGGCTTTTGGGTACACGGCTCGCAATGCCAGCTTGCCGACTACTACCGCAACGTGCACCTATATTTTATGAACGAGCGCAACGGACACGAGTTCGACACCTCGGTGGCACAGCAGAAGATTTTTGACACTACACCGTGGCGCGGCAACTTTGCCTGGAAAATCTTCCTGCATTTCTATGTTGCCTACACAGCCAACCAGGAGCGTATGTCGCCCAAGTTCCAGCAACTGATGACAATTATAAGACAACGCTACGGCAGCAATCCTCCGCAGGAGCTAAGGGAAGAGTTCCGCAAAGGAAGCCTCCCGCTGATGAAATACACCAACATACTCACCTTCAATTCGCGCTTCATAATGCTGTGGTTCACGATGCTCATAGGAGAAATGTGGTTCTACCTGTTCTTTGAGCTTGTAATACTTATGGCAATATTCGCATATATGCGCTACCGCCACGAGTCACTCTCGGCACGTATAACAAAAAAACTGCAACAGGGCTATGAATACCGTTAAAGGCATAATATTCGACTACGGAGGCACAATAGACACCAACGGCACACACTGGGCCGAGGTCATTTGGGAGCAGTATCAAAGAGCGGGAGTAGAGGTAGACAAAGAGCTTTTCAGGGAAGCATACGTATATGGCGAGAGGACGCTTGCAAAGAAGCGCATCATAGAGCCTTGCGACACTTTCCACACGCTGCTGCAAAAGAAAATTGCACTGCACGCCGAGTTTCTTGCAGGCAAAATCTCGCCCGAGAAGCACCAGGCCATTGTCGAAGGCTGCTACCAGAAGGTACTCGACACACTGCGCACCACCTGCGGTGTTGTACAGAGGCTGTCGCAGCGCTACCCCCTTGTGCTTGTCACCAATTTCTACGGCAATATGCCCGTGGTGCTCAGGGAGTTCAATCTGAGCAGCTATTTTCCCAAAATTGTGGAGTCATCGGTTGTGGGTATAAGAAAGCCCGATCCCGCACTATTTGCTCTTGGAATAGAGGCGCTCGGCCTTCCCGCACAGGAGATTCTTGTGGTGGGCGACTCATACAAGAAGGACATACAGCCCTCGCTGTCGTTGGGCTGCCGCACCGCGTGGATAAAAGGCCTATGCTGGGAAGAGGAGACTCCACAGCCCGATGCCCTTCCGCACAGGATAATCTCCTCGATAGAGGAGCTTCTGGATATTCTCTAAAAATAGATCAAAAAAACATCGTCACTCCTGTAACAAAAGGGGCTTTCCTACGTCATATAGGTGGACAGAGTAAAAAACAACACAGGCAAAAGTGACACACGAAGAATTCAAGAAACAGTTCCTACCGCTTCAGCAACAGCTTTATCGGGATGCGTACCGTATGCTATGCGATAGCTTCGAGGCCGAAGATGCGCTGCAGAACCTCTATCTGAAGCTATGGGAGCAGAAAGAGAGCCTCGACACTCTTGCCAACCCCCTTTCATACTGCCGCACACTGCTGCGCAACATCTGCATAGACCGCTGGCGGGCAATAAGAGCAAAAGGAAGCGACCCGCTGACAGACATTGAACAGATACAATTGCCCTCTCCACCCGGCATAGAAGCCAAAGAGACAAAAGAATTCATCGCACACTTCCTCAGCAGCCTTCCGCAACAGCACAGGAGGATTATGCAAATGACGATGGACGGAACGAGCATCGAAGAGATTGGGAAGATAACCGGACTAACACAAGGCAATATACGTGTAATAGTATCGCGGGTGCGCAAGAAATTCAGGGAATATTACAATAATATATAATAAGGAGTTTGAACAATGGAAGAAAAAGAGTTAACAAGAATGATTGAGGGCTTTTTCGAAGCTACACTCACTCCCGAGGAAGAGCATCGGCTGTGCAGCTATCTGCGCAACAACGATGTACCGGTTTCGCTCCTAAAAGACAAAGAGCTTGTGCTGAGCCTTTGCAACGAGCCACAAGAGTGCCCCGCAATGCCTGCCGGTGCAGCCGAAAGACTGGAGGCGATGCTCGACGGCGCACAATCGCAGGCCGGCAAGAAGAAAGCCACGAAAAGGAAGAAAGCACCCTCGATACTATGGTACGCTGCAACAATGGCAGCAGCCTGCATTACTGCGATGGTACTCTTTTACAATGGCAGTGACTCTAAGCAAGGCAACGGGACTGTACTATATGAAGCATACGAGAGAGACACTTACAGCACCCCACAGGAGGCTATGCAATGTATGCAGGCTGTACTTGGCGACCTCAAGCTATCGGCAAACAACACACAAAGGAATATAAAAGCCGTGTCGGCAGGCCTTAAACAGTCGACATTCATACACTGCTATTTCAACAGATAAAAAACATACACTATGAGACAAAATATTTTTGTAACCGCACTGCTACTGTTTGTGCTATGCATTGCCGCTCCGTCGACAGCGCAGGAGACTGCAGGAAACGGTAAGAGCGAAGCCGAGAAGACAATACAACAGGCCGCACGCATACGCTCAAACGAAATAAACTATGCATACATCTCGCTCAATATGCTCAAGCAGATGCTACCCATTGCCAACATTGCAGACAACGAGGCAAAACAGATATTCGGCAAGATGAAGAGCATACGCCGCTTCTGCACCACCGGCGGACAGGGCTACAGGCAGCTCTACCAGGCTATGCAGCCATTCCTGCAGGAGGAGGACAACGTGATGGGACTCGAACTTATGGCTCTGACACGAGAGGACGGAATGCTCTCCGTGGTGTACAGCAACGACAATAACCTGCTCGTGATAAACGACTGCGGCAACAACACACTCACAGTGGTGTTCATCGTGGGACTGCCCTACAGCGCATTCAAGATACTAAACGAAGGGGAGTTCAGCCTCGACTTTGATTTATTCTAACCCTAAGAGACAAACTACAATATGAAAAAGATATTTGCAATGGCAGTGCTTGCGGCACTTACACTATGCACTGCAACAGCCCAGGAAAACAGCATAAGGATATTGCTCGACGAACTTGCACAGCTCAACGGCGAGGACGTAGAATACGAACTTGTGAGCGACTCTATGATAAACGGCTTTATAGACCAGATTGAGGCAATGACGGCCACAGACAGCGGACACAAGCTGTTCATCACCGAATATGCGACAATAAGTTCCACCACGTCACAAGGATACTCACAAATATGCAACATACTCGACAAATACGATGTTAGCGCTACCGAAGAACTCTTTGGGATACCGCTGATAAACAACGTGCGTGCCGAAGGAGAGCAGCAGATAATATTTGCAGACAGCGAGCACTCGCTCATCATAACCGAAGACTTTGACCAACAGCACGTGTTCATCGCATACACCAACGGAAACATTATCAATTTTTCGCAAACCGCATTGCTAATGATGCTGAATGCCATTGGCGGAAATTTAATAGACAATTTTATTCTAACAGAAGACGTAAGAGCCGAGACCGTAGAATTTTCTTCACGACCTGCAAAACAAGCAAAGCCAAGCAATCAATCGTCACAAACAAACAGTGCAATACGCATTAACAGGAACACTCAACAGAAGAGTGGCGAAGTGCGTCCAAAGACACCGGCCGTAGACAAGGAAAAGAGCCGGCAGGTTATGCCCAAGAGTTCACCCAAAAAGTAACAGCATAAAATCAGAAAGATAACAATAACTGAAAAACAATACAACTATGAAACAGAGAATGATTCTTGCCTTTGCCCTTATTGTGGCCGGGCTACTTCCGCTACTTGCACAGACAACCGCGCTGGTATCGTACGAAGGAGGCTACTTTGTAAAGAACGACAACGACTGGGTGGAATACCGTCCCGCCGACCGTGCAGGAAAATGGGCAAGCTACGAACAGTACAAGGAGACCGACGAGTTCTTTTATCTGAAGAACAAGAAGTGCCGCATTGCTATTCCCAAACTTAAAAAGAACAAAATCTTTGTCGACCGTGAGAAAAACGGCAAATGGGAGATTGTATATAACACACTCGACATATACTGGCACTGCCCCGAGCCCGACGGCCTGTTCTACTGCTACCGCGACGGCAGCGGCGTCGAGTATGACGGGTATTTTGTACGCGACAATGACAGATGGCTCGAGTACCGTCCCGGAATGAAACGCGGCGTGTGGGCAGAGTTCAACCAGGTAAACGAGGAGGAGGATTTCTTTATACTGCAAAGTACCAATGATAAAATTTCAATACCCAAAGACCCCAAGAACAATATCTACATTGTGCGCGGCAGTAATTGGAGTCCGTGTTACCGTACCACTGCAATCTACGACAGGTCGGCAAAGTACGACTATAACTTTTATATGAAAAAGTCGCACCTGATAAAAGGGAACGGAAAAACCCGCGAGGAGGGAAAATCGGCACGCATCAGCTTCGACCGCAAAGGAAACATTCAGCTCGCATACAATAAAAAGCACCACGACCTCACATACGACAATATACAGGTTACTACATACGACGGAGTGAAAGCCGTTGAGATAACCATTGGCAAAAAGGACAAAGTGTGGCTGCTCTCATCGAACAAGTGCATAATAATGTGCAAGTCTATCTTGCCCAAGATGTATGTGATTGACGGCATCGACAGCAAAAAGCTGAAGGAGATTATTTCTCTCATCGAAAATGAAGATTTCTACAACTAACGGACAAACGCCAGTATGAAGAATATGATAAGGATACTACTATGCCTGATGCTCGCTGCGGGAGCGTCACAGGCAGCAGCTACGGAGGTTGCGGACGCCAAAAACCCGTCGCACAAGAAAGATACGCAACACCACGACAAGAGGGGCCCTGCACCGCAGCATAAGATAATCTCGGACGACGATTTTAAGCTACTATGCAGCCTTATCGGTGAAGGCGACTTCGACAGTGACAAGATAACAATCATAAGGGCGGGCAGCATCGGCAACTTTTTCAGTTGCAGGCAGGCGGCCAAACTTTTGTCGTTCCTCTCTTTCGACAGCAGCAAACTGGAGGCACTTGAATATATTGCCGCGCGTATTGTAGGCAAAAAAAACATTGACATACTGATTGAGGAGTTCACTTTCTCATCGAGCAAGGACAAAGCACTGAAAATCCTTTCGCAAAGGGAGGAGTGATGTTTCAAAAAACTGTGCAGGCTGACGCTTGCACAGTTTTTTTATGCGCACACAGTCTGTTAATTATAATACAACGGCAAACAATAGGGCAAGGAACAATGTTGCTATCTTGACATTAACAAAAAACAGAGCCTTATGAAAAAATTCATCACAACAATCTTTGCCGTTGTACTTATGTGCAGCACCGTGCAAGCACAAGGTTTTTCTCCCGAGAGCTACAACCTGAGCCACAGCGACAGTTGCTGGTACGTTACACTCAACTACCGCATAAACAAAATGCCAAAGAACGACGAGCTTATACTTGTGAGTCAGATATGTTGCCCCGACACCTGCGTGAATGACACCACGCGCCGTTTCCAGGGCAGACGCTATGCAAAGAGATACGCCAAGGAGTATGGCTACACGCCCGGGCTCGGCAGCGAGGGAGTAAACAGCTACACACTGGCAATTCCCGAAGAGATGGTTACCGACACGCTCATTGGAGTGGTCTACAGCGAATACATCAGCCCCGACGGAATATCGGGTTCGCTCGACACGGTGGAGATAATATTGCCGATGCCCGCCGCACTTAGCTGCCACCCCGTGAAGCGGCAAGCCACCATTGCCGACCAGCTTGCATACGAGAACCCCTACGTAAGCAATATGTCGGGCTACACCCCGCTCGTTGAGGAGGCAGACATATATGCGACGGCAAGCCCTGCAAACCTCGTACATTTTCCAATGAACAGCCAGAAGCTCAACCTCTCATATTGGAACAATGCCCACACGATAGACAGCATAGTACAACTGCTGACCTCGCTTGCCAACGGCAGTGGAGCAGACATAGAGTCGGTGCAGATTGTAGGCTTCACGTCACCCGACCTAAGCGACAACATAACCCCCAAACTGGGCTACAAGCGCGCTGCCGCACTTTGCAACCACCTGAAGCAGCGCACCAGCCTGCCCGACAGCGTATTTGAGGTTGCAGACGGCGGCAAGCACTGGCACCTCATATATACCGACCTTGCGCACAACACCCCCGAGAGCGACACGCTCATCAACCGTCTGCAGGCGATGAAGAGCAACAAGGAGCGCATAGCCTACCTGCAGAAGTACAACGGCGGCAAGCACTACGCGGCACTGTGCAACGACAGCGCCTCGGCAAATTACAGGAGCGCCTGCTGCACACGCGTCTACTACCACAATTTGAGCGACAGCAGCTCGCACGAGCTGAACAGCATTGTGGCCGAGCTTGCCAATAACCCGCACCCCGACTACGAGGCACTGCGCAAGAAACTCTCGGCATACAGCAACGACCCGCGTGCGCTGAACATAAAAGGGGTGATTGACCACCGCCAGCACCGCCGTGCAGCCGCTGCCGAGGCGTTCCGCCGCGCCGCAGCAATGGGCGACGAGCAGGCAATGCGCAATATGGACATTCTGGGACTCAGTATGGATTGAGCATAAGCCAATTGCAATATAAAGACGCAGGCTACCGGAGCACTTCCTGGCAGCCTGCGTTATCTCTTAAGAAACACTCCCGTTCCTCTATATCCCCACGACCGGCAACAATATTTTAAAAAGATTTTTGAACTGTTACAAAATATTCGCAAAAAGGTTGTATATTCGCGCAATTAATCCCTAAAACTTATACAAGATGCTTACACTGGATAAAATATACCACGCATCGTATGTGCTCAAGGACGTAATACGTCGCACAGACCTTATTGCAGCACCCAGTATCAACCCCGAGGCGAACATCTACCTCAAGCCCGAGAATCTACAGTTCACAGGCTCGTTCAAGGTTCGCGGTTCTTACTACAAGATTTCACAGCTCTCGCCCGAAGAGAAAGCCAAAGGCGTTATTGCCTGCTCGGCAGGTAACCACGCACAGGGCGTGGCAATGGCAGCCACAAAGAACGGCATTCACTCTATCATCTGTCTCCCCGACTGCGCCCCTATCTCAAAGGTTGAAGCAACAAGAGGCTTTGGAGCGGAAATTTGCCTTGTAGAGGGTGTTTACGACGATGCCTATCAGCGTGCACTGCAGTTGCGCGACGAGCAAGGATACACATTCATTCACCCCTTCGACGACATTGACGTAATCGCTGGTCAGGGCACAATCGGCCTTGAGCTTCTCGACCAGATGAAAGATGTTGACGCTATTATTGTTCCCGTAGGTGGCGGCGGACTTATTTCGGGTGTTGCATTTGCTGTAAAATCACTCAACCCCAACATCAAGGTTTACGGCGTACAGGCTGCCGGAGCACCCAGTATGGTAAATTCACTGCACAACAAGAAGATTGAGCGTCTGAGCAGCGTTTCGACCATTGCCGACGGTATTGCAGTGAAAGAGCCCGGACAGAATACATTCGAGTTCTGCAGCAAATACATCGACGACATTGTAACAGTTACCGACGACGAGGTGGCAGCAGCAATCCTCTCGATGATAGAGAAGCAGAAGCTCGTTGCCGAGGGTGCAGGAGCAGTATCTGTTGCAGCAGCAATGTTCAACAAGGTGCCCATCAAGGGCAAGAATGTAATCTGCGTAGTATCGGGCGGTAACATCGACGTCAACTTCCTCGACCGTGTTGTAAAGCGTGGTCTTGCAAGATCGGGACGTTCTTGTATGCTCACCGTAGAGCTCATCGACAAGCCCGGACAGTTGCTCAACATCTCGAGCATCATTGCAGAGCACGGCGGCAACGTGATTGGCGTACACCACGAGCGTGCAAACGCGGCAATGAACATCAACGGCTGCTTCTTGCGTGTATATATGGAGACACGTAACTTTGAGCAGATTGAGGAGATTAAGAAAGCCATCAAGGACGCCGGATACAACATCTGCGACCTTATGTAAAAAACAGAATAACATTATAAAAAACATACAACTATGATCAAGAAAGTTTATACAAGCGCTGCCCCCGAGGCAATCGGTCCCTACTCACAGGCTATCATCTGTGGCAATATGCTCTTCACATCGGGTCAGATACCCATCAACCCCGCAACAGGCAATGTTGAGGCCGAGGATATCACAGCTCAGGCTACACAGGTAATGAAGAACCTTTCGGCTGTTCTTGCCGAGGCAGGCACATCATTCGAGAAGGTAGTGAAGACAACCTGCTTCCTTAGCGATATGGGCGATTTTGCAGCATTCAACGCTGTTTATGCCGAGTATTTCACAAGCAAGCCCGCACGTTCTTGCGTTGCTGTGAAGACTCTTCCCAAGAATGTCCTCGTTGAGGTTGAGGTAATTGCCGAAATTTAAGGAAAAGGGTTAAATATTTTAGGCTAATATCTAAATTTACCCAAGAATACTTTGCTAATTCAAAAAAAAAGTCTAATTTTGCAGGCTGAAAGCGCAAAGTACTTTTGGGTAAACAATTAAATAGATATAAACGATGAAAAGAACATTTCAGCCCTCTAACAGAAAGAGAAAGAACAAGCACGGTTTCCGTGAGAGAATGGCCACAAAGAACGGTCGTCGCGTATTATCATCTCGTCGCGCAAAAGGTCGCAAGAAACTCACAGTTTCTGACGAGTATGTAGGCAAGAAAAGAAAGTAATTAATTTTCGGGCAATACAACCAAGCGGCAGCAATTCATTTTGCTGCCGCTTGGTTGTATATTGCCGGAAGCAGTTGGAATACAACCACAAGCCAAAGTACAACGCACTTACAGCGGCATAAAGGAGGAGTTCATAACCTGCACGTAAGCTCAATATAATTTTAAAAGATAGAAAGCTGGGGTCATTTATAAATTCCACATCAATGTCGAGCAGTTACTAAAACACACATTGAAAAATAATGAAAAAAATTTCATATTATTTCGCTCATTTGTAGTACATTTGCAGGAGTTCTTGGCTACAGCGGTGGCAAAAGAATTATTTTTTTATTAAGGTGTTATTGAAATTATCTTCTTAGATTAAACTTCGCAACTTTAATTTTGGAATGAAGATAGTAAGCAGTAGCACCACATCATTGGTATGTACAGCCATCATTGGCTCTTTACATAACCTTTGGTGTGGGCTATTGTTTTTATCCATTCCAAAGGCAATGCGAAGGCCTTATCTAAGGATAAAAACAGTAAGTTCCCACACCTTATTTTTTTTAACCGCTTTCATTAGGGAATTGTGAGGGCAGAGAAAAATATGTAATATGACAATTGAAGATTATTGCCTTTTAACAGGCAAGTCACGAGGAAAAAAATGCACAGTTTATGATTCGCTTGGAAACATATATTCAGGCATATACATAGGCGAGACACACAATGTTAGTCACAACGAATTAGCATTATCTCTGAGAATTGACAGTAAGACAGAAGATAAGCTCAAATATTCTGGTATAGAAAAGAATAAAAACGGAGTCTTTGAAATCACAATACTTATTTCTTGTATTACAAAACTTATTTTTGAATAAATATGAGTGTAATTATAAACGTAGACGATAAAGTTGAATATGTATTATCTCAACTTGAAGGTTCATATTCTGAAGATGAGTTCCTTACAAAATTTAAAGAAACCTACCCTAATGATTATCAAAAATGCTGGAAAAGGTTTCTTTCAGAGGAAAAGAAAACAAAAAGCGGAAAACCACACCCAATGCAACATCCTGACAAACATATTAAAAACGCATTAAAGTCATACCTTAGCAGAAAAACCAAAAAAACTATGAACACAATTAAACAATTGCTGATTACAATAGCAGTGCTATTGTACAGCGCAACAGCAAACGCCCAAAGTTTTAAAGTTGACGGCATATATTACAACATATTATCCGATGAAGATATGACTGTTGAGGTTAGTAACGGCAAGTCTTATAGTGGCGATATAAACATACTAAAAAATTTCACTTTACCTACACATTATTATAAATCCTGGGAATCTACAAACCATAGCAACAGTACAACATCAGAAACTAGCTATATTTTAGACGTTGAAGCAGGTGATATCTTAACTTTTGATTGGTCTGTTTCTAGCGACGATTACGATTACCTTATCATCACACTGGACGGCACTAAAATCATAAAAAAGAGTGGTGCTTTAAGCGGTAATTATAACAAAACTTTCAATTCTGCCGGCACGCACACTCTCGTTATTAAATACACCAAAGACTATTCATATACTTGGGGTAATGATATTGGTAAAATTTACAATGTTCAACTTAAAAGTTCAAGCAATAAATTCTGTTACACTACTACAAGCATTGGAAAAGACGCGTTCTACAATTGCACTGGGCTTACAAGCATAACAATACCTAACAGCGTAACAACTATTGGAGTAGAAGCATTCTATGGCTGCAGCAGCCTTACAAGCATAGAAATACCAAACAGCGTAACAACGATTGGAAAATACGCGTTCTACGGTTGTTCCGGACTTACAAGTATAACAATCCCCAACAGCGTAACAACGATTGAAAGGCAGGCGTTCAGCAAATGCACCAGCCTTACAAGCATAGAAATACCTAACAGCGTAACAACGATTGGACCAAGCGCGTTTGAGGGTTGTTCTGGACTTAAAAAACTAACAATTGGTAAAAATGTAGAAATAATTGGTAATAATGCTTTTAACGAGTGTACTAAATTAAAAGATTTACGCATAGAAGACGGTGAAAAAATATTAAATTTAGGATATTGTACTTCTAAAGATAAAGGTTTATTCTATTCCTGTCCATTAAGAAGATTATATTTAGGTAGAAATCTCTCATTTGAGTATAATTTTTCACCTTTTTATGATAAAAAGCTCTTAGCATCCGTAACAATCAGTAATAGTGTTACAACCATTTGCGAATATGAATTATACGGTTGCACTGGCCTTACAAGTATAGAAATTCCTAACAGCGTAACAACTATTGGAGATTACGCGTTCTACGGTTGTTCCGGACTTACAAGTATAACAATCCCCAACAGCGTTACAACTATTGGAGATTACGCGTTCTACTGGTGCCCTGGCCTTACAAGCATAGAAATACCTAACAGCGCAACAACAATTGGAGATTACGCGTTCAGCTATTGCACCATTACAAGCATAGAAATACCTAACAGCGTAACAAGGATTGGAGAAAGAGCGTTCTTAGAATGCACTGGCCTTACAAGCATTGTAGTGGCAGAGGATAACACTATCTATGATAGTCGCGAGGATTGCAATGCTATTATTGAGACTGCAACAAATACACTTATTTCAGGTTGCAAAAACACCATAATCCCTAACAGCGTAACAACTATTGGAAATAGCGCGTTCATGGCTTGCAGTAGCCTTACAAGTGTAAAAATAGGAAACAGCGTAACAACAATTGGAGATTACGCGTTCAGTAATTGCAAAGGCCTTACAAGCATAGAAATACCTAACTGCGTAACAACAATTGGAGATTACGCGTTCAATAATTGCGATGGTCTTACAAGTGTAAGAATAGGAAACAGCGTAACAACTATTGGAAATAGCGCGTTCAGCGGTTGCACTAGCCTTACAAGCATAGAAATACCTAACAGCGTAACAACAATTGGAGATTACACGTTCTACCATTGCGAAGGACTTACAAGCATAGAAATACCCAACAGCGTAACAACAATTGGAGAATGGGCGTTCAGCTATTGCGACGGCCTTACAAGCATAACAATCCCTAACAGCGTAACAACGATTGGAGAAAGAGCGTTCTATCTATGCAACAGGCTTACAAGTGTAACATCACTTATCAGCGCCAATGAATTATTTTCAATAGGAAATAATGTATTCAAAGAGGTCGATAAAAACGCTTGTACCCTTTATGTACCCTACGGAGCAAAAGAGACATACGAAGGAACCGACGGCTGGAACAAATTTACAAATATTGTTGAGATGAAAGGCTACGACCTTACCGTATCGGCAGCAGGGTACGCTACACTATATTTGGATTTTAATGCAGAAATCCCCGAGGGCGTTGAGGTGTACACCGCAAGCAACGTGGACGGCAACCGCCTTATGATGCAGCAGGTGACAGGTGTTTTGCCCGCAAACACAGGCGTAATTGTAAGAGCCGAGCAAGGCACATACACATTTGAGCAGAGCTTTGAGGAGACCGAAGCAATTGAGAACAACCTGCTCCGTGGTTCAGTAGAGGACGAATACATCACACCCGAGAAAGGCGCAAGATACTATGTTCTTGCAATGAAAGACGGCGTTGTGGGAATGTACAAGGATGCACTCAGCGGTGGCACATTCAAGAACAATGCTAACAAGGCATATCTGCAACTCAAACCCCAGCTTGGCATCTACGATGAAGAGGTAGACACCGAGAACCCTGGAATGCAGCTCAGCAACAGATACTACTTCGACTTTAGCGGTACAACAGCAATAGAGCCCGTTATAAACAAGGTTGAAGACAATATCTACTACGACCTCAGCGGCCGTCGCGTGGAGAATCCCACACGTGGAATTTATATCCTTAACGGTAAGAAGATACTTGTTAAATAAGGCATATTACTTATAGTACAATTTATCCGCAAGCCTTTTCTTCACTGAAAGGCTTGCGGATTTTTTAGAACTTTTTACTCAGGTCTTTTACTCAATTTTTTAGAGATACTTCACTGCGTTCCCTTAGACAAAGTTGTTGTTTCCGAAATACTTCTCTGCCACCACCATTAGTCGCCTACTGCATCAATTGAGCAAGAAACGCATAATAGAACCCATAAGCTGCACGCGCTGCTCCTCGCTGCATATTGTCTCGAACGGAAAACTTGCCGACAACACACGATAAGCGCCAGCGTATGCAACACCCGCACTCTCCTTGCTGTCATCGAAGATAAATGAGATGAAAGCATTATCCACAGGGGCAAGAATATCGGGACGAGGTACAGCATAGCACTCCTCATTCACAGTTCGTCCTATCTGCATACGCATATTAGAACCAAATACAACATTTTCGTTCACATCGCTGACTGTACCGCCAAAATCCACCTTAAGGACATTGCGTATAAAACTGCGGTCATCGTCGTTCTTTATCATATCACTTGCAATGTGTGCACCGCTCACAAAGAGACGTCCACCCCTGCTGCAATAATCGGCAACGGCAGCCTGCAGTTCCTTAGGGAAACTCTTATAGGCTCTACCGTAGCCCAGGAGACCGCCTTTACCTCCCTGCTTCTCGACACCCAGAATGAGGTCGACAGCCGAATAGCCATCGAGCGACAGACAACCGTCCATAAGCGCCTCGCTGCTGCACGACACGAACGAATATCCGTTGGCAGCCAATGCCTTGCCGTGAAGATAAGGATAATCGAAACTATTGCCAGCAATGAGCATTCCCTCGAAATCGTTACCACTCATTCCCAACCCATCTTCGTAACCTATGTTCATACGCTCAAAATCGAGCTGACGGCCACAATACTCGGGAGTAGCAAGATACGGGACACCAGGGTCGGCATCAATGTCGAACCCAGCCTTTGAATGGGTATTCACAACCTCAGGAGCACTCAAACGGTGAAATCCGTTCACAATCATCACCCTGCCCCTCTCGGCCGACGAGAGATAGGCTGTAAGCACCTCGGAAGGGAAACCCTCGCCACCCTCGTTGAGCGCAGCCACCTTGAAGCTGTACTGTACATCTTTCATCAAAGGCACCTCGACCGAACACCCCTCGACAATGCGTCCATTGTCGAAGCCACCGTTGCCCACCCTTGTATAAAGCAGATACCTCTTTGCAACAGCCGTAGGCTCAAGCGGGTCGTCCACCGGTTGCCAGCTAAGCAGCACACTGCCCTCGCCCTCGAACTGTACCGAGAAATCCTTTACGGGCAAAGGCTGTACCACACACTCCTCGCCATTTACGAACGACAGATGCCTGAGCAGAGCCTTATACACGGCACGTGCAATGACAAACTTGAATTCAGGGTCGTGTCCGTAAACCATATCCATAAAATTCTGATGCGAGAGGGACTCCAAAATCATAGACGGCACAACCGGCAGACGCGACTCACTGTAACTCCTGTCCCACAATCCACGACAGGACCAATCGACATTATAAAGAGACTCAATATCGTCACGAATACTCTCAACCACAGCACCAGCCATATCACGTGAAATATAACGTGAGAGACCGCTTGCCAATGTATCGCCGCTGAACTCGGTTGTAACAATTCCCAATGTACCTATTATTTCGTCCTTATCGGAGTATCCCGCATCGGAGTGAAAGCCGAATGACATTTCAATAGGCACAGCCAACCCCGTCGTATCGGGATTATAGACCGAACCGCCAGAAAGATGATTGAGCGCGTGCGAACGGGAATTTATATCATCGGTATAATCCCTCACTCCCTCGCTTGGAGAATAGACCTCATAGGGAAATCCGCCCCACTGGAGCGCGTAACGCGCACCCTCCATATACCGCGGCAGCCCGCTTGTGACAAGGATACTGTCGCCACGGGCAACCGTTCCCATTCCGCCACCGAAGCGCACCGCATCGGCACTCACCACTCCACTGTGTGCGCTCGCATTGTCGAGCAGCACGCCTTGATTTTCCATTGCCCCCGCCTTAAAATCGAATGTTCCAAGATAGACCCACGTGCCGCCGCCCATCTGCTGATTGACGCGGTACTCGGTCACTCCACCTGCGTGCAGGACACTGTAATGTGCATCGGGGACAGAATTTTCGCCGCTCTTGTACGACACATACACTGCGTATCGCCCCGACGCGGGAATCTCGGGCACCCATTTCGCAACAGCCGTTGCCTTGTCGCAGCTTCCGCTCGTAACCGCCTCACGCGCTGTGCCGTCGGCAAAAGGATTCTCGCGGTCGACAAAATGGCCGCTACGTTGCATATAACCGCCCTGAACGACACTCCAGGCGCCCTTGTTGGCCGGTCCTTCGAGATATTGCGATGCATCGAGGATAAGGTCATTGTCGACAATGACACTCCTGGGCTGCCAGTCCCTCTCGCGCGGAGTATATACTATGGCACCCGAATTTTCGAGCATAGGCATAAGGAAGGGAACAACGATGGACTGCGTGAAGAGGTCCTCGGTTGTACAATAGAGTGCCGGGCGCTGCCACTGCCACGCCTGCTTGTCATTGGCAAACACACGGCCGTGACTCTGCCACAGCGCCAGATGCCGCCCCGAAAGGCCTTTGGCGGGAACATACGGACGGGAGACATTCCGCACCCAGGGTTCTCCAGCGTATTTCACATTGCCCGACATTCGTGACGCATCATACTTCTTGCGCGCCCTCATAGTATTGGGCACAAGCCACTCGATAGGTTTCCTGTGGGCGATAATCTCTATCTTATATTTACGGTACTCCTTGGGCAGGACATCTTTTACATCGGAGTAAATCTTGTCGACAAGCTCGGGAGTAAAGACCTGTATTGCAAAATTGCGGTTGGCGTATATTGTAATTCTCTTATGTTTCCTGTTGATTACTATATTATTGCGTTTTTTCTCAAGCCCGCAGTTTTTCATAGTAAAGCCGTCGTGGACATACTCCGCGAAATATTTCTCCACCGCTCGTTTAACAACTTTGTCGGCACTCTGTGCCGACAAAGTTGAAGAACATAGCATAATGGCAACCAATGCCAATATCTGTCTTATGCGCATAGTTTTTTCACTGTTACTTTACATCTGCCAGTCTGTTGATACTGTCGAGTATAACCTTAGCCTCTTCGTTGAACGACATACACAGTGTGTCGTAATATTTTCTTGCGGGAAGGCCCGGCTCGGGGTGGCTCACACGTTCAACATACTCCTTATTGAGAGCGAATATACTATTGAATACATCAACCCACTCGGCTGCGTCCGCTTTTGACTCATACGATGCAAAGAAAGCCTGTGTTGCCAACTGGTCGGCCACGTAAGTTATCACTTTCTTGAGATTTTTTCTGCTTGCCATAAGATTTATATTTTTAGGATTAAAGACAACGTAAAGATATACCTAAATTCAGAATTATGCAAGACATACACCCCCTCATCAATAAATTTTAGATATTTTTCCACAAAAGAGATAAAAAAACCGTTTATGCTTTTAATTCTCACAAAAAAAAGCGAAATTTGCAGTTAAGAAATGACATTTTCAACCAAATTAATATTAATATTATGAAAATTAGCGCATTGCAAAAGGCAAGGGCAGCTTACGAGCCCAAGTTACCTCAGGCACTCAAAGAGGTAGTAAAAGTATGCGAGGGAGCAGCAACTGAGTCGGTAGCCGACCAGGAGGCCATCAAATCAATGTTCCCCAACACCTACGGACTTCCCATCATCACATTCGAAAAGGGCGGCGAGGTTAAGGAGTACCCCGCAATCAACGTGGGAGTTATCCTCTCGGGCGGTCAGGCTCCCGGCGGCCACAACGTCATCGCAGGTCTTTTTGACGGAGTAAAGAAGCTCAATCCCCAGAGCCGTCTCTACGGTTTCCTTATGGGCCCCGGCGGTCTTGTTGACCACAAATATATGGAGATTACAGCCGAGATTATGGACGCTTACCGCAACACAGGTGGTTTCGACATCATCGGCTCGGGCCGTACAAAGCTCGAGAAGACAGAGCAGTTCGACAAGGGTCTCGAGATCATCAAGGAGCTCGACATCAAGGCTCTTGTAATCATCGGCGGTGACGACTCCAACACCAACGCTTGTGTGCTCGCCGAGTACTACGCAGCAAAGAACACAGGTGTTCAGGTAATCGGCTGTCCCAAGACTATCGACGGCGACCTCAAGAACGCTTACATCGAGACATCATTCGGTTTCGACACAGCTTGTAAGGTATATTCTGAGGTTATCGGCAACATACAGCGCGACTGTAACTCGGCTCAGAAATACTGGCACTTCATCAAGCTTATGGGCCGTTCGGCATCGCACATCGCTCTTGAGTGCGCACTCCAGACACAGCCCAACTACTGTATCATCTCTGAGGAGGTTGAGAAGAAGGCCCTCTCACTCGATGACATCGTAACAGCTATCGCTCAGGCAGTGGCTAACCGCGCTGCTGCAGGCAACAACTTCGGTACAGTACTTATCCCCGAGGGTCTCATCGAGTTCGTACCCGCAATGAAGGCGCTCATCGCCGAGCTCAACGACCTTCTTGCACACAAGGGCGAGGAGTATGCAGCAGTTGCACCCGAGGAGCAGCGTCAGTACATCATCGACCAGCTCTCACAGGAGAATGCAGCCGTTTACGCAAGCCTTCCCGCAGGCGTGGCACGTCAGCTCACAATGGACCGCGACCCCCACGGCAACGTACAGGTATCACTCATCGAGACCGAAAAACTCCTCTCTGAGATGGTAGCAGGCAAGCTCGCAGCTTGGAAGGCCGAGGGCAAGTATGTCGGCAAGTTCAATCCCCAGCACCACTTCTTCGGTTATGAGGGCCGTTGCGCAGCTCCCTCCAACTACGATGCAGACTACTGCTATGCACTCGGTTACAATGCTTCGCAGCTCATCGCAGCAGGCAAGACCGGCTATATGTCATCTATCCGCAACACAACAGCTCCCGCAGCCGAATGGGTAGCAGGCGGTATCCCCATCACTATGATGATGAATATGGAGCGCCGTCACGGCGAGATGAAGCCCGTTATCCAGAAGGCACTCGTCGACCTTGAGGGTGCACCCTTCAAGACATTCGCTGCCAACAGAGAGCAGTGGGCTAACGAGACCTGCTATGTTTACCCCGGTCCTATCCAGTACTTTGGCCCCAGCGAGGTTTGCGACCAGACAACTGTAACTCTCGCTCTTGAGCAGGGTAAATAAGAATTAGAGAATGGCTAATGCCAAGACTCATAAAAAATCAACCGGCGGACAGAAGCAAAAGGCTTCTGCCCGCCGGTCATCATCTCCGGCACAGACAAAAAAAAGGAAAAAAGGGACTCCGTCGTGGATATATATAATAGCAGGTGCACTGTGCTCTACCCTGTTCATAGCTGTAGCCTATTACATTTCCCTGCGCCCGTTCCTTTATCTGCTGCGCCCCTGCCACAGCCAGGAGCTCTACGGCATCTGTATGCCCGCAGGCCACTCGATATACGGGATAGACGTATCGCGCCACCAGGGCAACATCGACTGGGAGCAGCTCAAAAGAGGCAACGAAAAGAATCCGCCGGTAGAATTCGCCTACATAAAGGCTACAGAGGGCAGCGATTTTCTCGACCTTAAATTTGCCGACAACTTTGTCAAGGCCAAGGAACAGGGGATTATACGCGGCGCATACCACTACTTCAGCAAGCACTCCGACGGGCTTGCACAGGCCGAGATGTTCATCAGGAACGTAAAATTAGAGAAAGGCGACCTTCCGCCCGTGGTAGACGTGGAGGAGAAACCCGAGGACAAGAAGAAATTCCTGCAGGAACTTAAAATATTCATCTCGAAAATAGAAGAACACTACGGCATAAAGCCCATCATATACTCCTACAAGAAGTACAGGGAAAAATATCTGAGCGAGCAATTCTTTGACAAATATCCTTTGTGGATAGCCCACTACTACGTGCCCAGACTCGACGATGGCACAGAGTGGCTTATGTGGCAATGCAGCGACCGCGGAGAAGTGGACGGCATAGTAGAAAAGGTAGACATCAACATCTTCAACGGCAGCAGGGAGCAGTTCGGCAGCCTGCTCATAAAATAACCGTTATCCTTTATACGAGGCACTTGCAGCCGAATAGTTGCGCCAAGCATCGAGCAGTGCGCAGAAATCCTCGGGCAGTTCCGAATCAAAATGCATCATCTCCTTTGTTACGGGGTGCACAAAGCCGAGCGTCTTTGCGTGCAGCGCCTGACGCGGACAGAGCTTGAAGCAGTTCCTCACGAACTGGCTGTACTTGTTGAACTGTGTACCGCGAAGAATCTCGTCGCCACCGTAGACATCGTCGTTGAAGAGTATGTGGCCAATGTGCTTCATATGCACGCGAATCTGATGTGTGCGTCCCGTCTCAAGATTGCACTCAATGAGCGAGACGTAGCTCAACCGTTCGAGCACACGATAATGCGTGACTGCGTGCTTGCCTACAGCCTCATCAACGGACACCGCCATCTGCAACCTGTTACGGGGATTGCGCGTGATATTGCCGACAACCGTTCCCGCATCGTCCTTGAGCGCGCCCCACACTACCGCATTATAGGTACGCCGGGTTGTCTTGTTGAAGAACTGCTGACCGAGGAAGGCCTTTGCGTATGCAGTCTTTGCCACAACCAAAAGACCCGATGTATTCTTGTCGATGCGGTGCACGAGCCCCACCTGCGGGTCGTTAGGGTCGAAGCTGGGATTATCCTTGAGGTGCCACGCAACGGCATTTATCAGTGTGCCGTGACTGTTTCCGCAACCGGGGTGCACCACAAGCCCTGCCGGCTTGTTCACCACCATAAGCTCGTCGTCCTCGTAGACTACATTCAACGGTATATCCTCGGGTAGAATCGTACTGTCATACTCGGGACGGTTCATTGTAATCACAATCTCGTCAAGAGGCTTTACCTTATAGTTGCTCTTTACAGCCTTACCGTTGACGGCTATTGAGCCTGCGTCGGCAGCCTGCTGTATCTTGTTGCGGGAGGTATTGGCCAAATGGTCGATAAGGAACTTGTCTATGCGCACGGGCGACTGTCCCTTGTCGGCTACAATTGTGATGCGTCGCATCTGTGCCTCCGCGGCATCTACAAGCTCGTCAATATCCACAAGTTCATCTTCAAACTCAAGCAACTGTTCCTCGTCTGTCATATTGGGGGATTACTTTTATGTTATGCCACTATACTCAAAAAAAACAAAAAGAGACACCTGTCTTTTACTCGAACCAGGGCTCGTCAATCTCAACCTGCGACGCTGCGTCTTTTTCGTCGCCGCTGCCAATCACAAGCACCACTGTCGAACCAACAGGAATCTGCATTCCGTTGCGCAGGGTATCCTTACCGCGCAAAAGCGAATATACCCAATCCTTCTCGCCCGGTACAAGCACATTCTCGCCCAGTTTGAAGCCCGACGCACGCAAACGTGCCTGAGCCTCGCGCAAGGAGCTGTTGTCAACTACGGGAGGAATTATCTGCATAGGTTCGTGGGCCGAGCTCATCGTGAGTTCTATCTTGCGCCCCTCCTTCACTCTTGCCGCAGGGGCGGGACGCTGCTCGAGCACCTCATTCTCCTTGGCGCCCTTTACATATTTGTGGTCGACAATCTCAAAGTCGAGTTTTTCGCTGCGCAGAATGGATACTGCCTCGCTCAACTGCTTGCCCGAAACATCGGGCACCTCTATAGTCTTGCCGTGGAGAGTGTATGAATCGAGCCAGGAGAGCACAATGAAAAGTACAGCAACAAGCACCATCAGCATTGCCAAGAGATTGATGGTTATTACTTTTATATTCTTTTTCCTCCGAGCCTTATTTACCTTTTTCGCGGCAGCATTGCTTTTCTTTTCTTTTTTTTGCGCAGGTGCTTTATCGGCTTTTTTCTCGGGAGCTTCTTCCTCCTTTTGCCCCATAGCTCTTTCCACCAGTCCTGTTATTTCTTTCTTATTGTCGTTCTTTGGTCCTTTGCTTGTCTCTTCCATAATAAAATCCGGATATTCTGTTGTTCACAAGGGGCACATTGTGCCCTCCCAATCAATGTGCGAAGATACAAAAAAAAGGAAGCCGATGCAACCTTACTCTGCATTTTAGAAGCTGTTTAAATTTCTAAAAAAAGTTATTATTATATTGGAAGCCGTTATTTCGTTGTTTTTTATGTTCAAAACTGCCCGTTTTCTTCTTTCTCTCGGTTACGTAGCCCGCTACGCGCCCTCGAAAAATAATAAAA
>JAFZIA010000011.1 GCA_017554605.1 Bacteroidaceae bacterium
AGAAGCTGTTTAAATTTCTAAAAAAAGTTATTATTATATTGGAAGCCGTTATTTCGTTGTTTTTTATGTTCAAAACTGCCCGTTTTCTTCTTTTTCTCGGTTACGTAGCCCGCTACGCGCCCTCGAAAGATAATAAAACTTTCCACTTTTGCATTGCGCCAAAATAGGCTGCACTCGCCGAAAAACTGCAAGTAAACTTGCGTTTTGCTCGTTGGCAATATTTTTGACCTATAAAAAACTTAACGATATAAATTTAAACAGCTTCTTAATATCCGCGCATTCCGCCGCCACCGCGCATTCCACCACCGGGGAAGCCACCGCCGGGGAAACCGCCCATTCCGCGCATACGCTGGCGTGTCTCCTTGTCGCCCATTGAGTTAATCTTGTATATGACGTGTACAAGGGCGTATTGGTAGATGGCGTTGCTGCGCGAGTCGCTTCTCATTATGGCGCTGATGTTGCGGCTCACATTGCTCTGCTCGTGCAGAATGTCGTACAACTGCACGCTCACCGTGAGGGCATTGTTGGCAAGGAATCCAGCCGACAACTGCGCATTCCACAGAAGCTCATTGGTATTGAACTGCGGGTCCTCGTATCCACGGCGGCTGTTCATCGACAGATTGGTGGAAATGGTGAGGTTGTGCCAGGGGAATTTCACATTGCCGCTGGGACCGTACGAAAAATTCCAGGTATCGAGGTTTCTCTCGGGCTGCAGCTTGCTCTCGGAGTGCGAGTAGCTCAACCTGCCGTCGAGACTTATGTCGAACACATCGTTACGGTAGCCGAACTTGAGATTCTCGCTGACGTTTACTGTATGTACCTTGTTGCGCTGGCTGTCGCTGTTGCGGTTGACGCTTATGTACGACTCCTGATGCTGATAGCCAACATTTGTACCCGTGCTGTAGGTGAACTTCTTGTTCTTGGGCAGTGCCGAGTTGAAGTTGAAGCCTCCGTTGGTGCTCCAGTTGCCGTTTATGTTGACAGGCTGCGTGATGCGTCCTCCAGTCTCCTCGATGTATGTAACCTTGCGGGTAACACTGTTGAATGTGTTGTTGAAGCCCAGATTTGCCGAGAATCCCGTCTGTGTCTCAGGGTTGTTTGTCATAAAGAACGCATTCAGGCGGCTGTTGAACGAAGGCTTGAGCCCGGGGTTACCCTTTGAGATGTTCAGCGGGTCGCTGTCGTCGGTAATATCCAGCAGGTCGGTCATCGAAGGCTGGCTTGTAGAGCCACGGTACATAATGTTGAGCGTCGTTGTCTTGTTCCACTTGTAACGCATACGCAGGTTGGGGGTCATATTGTACACCGTACGGCGGAGCACAGTGTCGAGCCCCAAATAACGGTAGCTCATCTTTGAAGTCTGCGGCATCCAGGTTACACCCGCGCTCAGGTTCATCTTGTCGGTAACATAGCGCAGCATTACTTGAACATCGTGACGTGTATTGCGATAGTGCGAGTAACGGCTGAGATCGTTGTCGCGGTACGACTCGTAATTATCGGGCAATCCCGGGAAATGATACTCACTGCTGAGCGCCAGATGATAAATATCCGTGGGGATACTGTCGAACACAAAAGTGGCACGGTCGCTGCTCTGGTAGCTGTGGTCGTAGCGGTAGCTCAACTGCAGGAAGAGGTTACGCATCAAGGGTTCGGTGTAGCTTGCACGCATATTATAACTCCAGTTCTCGCCAGGAGTGGTAGAGTAACGCTTGTGGTCGTATCCTCGGCTGCCTGCAGCAGCCTCGTAGTATCGTGCTATGCTACGCGAAGCCGACTTGTTGTCGCTATCGCTGTAGCGTACACCGGCATCAAACGACACGTTACGTCCGGGCTTGTTCAATCGGCGGTTAATCTGCATCATTGCATTAACCGAGCGGTTCTCGCCTGTGCTCATACTCTCGTTGTTGCTGCTGTTTATTGCAATGTCATTGAGCTCGCCGTACACCGCACCGAAGCTGTCGGTGGGATAGTTCACCAGCGCGAAGGGGTCGGACGAGAATGTCGCCGAACGCTGCAACGACCAGCTATCCGATGTACTGTAAGAGAATGAGGGGCGGAAGATTATATTTGTGAGCGTGTCGGGCTTCCACTCTATACGGAAATCTCCGTTGGCACCCGACGAGCGTCCGAAGCTGCGGTTACGGCTGTTGGAGAACTGGTTGCTCACACCCTGTGTCATAAAGTACTCCGACGAGCTGTACGATAAATTGTCGGTGTCGCTGTGGCGATAGCGCACATTACCTCCGAACTCTACCTTTTCTGTCTCTGTCGCAAAATTGATGGCAGCATCCTTGTGTGCCGATAGTCCGCCACCTCCACGGCCAAAGAATCCACGGTCGTTTATATTGTTTGCAGACAGCACAACCGAGAGCTGCGTGGTGGAGGTAAAGTAGTTTGACATATTCTTGAGCGAATAGCGGTCGTGTGTACCGTAGGCAAGGTCGACATTGCCAAAGAAGCCCTCATCGGCACCTTTTTTCATCTGTAGGTCGAGTACTGTCTCCTCCTCGCCATCGTTAATGCCCGTGATGCGTGAGAAATCACTCTGTTTATCGTAGAATTTCACTTTGTCGACAAGGTCAACGGGAACATTTTTAAGTGCCACATTCTTGTCGGTACCAAAAAAGTCCTTACCTTTCATAAGGATACGGTTCACGGTCTTGCCGTTGATCTTTATAGTACCGTCCTCCTCAACCTCCACTCCGGGATATTTTCGGATAAGGTCCTCGAGCATAGAACCGGGAGGAACACGGAAAGCCGATGTATTATACACTGTAGTATCCTCGACCATCGTCACAGGAGAAGCCTCGGCTGTCACCACAGCCTCCTTGAGCGCTACGACGTCATCGTTGAGCACCAATCGGCCTATGTCCGTTTTTTTATCGGCAACAACTGTCACCGCCTTATCTTGTGGCAAGAATCCCACATACGAGAGACGGAGCAGATAATTCCCCGCAGGCGCCTTAAGCTCGAAACGTCCCTCGCTGTCGGTTGCTGTTCCCGTCTTATATACAGTATCGGGCAACAGATAGAGCTGTATTGCAGCATTCTGCAAGGCTGCAGACTCACTCGCACTTATGACATTTCCTGTAATTGTTCCGTCCTTAACTTTTTTATTTTGTGCAAATGCAGCAAATGCAAACAATGCACACAACACAAGAATCACGTTCCTTTTCATATCAACACTTTTATTAACATCAAACACTATTTTGACAAGGAAAAGCCGAAATAGTTTAAGAAGCGATTTGAATTTTTTAGCAGTAAATAGATATTGAGCAAAGGTTGCTGTCATTTTTCGGGTAAGCCCTCAACAGTCTGAGCAGAAGCGAACCATTGGTCGCCGCCCGTAGGAACTAAAGGGTATTTTGCAATTAAACGATTTATTGGTCAACTGCTATATCATTACCAAATTTTTCCTCTCGCTTGTGTAAACTTTCTCGCGCTTCTGCATATCTTTGAGCTTGCGCTCGAAGATATTGTGCGCTCGCTGTAAAAAATATCGAAGTAAACTTCATATTTTATTTTACTTTGACCAAGTTTGTCTCGCGCTTCTGCATATCTTTGAGCTTGCGCTCGAAGATATTGTGCGCTCGCTGTAAAAAATATCGAAGTAAACTTCATATTTCTCGCTCGCTTCTGCATATCTTTGCAAAAGAAGAAACAGAATTATGAATATCACAGAAAAACTGCTCCATTCCATCATTGGAACTGTGCACTACATAAAAAGCATAGACACGCTCAAGCAAGCACTCGACACAGCCCTGCAACCACGTGACAACAAGGATACATACGCCGCTGCCGCAATATGCATACTCTACCTGTCGCACTACAAACTTAAATTCCCCGCAAGCAAATTACGGACACTATACACCAATATAAAGGAAGAGACCTCGTTGCCGCTGTTCGACTGCAAGAGATACAGCAGCATTCTCTCGGCAATAGACGAAGCGTCACTCCAGGAGTTCGAGCTCATAGACAACAGTTACAACATTAAGCGTGTGCCCGTCACAAGGCAAGAGATATTCGAGGCGCTCGATTTTTACACCAATCAATAATTCACCATATAAAAAAAGTAAAAAAGAGAGTTTGTATCTTATTTTATACTATTTTCGCAAAAAATTAAACAATAACAACAATATGAAAAACAAAACATCAATCATCGCAAGCCTTATTGCAATCTTCACACTCATTTCCTGCGGCAGCGACAGCGACAGTTTTAACCCTTACAAGGACCAGACCAAAATGCCGATATACCCAAAGTCACTCTCTTTCAGAAGCATCAACAACGACGGGGCAACCACCTACGAGAACTGGACTTTCCAGTACAACAACGACAGTACCATAAAAAGCTACACATACGAGCACAGCATAACATCGGATACCGAAACCATTAAAGAAAACAAGCAAGGTTCATTGCGTTATTACGTAGATTACACAGGAAGCCGATGCATAGAAAATACCGTCTACTCCAAATATTCGAGCAAAAGAGGTATAAATACTCTTGTGTACACCGACACCATAACCGAGAATGTAAAACTCATAGGCAGCACAATAAGTGCTATAAACACAAGCGGTTGGCGCACGACAAACGGCGTTATTGAGACAATTTCGAACAACAGAACCTTTACATACGCAAATGACTATTGCACATCGAGCACATTTAACGACAAGACAAATGAAATTTCCTACACATACAAATGGAACGGCGACCGCCTTGTAAGAGTTACTGTGCACAAGCAGAGCAAAGAGAGCAGCAATATGACAAACGATACATACAACTACACATACAGCCGCAAGGATATTGCAAAGGATTACGACTTTAACCTGCTGGCCTTTGTGTATGCGCACAACCCCGAGATATACTCGGCTATGAATCTTTTTGGAAAGGTTACACCCTATAAATTAGAGAGCAAGGAGTATGAGAGCTACGGTATGAGGAACGGCCGCGAATATGAACTCGAATCGGAGCTGCACAGCTTCAGCATAATGGAGGATTCAAATACAGTCACAATAATGACCGATTCTCCTGGATACAGCGAATACATTTATATATTCCAAAGATAACAGCGGAACGCAAAATTATCAGATGACACAAAAAAGAGTAAGCTACGCAACTCTGAGCGACAACGAGTGGATAGATATATTGACAACATTTCCACCCGACGACAAGGCGTGCGACTACTTCTTCAACACAAAGTGCCGGATATTCCTCGGATACATTGCAAGCACCATATTCGACGGGGAAGAGCCTGCATCGCTCATCGGGGACTTCTACCAGTATCTGTCGCACGACAACTGGCGCGTACTGCGGCTCTTCTCGGCACGCAACGGTGCCTCGCTTGGCAGCTACCTGTCACGCTGCGCACTGAACTATTTCAAGGCACAGAAGAGAGCCGAGGAGAAGATACGTCCACTGTGGATAGAACGCCCCGACATTATAGGCGAGCTCAACCACTTTACACAGGAGGAAGAGTGCGACACGCCACCCGTCTGGCAGGCATACGAGAGGCTCAACAGCCGCGACCGCGACATTCTGCGCCTTCTTGTAATAGAGGGCAAAAGCGCCATCGAAGCAGCCGACGAAATATGGCCGCAGGTAAAAAGCAGCACAAAGGAGTGGCGGCAGCTACCCGCAAAGCGCGTTCAGGACACAATGGCAATGCTCAAGAAAAGAGCGCTTTTAGCACTCTCGCTCGAGTTGCGGAAAGCTACAGGACACTGACTCAAAAGCCTGCTTTTTGAACCAGCAATCCCTGCTAGAGCACATTCCAGCAGGGATTGCTTTCTTAGTAAAAGACTTTTGGGCCACCCTCATCACCTTGTCCTTTAAGCACCGGCCAGGAAGAGGGAGAACATCCACATTGTGCAGGAGCCTACGTGTCCCTCCCCCTCAACAGCCTGTAGCGTAGCGTTTGTCCCGAAAGAAGAAACAGCCTCCAGTGCATTCTCAAAAGGCACTACCCTGTCGCCCCTGCTGTGATAGAGCCTTACGGGGTGCTTGGGTGTCCAGCCCCTGGTAAGGTCGTACCTGTCGAAACAGCGGAAGAGCGCCTCCCTCATCTCACTCTCGGCACTCAACGCCGCGGCAGAGAGAATATCCCTGACACTCACAAGAGCAGGCGCGCCGTCGGCGGCAAAATGCTCAAAGAAAAGAGCATTAATCTCGTTTGTAGTATGCTTCTTGCCGGCAAGCATAGCATCTATCCGCGGTTTTATTTCGAGGTATCTCTCCGAGTAGAAATCCTCCTCGCTCCACCCGCCCATAATGTCGGGGTTCGAAGCAATCATCGACTTCAGCACCAGAGGAAAGACTACAGGATACTCAATCTGTTCCCACTGCATATACGTGGTAAAGGTCAGCGCGGGAGAGTATGCACCCGCCGCACAGTTGGAGTGTGTGAAATTCCACTTTTCGGCAAGCTGGGAATGCGTATCGAGATATTTATGTACGGCAAGGGCATTCGAACCGCCCTGCGAGGCACCAAGCACGCACATTGTCCACTCGCCAGACAGCAGAGTGGGCGCATAGTCGCGGCAGACAGCATACGCAGCGTCGAGCGCATCGATGGAGTTTACCGCAGCCACATTGTGGTTGAGGTAAGGATGCAGTTTGTCGGCTGTATAACCGTAGCCAAGATAGTCGGGCATTACAACAAGGGAATTGCCGAGCAGGAGAGGCTCTACGGGGAAGCCCGCAGTAGGAGACTCCACGTCAGAGGTTATTGTATAATGCTCGGTAAGGCATATTCTTTCGGGGGCAATGTCGTACCATTCCTCACCCACTTTATAGCAGTTCCAATAGAGCGCCGAGGAAAGTGTGACAGGGTTGCCCAAGTGGTCGACACTGCTGTAGAGATAGTTTATCTTGCGATAGCCGAGCTCTACTCTCTCAACACCGAGTTCCTTCTGCAACTGTTGCTCACGTGCCGCAACACTGCCCGAGAATACAGACAGTATATCTGCACCCCCGCCCATTGCGTCGCCCGATGCAAATGTCATTGCAGCAAGCTCCACGGCTGTAAAATTCTCAATACGGTCAATCTCATAGGCAACCGTCCCAAGAGGATTCCCGTTGCCGCCACCCTGCGCCGCCTCGTCCTTGCTGCAGGCAGCCAACAAGGCCACAGTGAGAAGCAGAAACAGATATATACCTTTTACGTTCTTCATAACAATCAACTATTTACACATTCATTCTATATACATTTGTCTCCTTTTGCTCAAAGCCCGAGGAACGGTAGAGGGCATTAGCGGCCACACGCGCAGGCTTGGAGGTGAGCATCAGCGTGCCGCCAATCTCCCGGGCCTTTTCTACTGCACACTGCACCAAAGAGCGCCCTATAGACTTTCCGCGCAGACGAGAGTCCACCACCACGTCCTCTATCCACAGTTTGCGACCCGTCGGTGCCACATAATGGGCAAGGGTAAGCATTCCGCACACATTGCCATTGCAGGTGGCTATAAACAGATGCACGTTGGAAGAGGAGACAAGCTCCTCCAGCGTATCCAATGAAAAAACGACCTCTGATGAAGAGAGCTGCGCAAGCAACTCTCTTATCGGGCCGATATATTTCTCCTCAGCTTCGCCGAGTTCGAAGATTTCAACAGCGTCAACCATCGTTTACTTTTTTACTTTGCACTTTACGCCTTTCGACTCATTCTGCATACGGTCGAGCACTGTTACAACGTAAGTACGCTTGCCCTTTTCATTTGCAGGAATCTTATAATATGTCGATGAGGTTATTGCCACAATATTCTTGGGATTGTCAAGGTCTATCGCCTCACCGTCGGCAAAACAGTAGACCACGTATCGCCACGCCTCGTCCATAGGCGACACCTTTTTGTCGCGCTTGAGCCACACAAGCATATTGCCATCGGGAGTATCTATCATTTTCACGCCCTTAACCTTCTTGGGTGCATTCTTGTCAATGAACGTATATCGGGGCATCAACGCAGGATAGCGGTGATAATGCTGCTGCAGTACGTCCCTGTAACGTCCCACATTATTCGCTGCCGATGCAGCGTCCCACAGGCACGAGCCCAGGACCGCCTCCTCGCTACGCTGTATCGCCATCTTTGCAGGCAACTGGTGAGTACGGGGATTTTGCGCGTCGGTAGCACGCACGGTGCGGTTCACGTCCTGTCCGATGTACAATGGACGATTAGAAGCATATTTTGCCCACCAATGTACAAGTGTCTCGTAATCGGCAGCCTTGTGTCCAATCTCCCAATAAACCTGGGGGATACAGTAGTCTACCCAACCCTCATTAATCCAGTGTATAACGTCGGCATACAGGTCGTCGTAGCTTTGCAGACCCTTTGTTTCACTGCCGTCGGGATTGCTATCTGTACGATTGCGGTATATTCCGAACGGCGAAACTCCGAACTTTACCCAAGGCTTTGTCTCGCGCACTGTCGTATGCAACTGCAAAATAAGACGGTTCACATTCTCGCGTCTCCAGTCGCCCAGATTGACAGCCCCGCTACGCTTGAAGTCGTTGTCGTCGGGGAATTTCTTGCCATTGGCGGGATAGGGATAGAAATAGTCGTCTATGTGGAGTCCGTCAACATCGTAACGGGTGATTATATCCTTTGCTATCATACAGATGTGGTCGCGGTTCTCCTTGAGAGCCGGATTAAAGTAGAGCTGTCCCTCGTATGCAACGAAGCGCTCGGGGTGCAGCGCACTCTGATGGGTGGATGCCACCTTGCGTGTTCCCTTTGTACGTGCACGGTAGGGGTTTATCCAGGCGTGAAGCTCCATATTGCGTTTATGAGCCTCATCGACCATAAACTGCAACGGGTCCCAACCGGGCGACACGCCCTGCGTACCTGTTATGTATCGAGTCCAAGGCTCATAGGGCGAGTTATAGAGAGCATCGCCCTCGACACGTACTTGGAATATTATGGCGTTTACATTTGCCTTCTGAAGATTGTCGAGCATTGTCACAAGATACTCTTTCATCTGCTGTTCACCCATATTCTGGAACTGTCCGTTCACAGCCTGTATCCAAGCTCCGCGGAACTCACGCTTGAGCGGTTCACTCTCCTGCGCCTGTGCATTTGCAACAAACGCAAACAATGCGACAGCCATCAACAATAACAATCGGGAAAAATTTCTCATACTCTAAAATTTGCGCCCTAAGACTCTGTAAGGACTTTGTTCATAAATAGTTTTTCATTTTGATACACAGCAATATATGTATCGGTTACCCGCAAAGGTAGCTTAATATATTCAATAACTGCACTGTTTTTATCAAAAATATCTTTGAAAAACAGCAATATCCCGTTACTTATTTACCAATGGGATAGAGCAGTCCGCTGCTGCGCGAGAGCCGCGCCTTTGCCGAGCCGAAATTGAGGGCAAGGTCGAGCAGAATGGGCAGGTGATTATTGTCGTCGGTCACGTGGAAATTGATAATCTCACGTTCCTTACCGTCGCGCTCCTCTACAAGGGACACTACAAGGCAATCGTAACTGTCCTTGTCATCGTCGGATTTTGTCTTTTTCTTGCCACGGTAGATAAGGTGCTGCTGCGTGATGCGCTTTCCTGTAGCCACGGGAAAAGTAAGGCGCTGCCCCTTCTTGAGCGAAGAAAAATCGAGTGTGCGGGCGTATGCCAACAGGCTCATCATATCATATACGGGCTTATTCACATATTCCTCTTTATATAAAGGCTTCTCGTTGTCGCGCCTATAATACTGTGCCACCTTTATGCGCCCGTCATCTTCGTACCTGTACCACACCTCGTTGAGATAGTAGCGCTTGCCCTCGGCCGACGCCTTGCGGTAATAGAGCGGACGCAGGTCGGGAGTGAAGATTGTCGTGAGAGTGTCGCGCATACGGAAGAAAGCATCGGCAGTGCTGTTCGTGGTACTAAGCAACGACATATACTGCGCACGCTGTCCGTTGTATATTGTGTCCCGTATGACAAGCGACGCACCACCCGCCTTTACCCAAATGAATTTCCAGTTGAAATAGAAATTGCACTCGAGCGTCTCGCCCGACCTGAAAGCAGGGGTCTGCTTTATATTCTGGGCCGTCAAGGGCAAGGATATGAACAGCGCGGCGGCTATTGTCAACAGTATTCCCAATTTTCGTCTCATTGTATTACTTGAATTTTCTATTGGCATTGCGGTTACGCTTCTTACGTTCCTTGTCGGGCTTTTGTTTGGTTATCTCGATGGGCTTTTGCTTATCCAACGGAGTGTTTATATTCCAGTCGTCCTGGTCGTACTCAAAGAGCGCACGCAACTCGAGAGCGTGTGGATAGTAGTAGACAACTTCGGGCTGCCTGCCTTTACCGTAGTCTCCCGTATCCCATACCCCGTTGCCGTTAGTATCCTTGAGCATACGCAGATAGTATTTTCCTGGATTCACAAAGTAGAAAGTACAACGGTTGTTCACTGTCTTTTCCGATGCAACGGGAGAGCCATCGGCTTTCAGCAGTTCAACGATGGCGTTGCTGCCGGCGCCTGGAATATCGAGGCGCAACACTGCGTAACTGTCGAGCGAGCGGAAGGTTACAATCTCCTGATAGCTCTTGGAGACTCCACCGTACAGCCCCTTGAACGCCGCCGAGTCTACCGTCACACGGTACTTCTCCTCGGGACGCCACTCGGCATAAACTATATACTCCCTGTACACCTTACCATTCGAGCGGAAGCGGAAAGGAATACTTGTGTATGTACTGTCGTTTATCGCCTTTTCGACGTGTATCATTGCCGTGTCTATCGACAGCAGGGGCTCGTCGAACCTTATGCGGTAAGGCACATTCACATCCATCGACTGTGAGTTCTGCGACTTTATCCTCAGTTCCTTTGTTGGCGGGACATATACGGGAGGGTTATTCTCGTCGTAGTCGCTGCGGCGCTTGGCATTGCGCATAAAGGCCTTCTCGGCATCGGCAAGTGCCCGCTGCTCGTCGGCGAGCACCTTTGCACGTGTCCTGCGGGGCGATAGGGTTATCGTATCGGTACGCGGTACCATTATGCCCAACGAGTCGAGCACCTTATATGTGACCGACAATTCCAGGGTGTCCTTATAATATACTATAGTATCCTTTATCCAATAGAGTATGGTATCTTTTTTTTCCGAAGGCTCTACGACAAACGCATCGGCAGCATCGAAGTTGAGTCCCTCAATAACTGGAAGCTCTACATTGCTGTCGGCAAAGAACAGGGTAAAGCTGTTGTGTTCTTTACGTTGGCTCTTCATAAGGTATTGCGAATAGAACTCCTCGTCAAAGGCACGCAACACAAGGTCATCGGGCTGGAAACGGGTATATGCCACCATCTTTATGGTGTCTATTGTCACGCTGTCGCGCCATATTGTATCGGGGCGCACGGCGGGAGTGGCAAAAGGCTCTACCACTGCATCAAGGAATGCTATCTTCTCGCTCTTCTGGTCGAAACGGTAATTCTGGTTGGCATCTTTCAGGGCATATACCCTGTATCTGCCTGGAGCAAGGCCTTTTATGGTAAAGCGTCCGCGGCTGTCGGTGCGCGATACACGCTCAAAGGGCACATTGTAGAAAGCCGAGTCGTTACCAGCCTTGTGCACACCCACCATAATACCTTTTATTGGTTCAAGGTCCTGTGCATTGAGCACCGTACCCGACACTGCAAGCGTATCGACCGACCCGCCGGTAGAGAATACAAACGCAAAATTCTCCAGCGGGTTGCCCTCGTTATTGTCGACAATGGCATCGTTGAAGTCGACCGAGTATGTGGTGTTGGGCTTCAATGAATCGAAAAGCTCTATGGTGATACGCTTGCCACTGTATTTTATTTCGGGCATTTCTATCTGCGGGGGCGATACTACAACCTTTTCGAAAGGATTCTCGAGCTTTATATTCTCGTCGAACTCCAGTACTATTTTCTTGCCTGTGACATTTGTTGCGTATGCCACAGGAGTGCTGGAGACAAAAATAGGCGCTTCCTCGTCGTATGGGCCACCGTCGGGAGAACCCATACTTGCGCACCCCGCCATAAGTAGTGCTGCCGCTGCGTATAATATTACGGATTTATACTTCATATTTCATTTATAGGCTGTTCATAGACAACAACTCCTCGACATACTGTCGGGAATTACTCAAGCGCGGCACTTTATGCTGTCCGCCCAATTTACCCTTGCTCTTGAGCCAATCGTTGAACAGGCCGTGACGTGCCTCGACAATTTCGAGCTGCTGGAGGGTAATGTCCTTGTAGCGCTTGGCCTCGTAGTCGGAGTTCACCTGCTGCAATGTATCGTCGAGCACCTGGGCAAACAACTGCAACGACGACGGCTGCTTGGAGAATTCAATGAGCCACTGGTGGCGGCAGCGTGCGTCGGCGTCCATAAACACGGGAGCAGCAGTATACTCGGCCACCTGTGCTCCGGTAGCCTCACACGCAGCCTTAAGGCCCTGCTCGGCATTATCCACGATGAGTTCCTCTCCAAAGGCGTTGATAAAGTGCTTTGTCCTTCCTGTTATAACAAATTTATAGGGCTCTTTGCTTGTGAAACGCACAGTGTCGCCAATCATATAACGCCATAATCCGCACGAGGTGCTTATGAGCATAGCATAGTTCTTGCCCGTCTCAACCTCCCACAATGGCAGCACAGTGGGATTGGGCGAGTCGAACTCTTCCATCGGGATAAACTCATAGAACACGTCGTAGTCTATCATAAGCAGCATCGAGGGGTCGGAGGGGTCGTCCTGTATGCCGAAGAAGCCTTCGCTTGCATTGTATGTCTCCATATAGCGCATCTCGGGGCTCTTTATCAGCTGCTTGTACTGCTCGCGGTAGGGTGTAAAGGCCACTCCTCCGTGGAAGAAGACCTCCAGGTTGGGCCACACCTCGTCGATGCTCTTCTTTCCCGTTATCTGCAGCAGATGCTTGAGCACTGCCATCATCCACGACGGCACACCCGAGAGGTTGGTCACGTTTACATTCTGTGTAGCGCGTGCAATCCTATCCATCTTCTCCTCAAAGTCGCTGAGCAGCGCTATCGACTTATGGGGCACTCGCAGGAAATTGACCATAGGATTCACATTCTCAATGAGAATGGCGCTGAGGTCGCCCACCAAACTATCTTTAAGATTAAAATTGCTTGCGTGGCTACCACCCAATATAAGTCCTTTGCCCGAGAAGAAACGGCTCTTGGGATTGTTCCTGAGATAGAGCGAGACAACATCGTAACCGCCCTTATAATGCACTCTCTGCAATCCTTGTGCGGTGACGGGAATGAATTTGCTCTTGTCGTTCGTTGTTCCAGACGATTTTGCGTACCATTTGCAGCGGCCTTTCCACAGAATGTCACTCTCACCGTGACGCATACGCTCGATATACCCTTTCAGGGTCTCATAATCCTGTACACCCACACGGGCTGCAAAGTCGCTGTATGTACGTATCCCGTCATACTTGTGCTTTACGCCCCACTCAGTGCCGGCAGCACTCTCCACGAGGTTACGCAGCACTTTGCTTTGCAGAGCCTCGGTATTTCCGCCATATTCAGAAATTTTGCCGGCTCTCCTGCATATTATCGGTCTTAATAGTGATGTCTCGTTCATTTTTCCTATGCTTTATAATAGGGGAAGAGAGTGAATGAAAAGTACACCCAAAGGCTCTTACAAAGCCCGCAAAGGCCACTGCGCATCACACACACAAGAGTACTGCAAGGGCAAGGATATGCCGCAGAATATACTTTTCATTCACTCCCTGTCTTTATCGTGTCTGTTTTATTTCTTATAGTTGCTTATTGCCTCCTGAAGGAATCTAAGATAGTCCTCTACGCCTGTATTTATCGAGTATGCACCATTCAAGGGGTTGCCCATATTGTCTACGGGAACGTGGAAGGGCTGTGCATTCGCACCGAATTTGAGACGCTGCAGATAGCTCCACTTGTCGCCTATGGTACGCAGCTTCTTCTCGGCACCCTGCTCCTCTACTGTCATAATCTCGGGCAGCGGGGTCTTATCGTCGACATACAGCGATATAAGTACAAAATCGTCCTGCAGCATATTTATCACGCGGTCATCGGTCCACACTGCAGCCTCAAGCTCGCGGCAGTTGACACAGCCGTGTCCTGTAAAGTCGAGTATAACGGGCTTATTCTGCTCACGCGCAATGCGCATACCCTCCTCGTAGTCGTAGCTCACAGGATGCACCACATTCTTGTTCAGATTAAAATCCTGTGTCCACATAGGAGGCGCAAATGCACTGACAGCCTTGCAGGGAGCGCCCCAAAGTCCAGGTATCATATACACTGCAAATGCTATTGAGAACAGCGCCAGGAAGAAACGGGGCACCGATGTCTTTGTCTCGCCCTCATCGTCGTGGGGGAAACGTATAATATTCAACAGGTATAGTCCGAGGCAGGTGAAAAGCACAATCCATATTGCGAGGAACACCTCACGGTCGAGCAGTCTCCAGCCGTATGCAAGGTCGGCAACCGAGAAAAACTTGAGGGCAAAGGCAAGCTCGATGAAGCCAAGCACTACCTTTACAGTATTCATCCAACCACCCGAACGGGGAGCCTGCTTGAGCAACGATGGGAAGATGGCAAACAGCGTAAAGGGAAGAGCCAATGCAAGAGCAAAGCCGAACATTCCCAGCGCAGGACCAAAGAACTCACCCGTTGTTGTCATCTCCACAAGCAGGAAGCCGATAATTGGACCTGTACAAGAGAACGACACAAGCGCAAGGGTAAACGCCATAAGGAATATGCTCAAAAGACCTGTGGTGTTACTTGCTTTCTCATCGACCTTATTAACCCACGACGAGGGCAAGGTAAGCTCGAAACCACCCAAGAAAGAGGCACCGAAAAGCACCAGCAACAGACAGAAGAATATATTGAACACAGCATTTGTAGAGAGCGCATTCAGAGCACTTGCACCAAAGACAAATGTCACAATAAGTCCGAGAGCCAAATAAATCACAATAATTGAGATACCGTATGTAATAGCCTCGGTAAGCGACTGGCGACGGCTCTTTGTACGCTTAAGGAAGAAGCTCATTGTCATAGGGATTATGGGCCACACACAGGGGGTTAGCAGCGCCACAAGACCTCCACCGAATCCCATAAGGAATATCATCCACAAAGAGCGGTCGGTAGTCTCCTCAAAAGCCTTTAAGCTATCTACTACAGGAGTCCACAGTTGGGCAATATACGCCTCGTCGCCCTGAACCGCCTGCTCGCTGTCGGCAACAGCGGGCTGCTCGACAGCTACAGGCTGAGCCGGTTGCAAGGGTACAGCCTCGCACACAACCTTTTGCTCGGCAGGTTTCTGTACGGCAGCCTTTTGCTCGGCGGGCTTGTCCGCAGGCTTTTTGGGCTCTTCTTTCTTCACGGCGGGTGCAGCGGGTGCAATATCGGCCTTTCCGTTCACATTAAAGTCATAACTTGTGGGAGGGAGACAATTCTCGTCGTTGCAAGCACCGTACTGCATATAACCTTCGATGCTGAACTCAGAGGCTGTTATTTTGAATTTCTGCGTGAATGTAGCTCCAATCTCAAAATACTTTACTGTCATCTCGAACATCGGGTCGAACATCTCTACCGCACCTGCCGAAGGAGTGAATTTTCCTACAGGCTCGGCACCGGTAATCTTGTCGATATTGAGTGTGGCAGAGGTAGGACCACCCTCGGGAAGGTCGGTTGAGTACAAATGCCAGCCATTGTCAATCTCGGCTGTAAAGGTGAGTGTAGCCTCGTCTCCGTCAACCTTCAGGGAATGCTTCATCTGAATAGGGTCTTGGAACTGCGCATACATCTGTGCTGTCACAAGCAGCATCAATAGTGTAAATAGCTTTTTCATTTTTATAAATTTTATTATTATTTTCTTAATCAACTCTTTACGTTCAACAGCAAATAGCTTCCCGCATTAGAACTCCATAGGATTTTTTCTTATTCTCCACTCCGAGGGGTACATATTGTTCGCCCTGTTGCCCACATTCTTCACAAAACCCAAAGGAACGCCTTTGTATGTAAGCAGCAGAATACCAGTTGGTTCATTAGGGAAGGCAAGTGACTCACGGTGCAGATACTTCAACGCCTCCTCGCGCTCCACCTCGACACAGCAAAAAGCCGACCTCTCAAGGGCGGTACTCATTGCCAACGTGTGTAGAGGTATCATCTTATTGCCTTTCATCTGCGCCAAGGGCAGTGCCGCGTGCAACACTTTCAGCTTACCACACAGCGCCGCAATGGCATTCGTATGTTCTTTGGGGTAAGCAACAATTTCCTCGCCACGCACAATAAAATCGTATGCTGCGGGGTTATCCAGCCACCCTTCGATACCCGTCTTCACTTTTGCCGTACAGAGCTGTACACGTTGTACACGGGGCTGCGATAAGGGAGCATCGCCCTGTTTACGTAGCAGGCTCAAGAAAAAGCCCTCGCCCTTTGTATATCCGGGAATAAAGCGATAAACAGGTTCACTACCACCCGTGAGATTACCCGTAACACCCCACTCTGCCTCGGTTGCAATGGGCAACACCTCGGCGCCAAGCTCTGTGGCTATCCAGGCAACACAATCCTCGTCTTCCTCGCGGTTGAAAGTACAGGTACTGTAGACAAGCAGACCGCCGGGACGCAACGCCTCCCACACGTCGGAGAGAATTTTCCTCTGACGCTCGGCGCACTGCTTTACATTCCCTACACTCCACTGCTGCACGGCATACTCGTCCTTGCGGAACATTCCCTCGCCCGAGCAGGGAGCATCGACCACTATAAGGTCGAAGAAATTACGGAACGAGGCAAAATCGGCAGGTTCGTTCCTTGTAACCACTGCCGCAGGATTACCCCACTTTATCACATTCTCGGCAAGGACCTGTGCACGCAAGGGCATAGGCTCGTTTGCAACCAGCAGCGACCCCTCGGGGAGCATCGACAGCAGATGCGTCGTCTTTCCGCCGGGAGCGGCACAAAGGTCGAGCGCACGCACAGGAGCATCGACATACTGCCTTACGGCCTGCTGCAGGAACATTGACGATGCCTCCTGGACATAGTAGCACCCCGCGTGGAACAGAGGGTCGCCCGTAAAGGAGGGGCGGGCATCAAGATAGCCGGCATTCTCTGCCCAGGGAACAGGATTCCCAATCTCCACTTCGCCGCATTTTGCCGCATTATACCGTACACTGACAGAGGGAGCCACATTCAATGCCTCCCTGAAAATCCCGTAGCGCTCCTTACCAAAGAGCTCTTCGGTACGTTCTATAAAATCCTTGCAAAGTTCAATCATTCCTCGCCACACACCGCGCAAACGCGCGTGTGCAATATATTCTGTGCGAAGTTACAAAAAATTCCCGCACGCACAGCAATTATTAAAGTTATTTGTTTACAAAAAGTAAACATATTTCGAAAAACAGGAGTTTTTTAACGAAAACCCGAGAACTGTGAACAAAAAAACATCTTTTATTTTGCATTTAGCGCTCTTTGCACTACTTTTGCTGTAAAGCACTATAAAAATGAAACAATACCTATCACTTTTAGAAAGAATACTGAACGAAGGAGCACGCAAGGACGACCGTACAGGCACCGGCACGCTGAGCGTATTCGGACACCAGATGCGTTTCAACCTCGAGGAGGGATTCCCCTGTCTCACAACCAAAAAGCTCCATCTCAAGTCCATAATACACGAGCTGCTGTGGTTCCTCAACGGAGACACCAACGTGAAATACCTGCAGGACAACGGAGTGAGAATATGGAACGAGTGGGCCGACGAGAACGGCGACCTGGGACACATATACGGCTACCAATGGCGTTCGTGGCCCGACTACGACGGCGGACACATCGACCAGATAAGTGAGGTTGTAGAGACAATAAAGCACAACCCCGACAGCCGCCGCATAATTGTCAACGCGTGGAACGTGGCCGACATCAAGAATATGAACCTCCCACCCTGCCACGCAATGTTCCAGTTCTACGTTGCCGACGGCAAGCTGAGCCTGCAGCTCTACCAGCGCAGCGCCGACTGCTTCCTGGGCGTCCCCTTCAACATTGCATCGTATGCACTGCTGTTGCAGATGATGGCGCAGGTGACAGGCCTCAAGGCTGGAGAATTCATTCACACTCTGGGCGACGCGCACCTTTACGTCAACCATCTTGAGCAGGCCAAGCTGCAGCTCACACGCGAGCCCTACGCCCTGCCGCAGATGAGAATAAACCCCGACGTAAAGGAGATCTTCGACTTCAAGTTCGAGGACTTCACGCTCGAGAATTACACAGCGCACCCGCACATAAAAGGAGTGGTTGCAGTATAACAACACCCGCAAGAACCGACAATGAAGATAGCACTCATAGCAGCAATAGCACAGAACAGAGCGATAGGGAACGGGAACAAGCTCATATACTGGTTGCCCAACGACCTCAAGCGTTTCAAGACACTCACCACCGGACACACCATCATTATGGGCAGCAACACTTTCCGTTCGCTACCCAAAGGCGCGCTACCCAACCGCCGCAACATTGTTCTTTCGCGTAAAGGCGGCGAATTTCCCAGAGCAGACACTTTTCCGTCGCTCGAAGCTGCCCTTGCAAGCTGCAACAACCAAGAGACAGTGTACATAATAGGCGGAGAAATGCTATACAACTGCGCAATGCCCATTGCCGACACATTGTGCCTCACCGAGGTTGACAACACACCTGCCGAGGCCGACGCATTCTTCCCCGAAATAGATAAAAGCATCTGGAAAGAGATTGAGCGCGAACAATATACAACCGACGAGAAGCACCAGTACAGCTACTCTTTCGTAACATACGAAAAGGCATAACAAACGAACTATAATTTTTATTTAAAAAGCAAATAGAGGATAACCTGTCATTACTTTTGGGTTATCCTCTATTTTGTTGGGATTGAAATAAAAAGAACGGTTTTGTCAAATTTATTCCGCTCACTGGGCGGCCTGCTGCACCTCACGCATCACACGCAGCCAATTGCCACCCCATATCTTTCGAATATCATCGGCCAAAAAGCCCTTTCGCAACAGCTCGCGCGTAACATTACGCAGTTGCGAAGCATCGGCACAGCCTACGACACAGCCATCGCCGTCAAAATCGGTTCCAATACCCACGTGGTCGATACCTGCAACCTCCACCGCGTGCAATAGATGCTGCATAAAATCGTCAAGCGTAGCCTCACCCTTCTCAACCAAAAAACCACTGTACATTGTAACCTGCACGACACCTCCTTTGAAGGCAATAGCTCTCAGTTGCTCATCGGTAAGATTACGGGGGTGATTACACAGCGCCCTGCACGAAGAGTGCGAACACACGACAGGCACACTACTCAATTCAAGAACATCGTAGAACGTACTCTCGGCAGCGTGCGAGAGGTCGACCATCATTCCCACGCGGTTCATTTCACTCACCACACTGCGACCGAATGAGCTCAGCCCACCGTGCTCACCGTTGCCGCGCGCCGAGTCGCATATATCATTGTCGCCATTGTGGCACAATGTCATATACACAACCCCCATACGCCTGTAACGCTCCACATTAGCAACGTCGCGCCCAATTGCGTATCCATTCTCAATGCCCCGCATAATGACGCGCTTACCCTCTTTCTTGAGCGCCACAACCTCATCGGGAGTATCTGCAAGCGCCACGAACCGGTTACAACAGGACACTTTATCGGCAATTGCCTGCAAAATAACGTCAGCCTTGCGTGTGGCAGCAGCGAGCGCCTCTGCATCGCGCCCCTCCTGCTTTAGATAGGCAACCATTACCACCGCATCGAGTGCACCCTCGCACATTTTATGCAGGTCGACAAGAGCCTTATCACTACGTTCATCAAGGCGGTAACCGTCGGCAAAAAGCATAGGAGTATCGCAATGCGAGTCAATGGATATTATACTGCGATGCAGTTCCTTTGCCCTGCGATAAAGCGTTGCCTCACTCACTACCCAATTGAACAGGGGGAGCATACAACGGTTGTTGTCTTTCATTATAAAGCTCTCGGGATGCCACTGCACGCCCATTATAGAGCGCCCGTCAACAGCCTCCATAGCCTCGATAACCCCATCGGTTGCCCGCGCCGAGACCACAAAGCCTTGTGGCACACGCGACACTGCCTGATGATGAAATGTATTGACTGCCAACGTATCGCAAGCAAATATTTGCGACAGCCTTGTCCCTTTTTCTATACGCACGCCGTGCGTTGCCACTCCACGCTCCTCGCTCTGGTCGTGATTGAGGAGAACATCGCCCAGCGCAGCATATATATCTTGATGCACACCACCGCCCAGCGCAGCCGCCAACGTCTGCACACCGCGACAAATACCCAAAATGGGCAACTGACGGTCAACGGCAAGGCGCACAAGTAACAGCTCCTGCGCATCGCGCTTGGGATTTATCGTATGCAGCAACGAGTAATCGGGCTCCTCGTTCATATAACGTGGGTCAATATCAGCACCGCCCGAGAGCACAACCGCATCCACCGCATCGAGCGTATCGACAAGCGCATCGCGCTCTATATACGGAGGAATAAGCAAGGGAACGCCCCCTGCCGCCAAGACTGAAGCATAATAGGCCTCGGCAAGACACGCGTTCCCTTCGTTAAAGTTGGCTGTTATTCCTATTACAGGCTTGCCGCCGGCAACAGGATAATGGCTGTGCAGTTCCCCATATTCTTTATTCAGGTCGAACTGTTCCATAGTGATACACAGCTTATTCCATTGGCAAATTCCTCTTGATGCTACTATCGAGCACAATCATTGTCTCGGTGCTGACAACCCCCGGAATGCTCTGTATCTTGTTATTGAGCAAATCCATAAGCTGCTCATTGTCGTGAGCATACATTTTCACGAGGATAGAATAAGGACCGGTAGTGAATGAGCACTCCACAACCTCTGTTATGCCACGCAAATGCTCTACCGCGTCCTTGTACATCGAACCCTTCTCGAGACGGATACCCACGTATGTGCAGGTTTTATATCCCAAGCGCTTGAAATCAATCTCGTAGCTCGAACCCGAAATTATACCCATATCTATAAGATGCTGCACGCGCAAGTGTATTGCGGCTCTCGACACCCCGCAAAGCTCCGCCACGTTGCGGAATGGTATTCGTGCATCTTTAGAAATGATGCCAAGGATTTTAAGATCAAGGCTGTCTACCTTGCAATCTATATTATTCTTCATAATAATGTTGATGATTTTATGTTTGTTAGTTAGTTTTTTTCATTTCATTATCTTTACTATCTCCAGGTCGAACACCAGTGCGCTGTAGGGAGGAATAGCCGAATTTCCGCGTGCGCCGTAGGCAAGATTCCACGGAATGTATATCTTGCACTTTGTACCCTCGGGAAGTGTGCACAGCGCCTCGGCAAAGCCCGGAATGAGCTTGGCCACAGGCAGGTCAACCACCTCGCCCCTCGACGAGTCAAAAGTAGTTCCGTCGGCAAACATTCCGCGGTAAATACATTTTACATTGTCGAACGGAGTGGCAAGCTCGCCCTTGCCCATTTCCTTTATCTTGTACTGCAAGCCGCTCGGCAACGTCTGCACACCCTCACGCGCAGCATTCATCTGCATAAACTTTTCGCTCGCGCTACGGTACATACGGTAATTATAGTATTCCACTGCCGTTCTTGTATCCATAGCACCACCGCCATTTATTGCTGCAACTATTCCTGCGAGAAAGTGTTCACGGCTGATTTTCATTGTCGTATCGTTGCCGTAGACCTCACTCTGCGCCCTGCCGAGCATTGCTATTGCGCGCGTGCCTATGTAGAGTCCCTGAGCGTATGCATATTTACTGCCACTCCCGTCGGTTGGGAAAGCGTGGCAGATACCGCGCACAAACTCCTCTACGTACTCCTTGTCCACCCCAAGTTCCTCGGTCATAATAGCGGACAAATCCTTTGACAACTGAAGAGCCACCGCGTACGAGATTGAGTCGTTGGGAGTGAGCAGTTCCGTGCCCTTCTCCTCCCTCTCCACCGGCGCGCACGATGCAAGGAGCAGCGCAACCACAGAGAACAGTATCGATAAACGCTTCATAGGAAATTACAGTACTTCTATGAGCTCTACATCAAATATCAACGCGCTGTAGGGAGGTATATTCTCGCCTGCGCCGTGAGCGCCGTATGCCATATTCTGAGGTATGTAGAGTCTCCATTTTGAACCCTCGCCCATCAACTGCAGAGCCTCTACCCAACCTGCAATAACCTGCGACACGCCAAATACAGCAGGCTCGCCGCGACGGACAGAGCTGTCGAACAATGTTCCGTCGATGAGCGTACCCTCGTAGTGGCAGCGTACACGGTCGGTAGCCTTAGGCTTTTTGCCATTACCCTCGACAAGCACCTCATACTGCAATCCGCTGGCAAGAGTTACAACGCCCTCTTTCTTTGCGTTGGCAGCCAAAAAAGCCTCGCCCTCGGCTTTCACCTTGGCATACTCCTCCTCGGCAAGCTTCTGAAAATACTCGCTAACAACCTTTTGCGCTTCGGCGTGGGTAATCTCCGTTGCCGCACCATTGAGGACAGCTTGCATAGCCTTCACAAAGTCCTCCACACAAATTCCACTCGCATTCATCGAGAGCAGGTTCTGTCCGATACCCATTCCCAAAGCATAACTAAATTTATCCATAATTATTTCTTACTTTAAATAAACTTTTTAATTGTCATTTTGTAAAGCAACAACCCACATTTACACGGGTCGAAACGCTTGCGAATATACAACATTTTCTTTATATTACTAATTTTTTGCTTATTTTTTAAGCTGTACCCCCATTTTTTATTTAAAAAACAGCAAACACAGAGAGGTTGCATTTTACAATTTGTCATTATCACAAAAAAGCAATAAAACGACTGAATATACTTTATCTTTGTCAATACGAACGAAAATATGTCAATATACCAATAAAAGCTCGATTTTATTTTATAACTTCGCACCAAATAAACCGCGCACGCGCACAATACCTCATTAAAAAGAAATCCTAACCAACAAGCAAACAATGGCAAACACTTTTCTTCTTATAGCAATTCTCATAGTCCTCGTTGTACTCTATTTCCTGTTCAACAACTACCGCAAGACAATGGGCGACCCCCATCACGACGAGCATCACCACGACGGTGGTGATGGAGTGTGCTGCGGACGCCACACTGTATGCGACAAGGGCTACGACAACAGCAGCCTCTATTTCGACGACGAAGAGCTCGACCGCTTCAAGGACAGGGAGCAGGAGAGCTACAGCGACGAGGAGGTCGAGGAGTTCCGCACGGTCCTCTACACAATGAAGGAGGAAGAGGTGGACCAATGGGTAAAGTGCCTTGCCGCACGGCACATCGAACTGCCCTCACAGCTCAAGGACGAGATATTTCTAATGCTTCAGCAGTAAGAAGGGCAAAATGGAAATCTTGGAGTATCAGTTTTTTCAGAACGCACTCATCGGCAGCCTCTTTGCCTGCATAGCCTGCGGGATAATAGGCGTATATGTAGTCACAAGGCGATTGGTATTCATCAGTGGAGGAATAACGCACGCCAGCTTCGGCGGGGTGGGATTGGGAATGTATCTTGGAATAAACCCCGCACTGACAGCATTCGTTTTTGCGGCAGCCTCGGCTCTTGGAGTGGAACTGATGGGACGGAAGGAAGTGCGAGAAGACTCGGCAATAGCCCTCTTTTGGATTCTGGGAATGTCGGCAGGAATAATATTCTGTTTCCTCACCCCCGGATACAGCAGCGAGATGTCAACCTACCTGTTCGGCAACATTCTCACCATAACCCCGGCCGACATAATAACCCTTGCAGCAATATCCCTCATACTGTCGCTTGTGACAACAATCCTTTACAGGCAGATAGTACTCGTTGCATTCGACAGCCAGTTCGCATCGACCCGAGGCGTGAACACAAGACTCATTCAAGGCGCAATGATGCTCGCAACCGCCCTGACGATAGTGGCAACTTTGCGCCTCGTGGGCGTGGTGCTTGTAATGTCAATGCTCACTATCCCACAGATGACAGCCCTGCTCTTTACAAACAATTACGGCAAGGGCATACTGCTGTCAATAGCCATCGGATACGCGGCCACCCTGTTGGGACTTATATTGTCGTACAACATAAACGTACCGTCGGGAGCAACCATAATACTCTGTTCCATTGCAATATACACACTTTGCCGCATAGCAAAGCGAACATCGGGAACACAATAAAAGCATTTTTTTGCAGTTAATATAACGATACACACCATAAACGTGAAGAGACACACAATATACATACTCTCCCTGTTACTCATTTTGGCAATTGCCGGGTGCGCCAGCCGTAAGAAGAATACGGCCCAGACACGTATGTACCACTCTTTCTTTGCCCGATACAACACATTCTACAACGGAAATGTAGCATTCAGGAAAGCGGCAAAGGCACAGATAGAAGGCCACAAGGACAACTACCTCGAGATTCTGCCATACCTGATAATAAGCGACAAGAATACGCAAGGCATTGGCGACGGCGACTATGACAAGGCCATAGACAAGAGCCAAAAAGCTATAAAGAACCACTCGATAAAGAAAAAGCCCCGCCGCGAGACAGGCAAGAAGCTCACCGAGAAGAAAAAGCGCTTCTACGCACAGAAGGAGTTCAACCCCTTTCTGTGGCGTGCCTGGATTATGCTTGCCGATGCCTATTTCGGCAAGGGCGAGTTCACCGAGGCTGCAAGCACATACATCTACATCGGCAAACTCTACGAGAACAACCCCGACGTACTTGCACAGGCAAGACTCGGGCTTGCACAATGCTACACCGAAATGGGTTGGCTCTACGAGGCCGAAGACCTGCTCTCGCGCATAAATCGCGACAGTATGCCGCAGCAGCACACAAACGCCCAGGCAAGGGCACAGGCCAACCTGCTCATACGCCAGGGACGATACAGCGAGGCACTGCCATATATGGAAAAAGCCGCCCGACGCAAAGGCACAGAGACAATGGAACGCGCCCGCGAATATTACCTTATGGGACAGCTCTACCAACTGACGGGAGAGAAAGATAAGGCATTCCGCAGCTTCGGCAAGGTAATATCGCTGAGCCCTCCATACGAACTCGAAGTAAACGCACGCATACGTCAGACCGAGACAATGTCGGGCAAGGACCGCAAAAGCATAGTGCGCAAGCTCGAGAGAATGATAAAGTCGCCCAAGAACGAGGAGTACCTCTCGCAGCTCTTCTACGCATTGGGCAACGTGCACCTCAATGCCGGCGACACTGCTAAGGCAGTGGAGACATACGAGACAGGAGTAGCAAAAGGCAAGGATGGCGGATACGGTGCAGGAATGCTCCATCTGTCGCTCGCCAACATCTACTGGCATCAGCAGAAATACTCCAAGGCAGCCACCAACTACGAGAAGGCACTTGCCATAATAGACAAAGAAAGCAAGAACTACAACGCATACAAGCAACGCTCCGAGATACTCTCGGAGCTCGCCCCGCACACCGACATAATAGAAGAGAGCAGCCGCTTCCTCTATTGGTCGTCCCTCACGCGCCAGGAGCTCGACCCCCTTATAGCGCAAAAGATAAAGGAGGCCGAATTTGAAGCGGAGCTACAGAAGATAATAGACAAGAAGAACCAGAAGGAGCAAAGCGGCAGCGAGCTTGCCAACGCAAACACCGCCGCCAATATGAGTACCCCTCAAAACGACGGGCAAAGCAAATGGTATTTCTACAACCCGCAGCTTGTGGCACAAGGAATAACCAACTTTACAAAGACGTGGGGCGACCGCAAGCTCAAGGATTTCTGGCGACTGAGCCGCGTAGAGCTCACAGCGGCGATGTTCAACAACGACAGCACGTCGGTTGCCGGCGATTCACTCTCCACCGACTCGCTCGCGGCCGACACGACAGGCATTGAAAGCGTCGAGACAATGAGCGACACACTCTCCACCGACCCCACGACAAGAGAATACTGGATACAGCGTATCCCCGTCACCGAGGAGCAGAAACAGGCACTACACAGCAAGCTAAGCGATGCTCTCTTCGGCGCTGCACTCATATTCGAGGAGAAAATGGGCAATAAAGAGGCAGCAATGGCACATTGGGAAAGACTCGTAAATGAATATCCGCAGTACAGCCGCCTTGCCGAAGCATATTACCACCTGTTCCTCTGCTCGGCACGTTGGGGCGAGAGTGACAAAGCCACTCTTTACAAAGAGCTCCTCATAACCCACTACCCCGACAGCAGTATGACAAAGCAGATACAGGACCCCGACTTTTTCTTGAGCGAGGCAACCAAGCGCCATAAAGAAGATTCGCTCTACGTGCAGTCCTACGCACAATACTGCGCCCAGGAGTATGACTCGGCAATAGCAAACAGCAGCTACGCGATAGACCGGTACCCCAAGGGAGCACACCGTGCACGCTTTATGTTCGTCAATGCCCTTGCAAAGCTCTACTCCAACCGCACCGAGGAGGCCCTCGAAGCCCTTCAGCTACTGTTAAGCGAATACCCCAAGGACTCAATATCGGATATTGCCAAGGAGATGAACAGCGGAATAAAAGAGGGACGTCTCCTGCATAGCGGTATAACCACCTCCATCTGGGAGCGACGCCTCGACGGCAATATAAAGGAGGGCAGCGACAGCCTGCCCACATTCAGCAGCGAGCGCAACGAGCCCTACTACTTCATATTGGCATTCCCCAACGACTCGGTAGACGAGAAGCGCCTGCTCTTCGAGGTTGCGCGATACAATTTCTCGCGTTATATGGTGCGCAACTTCACTCTGGAATTTGAGAGACAAGAACATATAACACTGCTGCAAGTAAAGGAGTTCCTCAATTTCGACGAGACGTTCCTATACAGCAAACGGCTCTACGCCAACAGCGAGATGTCGCAACTGCTGCAAGGAATAAATGCAATAATAATATCAAAATCGAACCTCGAGCTGTTATTAAAGCATTATACCCTCGGCGACTACCGTACCTTCTACGAGAAGAACCTGCTCAGTATTCCCGAGCCCGAGATAAAAGGCTACACCCTCGACGAACCCGCATACGAGTAACAAGAAGAACCCTATTATAGAATAAGGAGTATGACATACAAGCTATTATGGGCCGATGATGAGATTGAACTGTTGAACGCCCACGTAATATTTCTACAGAACAAAGGCTACGACGTTACCCAGGTAACGAACGGGCTCGACGCAATAGAGGCGTGCAAGGAAGAGACATTCGACCTTGTGCTCCTCGACGAGAATATGCCAGGACTAAGCGGCCTGGAGACACTCGTGAAGATAAAGGAGATACAGCCCGAAATTCCCATAGTGATGGTTACGAAAAGCGAAGAGGAGGACATTATGGAACAGGCCATAGGCTCACAGATAGCCGACTATCTTATAAAGCCAGTCAACCCCCACCAGATACTTCTTGCACTCAAGAAGAACATACACAAGAAAGAGATTGTAGCCGAACAGACCAACAGCGCCTACCAGCAGAATTTCGGCAAGCTGGGAATGCTCATATCCGACTCCCTCACAACCGAGGACTGGATAAACGTGTACAGGAAGCTTGTCTACTGGGAGTTCGAGCTCGAGAATGCCGAGAGCGGAATGCATGAGATGCTGAAGGCACAGGGCGACGAGGCAAACAATATGTACGCACGCTTTGTGAAGAAGAACTACCTGCAGTGGATAAACAGCCCGCGCGAGGAGCGCCCGCTGATGAGCCACGATCTCTTCCGTGAACGCATATTCCCGCTCATAGACCGTGGCGAGAAGGTTTTTCTCATACTCATAGACAACTTCCGCTACGACCAATGGCGCGTCCTTGCAAAAGAGCTCGCCCCCGACTTTACGATAGACGAGGAGCTCTACACAAGCATACTGCCCACCGCGACACAGTATGCACGCAACGCAATATTCTCGGGACTGATGCCCGCGCAGATTAAAAGTATGTACCCCAATCTGTGGGTAGACGAAGAAGAGGACGAGGGAAAGAACCTCAACGAGAAGATGCTCATAGAGACACAGATAGCACGCTACCGCCGCCGCGACACATTCTCGTACAACAAGGTAATAAACTCCACCGCTGCCGACCGTTACATAGACACCATAAACAACCTGCAAGGCAACGACCTTAACGTGCTTGTGATGAATTTCATAGATATGCTCTCGCACGCACGCACCGAGTCGATGATGGTGCGCGAGCTTGCATCGAACGAAGCAGCCTACCGCTCAATAACCCACTCGTGGATACGCCACTCGGCCGTGACACGCCTCTTCCGCTACCTTGCGGCAAGCGACTACACGGTAATACTCACAACCGACCACGGCAGCGTACAGGTGCGCAACGCAGTAAAGGTGGTGGGCGACAAGAACACCAACACCAACCTGCGCTACAAGCTGGGCAAGACACTGGGCTACAACCCCAAGGAGGTATTCGAGATAAAAGAGCCGTCAAAGGCAATGCTGCCCGCGCCCAACGTGAGCACAAGCTACATATTTGCCACGAACGATGACTTTTTTGCCTATCCCAACAACTACAACCATTATGTATCATACTATCGCGACACCTTCCAGCACGGAGGAGTGTCACTCGAGGAGATGCTCATACCAATAGTAACACTAAGACCCAAAAGATAATGAAACACACAATAGAAATAAAAGGAATAGAAGAATATCCCGCAGCAGCGCGCGAGTTTATCCACAAGATGGACGACAGGCGCATATTTGCCTTCTACGGCAGTATGGGAGCAGGAAAGACCACATTTATAAAGAGCCTGTGCGAGGCTATGGGCGTTGAGGACGCAATAAACTCGCCCACCTTTGCCATAGTGAACGAATATGCCGACGCCTGCGGAGAGACAATCTACCACTTCGACTTTTACCGCATAAAGAGCATAGCCGAGGTATACAATATGGGCTACGAGGAGTACCTCTACAGCAACGCCTACTGCTTCATAGAGTGGCCCGAGCTCATAGAAGAGCTGCTGCCCGGGGAGACAGTGAGGGTAAACATCGTGGAGAACCCCGACGGAACACGTACAATAACAATGGAATGACAAAACCACATTTTGTCATCGGTGAGTTTTGCAGCCATAGGTCGCGTGAAGCATAGACGAAGTTTATGCCACGCGGGTGGCTAAAAGCAAAACGAGCCAATGACTTTGCAAATATAGAATGACACTAACGAAAAAACCTTATATATTATGAAGATAAACGCAAACGCCACAGGCACACGCACAATTGAAGTAAACGAAGAGCAGTTGCAGACAATACGCCGTTACTCACTCTTTGAACGCATAGCCAACAGCATCGGCACAGTGGACGAAGAGAGCCTCGAGAAGCTGCGTTGCACAGTACGCTCACTCATAGCCTCGCAGGAGGAGGACAGCAAGGCGCTGCTCACACTCGCCCTTGTCCTTTACGACGAGAATATGAAGTCATTGGGACTCAAGAACCTCATCACCCTGTACAACGAGTGGCTCGCCCAGCAGCCCACAGAGACAGAAGAGACAAACAACAAAGAAAACTGTTAAGGATATAATGTCTGAAAGAAAAATCACCGACTGGTTGCCCACCACGCGCAAAGAGGCAGATATGCGCGGCTGGGACACACTCGACGTAGTAATGTTCAGTGGCGACGCCTACGTCGACCACCCCTCTTTTGGAGCAGCAGTCATCGGACGACTGTTGGAGGCCGAGGGATTGCGTGTGGCAATAGTACCCCAGCCCAACTGGCAGGACGACCTGCGCGACTTCAAGAAGATGGGCCGCCCCCGTCTGTTCTTTGGAATATCGGCAGGCTGTATGGACTCTATGGTCAACAAATACACCGCAGCCAAGCGCTTCCGCTCCGAGGATGCCTACTCGCCCGACGGCAAACACAGTATGCGCCCCGAATATGCAACCACGGTATACTCGACTGCACTGAAGAAACTCTTTCCCGACGCCCCCGTCGTGATTGGAGGAATAGAGGCGTCGATGCGCCGTTTCACACACTACGACTATTGGCAGGACACCCTCAAGAAGAGCATTCTTGCCGACAGCGGAGCCGATGTCCTTGTCTACGGAATGGGCGAGCAGCCGATACTCTCTATTGCCCACGCACTCAAAGAGGACATAGAAAAGAGCGGCGAGGAATATATGACAGCGGCACGCGCAAGCGAGCTCACACGCGACATACGCCAGACGGGACACCTGCTCCGCCAGGCAATAGAGCCACAGGAGAACGACCGTCTGCTCTTCCCGCACCAGGAGTGCCTCAAGAGCAAGGAGAAGCAGGCCGCCAACTTCCTTGCAATAGAAAAGGAGTCGAACAGAGTAAACGCCAAGCGCCTCATACAGCCCACCGACGAAGGCTGCGTGGTTGTCAACCCGCCCTTTCCCACGATGACCACCGAGCAGCTCGACCACAGCTTCGACCTGCCCTACACTCGCCTCCCGCACCCAAAATACAAAGGCAAGCGCATACCCGCCTACGATATGATAAAATTCTCGGTGAACATACACCGCGGCTGCTTCGGCGGCTGCGCATTCTGCACAATATCGGCACATCAGGGCAAGTTCATCGCCAACCGCAGCACCGGGAGCATCATACGCGAGATTAAGGAAATTGCCAAGCTGCCCGACTTCAAGGGCTACCTGAGCGACCTTGGCGGCCCCTCGGCAAATATGTATATGATGAAGGGACGCAACAGCGAGCTGTGTGCAAAATGCTCGCGCCACTCGTGCATACAGCCCCGTGTGTGCCCCAACCTGAATATGGACCACACACCGCTGCTCGAACTGTACAAGGAGGTGGACGCACTGCCGCAGATAAAGAAAAGCTTCATCGGCAGCGGAGTGCGATACGATATGCTGCTGCACAAGACAGGCGACAAGGCACTCGACGAAGCCTCGGCACGCTACACCGAGGAGCTTATACGCAACCACGTCAGCGGACGTCTGAAAGTGGCCCCCGAGCACACTAACGAAAATGTACTCAAGCTTATGCGCAAGCCCCCGTTCAAGCTGTTCCACGAGTTCAAGCGCATATTCGACAACATTAACCGCCGCTACAGCCTCAAGCAGCAGATTATCCCCTACTTCATAAGCAGCCACCCCGGCAGCACAGTGGAGAGTATGGCCGAGCTTGCCGCCGAGACAAAGCAGCTAAACTTTCATCTGGAACAGGTGCAGGACTTCACACCCACCCCAATGACAATGTCAACGGAGATGTACTACACAGGCATAAACCCCGAAAACAAGGAGAGCATCTACTGCGCACGCTCGATGCGCGACAAGGAGGCACAGAGAATGTTCTTCTTCTGGTACAAGCCCGAGGAGCGCAAACGCCTGCGCGACATTCTCAAGAAGATGAAGAGAAACGACCTTATACAAAAGATGAACATATAAGCAATCAATAGGGGTGGTTGACCGACGGTCAACCACCCCTATTGATTGTATCGGAAAGTTTCTTACTCCTCAGCACCAGTCACATCGTACTTCTGCTTGCTGCGTATAAGGAAATTTATATGACGCTCGGCCTCTGCACGCGAATCCTTCATCTCTTCAATCGCCTGTATAGCCCGTGCCAGCTCCAGTATTTTCACAACCGCAGCAGCGTCCTCGGCACGCAGCGTATAGCTGTACTCTGTCCCACCTGTAAGGCGCACGGTAATAGTCCCCTTTGCAGTAGCGATAAAATCCATCAGGCCACCATCTTTCCCGTATACGAAGTCGAGTCGCTCCGACGTTGCACCAAGATGCTTGGAGGTGTGCTTGCTTGCAGGCTCACTGCACTCGGCATACTCCCCGCCGCAAGAGACACGCACCGTGGTGTGGCGTATCGCCTTGCCGCGATAGAAAGACGACAATTTCACTGCACCCTTCTCGTCGACCGTTGCACGCAGATAGGAAACACCCACGTTGTTCTTTATCTCCTGCGAAGGAATCACATAATTGCCCACGTCCTGATAGCGGCTGTCCTTGTCGAGGATAAACTGCGGCAGGAGCGAGTCGCGCACGGCACACAGCGCAGCAAGCTGCGTATCGTAGAACTCAAGACTGCGGCTCTGCTCGGCAAGCTCAACGTCGCGTTGCAACCTCAGCGCCTGCCGGCGTACCTTGAACGCCTTGCGATAGCTCTTTTTCACACTGTCCAACAGAAGCTTGGCCTTTGAATAGTCCTGTGCCTCGTATGCCACAAGAGCCTCATCGACCAGATTTTGCGCCTTACGTTCCATACTCTCGCCGCACGACGCAAGAATGAGCGCAACGGCAAACAAAGCAAATATATGTCTCATCATAAAAAATTTTAATTATTTATCGGTGCGAAGATAATAATTTATATTAAAAAAAACTATTTTTGGGAATCAAGAAGCTGCATACAACATTACAAACACAAAAACAAAGCACTATGGAAAAAGTCTTTATAGCTATTGCAATTGCAGCACCCACACTGTTGAGTGCATCGGCAGGCACACCGAACGAACTGGATTTCAGCCATATATCGGCAATGCTCATTGTATTCTCGTTTTTCTTGCTGGTAGTGATAGCCCTGCTTCTCATTTTCCGCGAGGTTATATGCTGGTACTTCAAGATAAACAAGATTGACAAGCAGCAGCAAGAGATACTGCGCCTATTAAAAGAGCTTAAAGCAAAGGAGAAGTAATTTTATTTTTACATAAAAAATCGCTATCTTCGCACTGTATTATTCAGAGACAAAATATGTACATACCCGATAGAGAAGAACTTGTAAGACTACTCGACACACCAATATTCCGCAAAATATCCCAGACAGCCGACGAGCTCAATATGGAGTGCTACGTGGTTGGCGGATACGTTCGCGACATCTTCCTGCAACGTCCGTCCAAGGACATTGACATTGTTGTCGTAGGCAAAGGAATAGAAATGGCACGTGCCTTCACCCGCAAATTGGGCAGGAAGGCACACTTGGCCGTATATGCCAATTTCGGCACGGCACAGGTAAAATACCACGAGCACGAGATAGAGTTTGTAGGCGCACGCAAGGAGTCGTACACGCACGACTCGCGCAACCCCATTGTAGAGGACGGCACGCTCGAGGACGACCAGAACCGCCGCGACTTTACCATAAACGCCCTTGCAATATGCCTCAACAGCGAAAGGTTCGGAGAGCTTGTCGACCCCTTCGACGGCGTGCTCGACCTTGAGGACCGCATAATACGCACCCCCCTTGAGCCGGGAATAACATTCTCCGACGACCCCCTGCGTATGATGCGCTGCATACGCTTTGCCACACAGCTCAATTTTTATATCGACGAGGAGACATTCGATGCCCTGTGCGAGAACAAGGAGCGCATACGCATAATATCGCGCGAGCGCATCAACGACGAGCTCAACAAGATAATACTCTCGCCCACCCCCTCGAAGGGCTTCATAGAGCTCGACCGCTGCGGCCTGCTCGAGATAATTTTCCCGCAGCTCACAGCAATGCAGGGCGTGGAGGTAAAGAACGGCTACGGCCACAAGGAGATGTTCTACCACACACTGGAGGTGCTCGACAACATTGCAAAGAACACCGACAACCTGTGGCTGCGTTGGGCAGCGCTGCTGCACGACATTGGCAAGCCGCGTACCAAGAGATGGGACCCCATACAAAAGTGGACCTTCCACAACCACAATGCCGTTGGCGAGAAGATGGTATCAAAAATATTCAAGGAGTTCAAGATGCCCCTCAACGAGAAGATGCGCTACGTTGCCAAGCTCGTGGGAATGCATATGCGTCCCATTGTGATTGCCGACAACGAAGTGACCGACTCGGCCGTACGCCGCTTGCTCTTTGACGCAGGCGACGACATTGACGACCTGATGACACTGTGCGAGGCAGACATTACCTCGAAGAACGAGGTGCGCAAGAAGCACTTCCTCAACAACTTCCGCACCGTGCGCCAAAAGCTGAAGGACCTTGAGGAACGCGACCGCATACGCAATTTCCAGCCACCCGTCGACGGCAAAGAGATAATGGACCTCTTCGCACTCCCGCCCTGCGACACCGTAGGCCGGCTGAAGGCAATGGTAAAAGACGCCATACTCGACGGAGTCATACCCAACGAGCACTACGCCGCACTCGCATACATAAAAGAACGCGCGGCAGAGCTCGGCATACATTGCAACCCGGTTGCAAATGAATAATATTACCTTTGCCATTAAACGCAAAAAAAAGGATAAAGAATGAAAAGACACGCAATAACCCTTCTGCTCACTTTAGCAGCCCTGTCGGGCATCACCGCACAGCAGCTCACATACGACAGCTACATACAGCGGGTAATGGAACAGAACACGTCGCTCGTTGCACAGAGTATGGAGATTGAAATATCACAGGCTGCCATAAGAAGCGCAAAGGTGTACAACGACCCCACCCTGTCGGTGGAGTACGGCAACAACGAGGACTGGAGCACCAACCTCGGGCAGAGCTTCGCTGCAACCCTCAGCCGCACATTCACCTTTGGAGTGCGCCGCAGCAACATACGCCTTGCACAGAAGGAGTTCAGAGCCACAAAGGCAGTGTTCAACAACTACGTCCGCAACCTCATTGCCGATGCCTCCATAGCCTATCTCCGCCACCTGAGAGCAAAGGCACTCCTTGCCACAGCCCTCAACCGCGAGCATTATATGATGCAGCTATCTCAGAGCGACAGCCTGCGGTACACCCGCGGCGACATTGCAAAGACAGCGTGGATAGAGACACGCCTGGCAGCAGGACTCGCACACAACGGCCGCCTCTCGGCCGAGGCTGAGTACAGGAACAGCATCATAGAACTGGGATATTTTATGGGTACGCTGGATATAACCGCCCTTGACACAGCAGTGGAGACACTGCAGGAGCTGCCCACAGACACACCTCCCCTGGACAACTGCATAGAGCACGCCCTTGCCAACAGGGCCGACATTGACATTGCCACAAGCAACATCGACATTGCCCGTGCACAGAAGAAGCTCAACAGCGCACGCAGGCGCATCGACCTTGAGCTGAACATCGGTGCCGAGTACAACGACGCCGACCCCTCGTTCACAAAAGTGAAAGTGGGAGCAGCAATCCCCCTCAGATTCTCGAACCTCAACCGCGGGGCACACATAATGGAGCAGGCACGCATAGCACAAGCCGAACAGGAGCTCACAGACACACGCCTGCGGGTGCAGAGCGAAGTGATGCAGGCACACACCAACTGCCGCATAGCCGAGAGACAGGCAGCCACCTTTACACAGAGTATGCTGCGCGAGACCTCGGAGCTGCTGGCGAGCAAGCGCCTGGCATACACCTTGGGCGAAATATCGTTCCTGGAATTCATTGAGACCGAGCGCAGCGACAATCTTATGACCGAGGAATACATAAACGCACTCTACAACCGCGCGGCAAGCATCGTGGAACTTATGCGCTGCATAGGAATCACATCGCCCGCAACAGAGTGAGCACAGGCACAAAGAAAAGAATGGACAACAACGAGAGCATAAAAAAGAGAATGGAAGAGTGTGGCATACGCCCCACCCCGGTACGTATGCTGGTAGCCGGCATACTATGCGAAGCCGACACCCCCCTGTCGCTGCTCGACATAGAGACAACACTCGACACAGCCCCCAAATCGACAATATTCCGTGCGCTCACCCTCTTTGAGCAGCACCACATAGTACATAGCATAGAAGACGGCAGCGGCTCGCTCAAATACGAATACTGCAATTGCAGCGACAACCGCGCACACAACGAAATGCACACACACTTCTACTGCGAGAGATGCAGGCGCACCTATTGCCTCAAAGATACACAAATCCCCGACGTAGAGCTTCCCCTGGGCTTTACAATGCACCGTGCAAACTACATTATAAAAGGCATCTGCGCCAAGTGCAACCAAGCAAAATAACATCAATTTGTACAAATTTGATGTATTCATATAAGAAATTCAGACTGTTTTAGAAGCTGTTTAAATTTCTAAAAAAAGTTATTATTATATTGGAAGCCGTTATTTCGTTGTTTTTTAGGCTCAGTAGAAATTTACTGTGGATAACAATTCTTTCAACCACCTTCCCGGTGTTATTTTTCGGCTATTCTCTCGTTGTAGTATTTTCTTCTGCTTTCTTTTTTTACGAAAAAAAGAAACAAAAAACCTTGCACAAAAGAAATTGTCGCAAGTTCCCTTTGCTCGTGCCGCAGGAATGCGTGCACTCGGTCGGGTACTTGCTTGTCATTGCGGCTTACGGCTGTTTTAAGGGTGCTGCGGATCGCCCTCAGTTAGCCACGCTGTGCGCGTCTAACTAGCGGTTGGACGGTCCTCACACTATTCCCTTAAAACCGCCTACCCGCAATTGAATTTCTTTTCGGCGTGCAGTTGGTCTAGGATTTACCTGTTGCAATAGATGAAAAATATTAGTCATTCAATGTGAATTTCCCACACCTTTTTTCTACTGAGCCGTGTTGTTTCCCATCAACTATAATAGCGCTGTAAGCGCGCAATTATAGAGCGTAGCCCGTAAGGACTACGAAAAAGTACGATAATCAACGAGCGACGTAGGTGCGGTATTGTTTCCGGTACTGTTCACACTATCTGCTGCACCTCCTTAAAAGCATAGCGGGAGAGAGAGCCATCGTTGCGACGGACAAGAAGATACCCAGTAGGTTCAACCTCCTCAATAACACCTTCAAAAGTACCGTCGGCATCGGCATACAAGCGCCGTTCCCCAAAGCCCAGAAGAGCACTTTTATAGGCCGTATGCAAGGCATCGTACTCGCCAGCAGAGAGGATATTATAATAGTGACCGAAGGAGTGGAGCAAACGTGCAAGCACCTCCTCCCTGTCGAGCGTGCGGTGCAGAAGATTTTTCATCGACACAGGCTGTTTGTCCATCGTGGGAAAAGCGGTCTGGTTGACGTTGAGACCTATGCCTATTATAGCCTGCTCGACACTGCTGTCCGAGTAATCGAGCTCCACAAGCACACCAGCCAGCTTGCAACTACCCACGTAAATGTCATTGGGCCATTTGAGGGTAGCATCGATGCCATAATGCAGGAGCGCCCGATGCAGAGCAAGTGCCACGGCCTCGGAAAGCAGGAACTGCTGGCTGGCAGCAAGAAACGTGGGACGCACCATAATACTGAATAATAGGTTGACACCGTCGCCCGAGTGCCACACATTGCCGCGCTGTCCCCGCCCCGCAGTCTGCCGCTCACACGTCACTACAAGCATCTCGCTCAAGGGCGAGGCGCTCCATAGCCTTGATGCTTCGTCACGTATATATCTATTGGTTGAGTCCACCTCTTGCAGACGCTCTATGAAATATCTATTTGCCATATTTTAGACGAATTTTCTTTGGTAGTTTCCTGAGGACCTCGTCGTAGGAGTGGTCGATGCACTGCCGCACAAGTTCATCGGGCAGATGCTCAATATCGAGCTGATTCCAGTATTTCTTGTTCCAATGCCAGGCAGGGTCTATCTGCTGCCACTCCTCGCGCAGGGTTATGGCACGCTCGGGGTCACACTTTACACAGAACCACGAGGTATCGAGCAGGCTGACACACGCGAATATCTTGCCCTCGACCCTAAAGACGAGCGTTGTATCGTCGAAAGGAAAATCCTCGGTGGCATTCTCCTTGGAGAGACAATAGAGACGGGCTTCTTCGATGTTCATTGCAGTTCGGGGTAAAAGGCATCGCGTATGTGCTCAATCATACGGTTGTCACCGTCGCCTGTTATTGCGACAATATCGAAGCGCACGCTCAGGTCGATGCGCTTTGTACAGATATATGCATTGGCGGCAGCTACAAGGTTGCGCATCTTTGCGGGCGTAACGGCATACTGCGCATCGCCATAGTGGTTGCTGCTGCGCGTCTTCACCTCGACAAACACAAGTACGTCGCGCTCCTTTGCCACAAGGTCTATCTCCTTGTGCCCGCTGCGCCAGTTGTACTCGAGTATCGCAAAGCCCTGCTCCATAAGATAACGGGCTGCAAGAATCTCGCCCTTATTGCCAAGTATATTGTGTTGAGCCATAAAAATGTTGATAAACTGCGCTAAGATACGATATATTGCATCAAAAGGCAACAAAAAGTTTGCTTTTGGGTCAACTTAAACTTATTTTTGCACAACGAAACAACAGCTATAAACCTATGGCAAAGAAGAAGAGCGCACCAAAAGCTACAACAGCACTGAAAAAGACCGTCCGCACCAAGCGCATAGTGTGCCTGGTGAGCGACGAGGAGGACCGCATCATAGAGGAGTACCTCAAGAAATACAAGATAGGGAACAAGAGCAGTTGGATGCGCGAGACAATACTGGCATTCATATATAGGAATCTCGACGAAGACTATCCGACATTATTCAATGAGCACGAGATGCGCAGATAAACAACAATACACAATGAACGACGAATATTATATGAGACAAGCGCTCATTGAGGCGCAAAAAGCATTTGACCTGGGCGAAGTGCCCGTAGGTGCGGTTGTAGTGTGCAAGGACAGAATTGTGGCACGCTGCCACAATCTCACCGAGACGCTTAACGACGTTACCGCCCACGCCGAGATGCAGGCAATAACCGCTGCGGCATCGAACATAGGCGGGAAGTATCTTAATGACTGCACAATGTACGTAACGGTTGAACCCTGCCCTATGTGTGCAGGAGCAATAGGCTGGTCGCAGTTGGGAAAGCTCATCTACGGCGCCGACGACGAGAAGCGCGGCTACCGTCGCCTGGCACCCGACGTCCTGCACCCAAAGACTGAGGTTGTACAGGGCATCTGTGCCGAAGAGGCATCGGAACTGATGAAAAAATTCTTTAGGGACAGAAGATAGAAAGGCTGTTGCGTGCGTACACTCTCCTGCGGCAGCAGTTACTTTATCTCCTCATAATCGACATACTCGCCTTCGTCGGGCGATATGATTTTCTTGCGTTGCTTACGCTTATACTCCTCCTCGGGCGAGAAATGCCACTGCGCACCGTTGCCTGTCGAGGAGTTTTGTCTGCGCTGTCCGTTGTCGTCGGACGAATAGCGGCTACCGCGGCTGCCCGAGCCGTATCCGTCGCCAGAAGCGCGCCGCGTGGTGCGTGCGCCCAAGCCGAGCAGCGAGAGCACCCATCGTATTACAGAGAAGATGACAGACGATGCGAACATCACCACGAACAGGAAAATTATAATAATAAAGAATATTATACTCATAACAATTGGGTTTTATATCCGGTTATATACAAAAAGCGTGCCGAACAATATAAAAAACAATCTGCTGCACTTTGGTTCGTAAATATAACACTCCAAAATACAGCAGACAACTATTTTTGTGTAAAAAATCTCAATTTACTTTTTCATAACCTGTAGATAGACTGACAAAATGACATACCACGCTATAATTGGTACTGCCGCAACGAGGCCAAGCAAGAGCATCGGCAATGCCACAACAATAAATATATAGCGCCGTCTGTTGGCTCTCCAAGCAATTTTCTTGAATTTAAGAGAGAACATCTTAATCTCGCTCACAAGGAGATAGGACATAAGGAATATAAGTCCCAAAACGAAGAACCAACCGTAATTAAGGCTCTTAACCCACTCTCCTCCACCGGCTATGAGCGATGCCCAGAAGAGTGCATTTGCAGGGGTGGGAAGACCAATGAAAGAGGTAGTCTGTCTTGTGTCTATATTGAACTTGGCCAGTCTCAATGCCGAGAATACTGCAATGAGGAACGCTGTATAAGGCAGATAGGGGGCAACGGGCGCAAGGCAGGCGGGCAGAGCGAGCTGCTTGTAGAAGCAGAAAATCATCAGTGCCGGTGCAAAGCCGAATGTAACATCATCGGCAAGCGAGTCCATCTCTACGCCCATAGGAGAGCTCACCTTGAGCAGTCGCGCAGCCATTCCGTCGAAGAAATCGAACACAGCTCCCAACACTATGAAAGCAAGAGCCCACACAAATTCTCCTTGGACAGCCATTGTGCAGGATATACAGCCCGAGAAGAGGTTGCAGCAGGTAATGGCGTTAGGTATATGCTTTTTTACAGACATCTTTCTATATTTTATTATGTAAATCAAGAACAGCGGATACGGGCATTTGCTATGGGCAACGTCACTCTTGCTGCCGCCCTGTTGCTGCGGATTTACTTGAGTTTGGCAATTACAGTTTCGTTACCTACGGTCTTTTGCTCAAGGTTGACAAGAACCTCGGCATCGAGCGGCAGATAGACATCGACTCTTGAACCGAATTTAATAAATCCCATATGTTCGTCGATGAAGCACTCCTCGCCCACCTGGGCGTATGTAACAATACGGCGTGCCATCGCACCCGCTATCTGACGTACAAGAATCTCGGTGCCGTTGAGCGACTTTATCACCACCAGCGAACGCTCATTCTCGGTACTTGCCTTGGGAAGCCACGCCTTGTGGAAACAACCACTCTGATGCTCTACGCGCATCACTGTACCCTCGACGGGATACCAGTTGGCGTGCACATTCATAGGGCTCATAAAGATAGAAACCATCATACGCTCATCCTTGAAGTGGTCGGGCTCGAAGACCTTTTCAGTAACCACAATCCTACCGTCGGCAGGAGCAATCACAAGATTCTCCACATCGCCCTCATAGTGTCGCTTGGGACTCCTGAAGAAATTCACCATCAACAGATAGAGAGAAACAGAGAACGCCGTGAGTATGACATTGAAAATGTGTACCGGCACAAAGTACCAGCTTACAGCATTCACCAATAAAAGAACAGCCAAAGAGGTGAGCAGAATGCCTGTACCCTCTCTGTGAATACGCATCTTCTTGAGCTTCTTGATATTTCTAATTCTCTTTTTCATTGTGCCATTGTTAGGTTATTACCCACAAAAATAATCACAATTTATTAAACCTCAAACAAAAAAAGGCAAAAACAATGCGCAAGAAAAGCCCACAAACACATAATACATTATACTACAATAGATTAAAGAAACAAAAAAAACTTAAAATTTGTTTCGAAGAACCATTCACGGAATATCGGTTGAAAACTTTTTGTTGAAAGGATTATGCAAAAAATGAGCAATAGCTATTACCTTTGAACTAAAGCTCGAAGATACTTTCGCTCGCTGTGAAAAATATTCAAGTAAACTTGATATTTCTCGCTCGCTTATTCGGGTCTTTGAGCTGAAGCTCGAAGATACTTACGCTCGCTGTGAAAAATATTCAAGTAAACTTGATATTTCTCGCTCGCTTATTCGTATCTTTGCATAATTGAACAGACAAGACAAGACAAGACAAGGACTGCACCATTAAAAAGTTATTCAAATATCTGACTATAACCCTTGCAGCAATCTTGACGCTGGTGATAATATCATCGTTGCTTCTGAGGGTGAATGCCATACAGCACAGGCTGGCAGATGGCATTATCTCCTATACGCAAAATTCACTCGGGTTACCAATCAAGATAAAGAGAGTAAACATTCTGTCGTTCAACAAATTGGAAGTAGACAGCATACTGTTGAACGACCTTGGTGGCGACACGCTTGCAGCCATAGACAAGGTAATCTTCCACATATCGCTGCCCCACCTGCTCAAGAATCAGGTAAAAATCAACAACCTCACACTTGGCAACCCCACAGTACAGATTAGGCGCGAGACAGCCTCATCGCCCACCAACGCGCAATTCCTCATCGACCTTTTGGCAGGCAATGACTACACCCCTTCAAAGCCGCTGCCGCAGATAAGGGTTAACCAGTTGCACCTGTACGACGGCCGGTTCAGCTACGACATACTCTCGTCGCAACAGACAAAAGGTAAAAAGTTCGACCCGTCACACATAGGCATCGGCAATATAACGGCAACAATCTCGCTGAAGCATTTCAGTCCCGACAGCGTGAACCTGCATATACGCAAGATAAGCGGCAGGGAGCAGTCGGGCTTATGCATCACGGGAGCCACGGCAAAGCTCACCGCTGCGGACAACCGCTGCACAGTAGAGCAATTCAGGGTGGAGCTGCCCAACGGATATATGGCACTCAAGGACAGCACGCTCATAAGCTACCGCACAGACGGCTGCACAAGAATCCCTTACGACATTCGGATAAGCGGCAACATATACAGCAACAGGTTCAGCCCCCGCAACCTGTCGGCTTTTGTACCCAAGCTGAGAGAGTTCTCTTCGGCAGTACAGTTCAACACGCCGTTCAAATTCTCCAACGGCAGGCTCACCATTGAGAATGCCACCGTTGCAAGCACCGATAAAGCAGCGTGGGCAAGATACAACGCCACAATCGACACAAGAGAGCCGGCCATAAAAGTGTCGGTAGAGAAGAGCAATATCACGACAAAGGGCATAAACAGGCTGTTTGCTGTCCTCAATGCAGGCAGCGTCCCCCAAGAGATAACGGCCATAGGGAACATCTCACTCAGCGGCAATGCCGAGTATTCGGGCAACAAGCTTCTCTCAACACTCAGCATAGAGAGCGACGCAGGCAAGATTGAGGGCGAAATAAAGCCCAATGCCACAGGAGGGCACAACTGTACGCTCAACGGCAAGGGCATTGACATTGGCCGAATATCGGGCAACAGGAACATCGGGAAAGCAGATGCCGCAGTAAATATAACCTACAGCGGAATGAGCAACAATTTCCCCTTGTGCCACATTTACTCGCACATAAGCAATCTCACATTCAACGGCTACCACTACGCGCCGATAAGGCTGACAGCAAACATCAGGGAGAGGGAGATACAGCTACGCACATCGATAGACGACAGCAATCTGGAGTCGGACGCGACGCTCAACATCGACCTAAGGGAAAAGCGCCCGTCGTTTGCTCTCAAGCTTAATGTAGACACCATACGTCCCTACAACCTGGCGCTCACAAAGAAAAGCTCACAGGGCATACTCTCATTCTCGTTGGAGAGCAAGCTAAACGGCACAAAGCTCGACAGCGCAGGCTGCACAGCCAGGATAAGGGACCTCATACTGCGCACACCCGACAAGAACAACAAGAGCAAATACCGCAAGGTAGACAACATAAACCTGGTCTACAATGCCTCGGGCGCAAAAAAAATCCTCACCGTCGACTCGGACCTCATAAACGGACACCTCACAGGCGACTACTCCTTTGAGACACTGCACAACAGTTTCCTAAAGATACTGGGCAAGCACTTGCCCTCCTTATCGCAGGAGGCAATACCCGAGAGCCGCAACAACTTTGTTTTTGACATAGAGATAAGGGACAGCGAGATACTCGGGGAATTCGTGGAGCTCCCCTTCGGCATATCGGAGAGGTCGAACATCGGCGGAAGCTGCAACGACGAACGCGAGCTGCTCAATGTGAACGGCAGCCTTAACGGAATAGAGATAAACAAGAAACCTTTTGACAATATCACGATAGCTGCCGAGCACAAGCTCAACGGCATTTACCTGAACATTGCTGCAAGCAACCGCAAGCAGCAGGAAATAACAGCACCTAACAGCGCCGACATTGAATACAAATGCCTGGCACACAACGACACGCTCACCAACGTGCTGCGCTGGTACACAAGAACCAAAGAAGAGACGACCGACGTGAGCAAGCTGCGCCTCGACATTGCACTGCACCGCGAAGAGGACGACAGGCTGCAGACAGCGGTACACATTCACAACAGCACCATTCTTTTCAACGGGCAGAAGTGGAACATCTCGGAGTCGCTCATAAACAGCAAAGGCCGGAAGTTCAATATAGACCATTTGCGATTGTCGTTCGACAATCGCCGAATATCTGTCGACGGAACAATTGGAGAGAACCAGAGCGACAGCCTGAGCATAGAGCTCAACGACATAAAGGTTGAGGAGGTGCTGGACCTCGTGAACTTCCGCGCGGTAAGTTTCTCGGGCATTGCCACAGGAGGCGTCAAGCTGTCGGGACTCCTGGACACGCCACGCTTCAACAGCAGGCTGTTCGTGCAGGATTTCCATTTTGAGGAGGGTTATATGGGCAACCTTACAATAGAGAGTTCTTGGCTGGAGAAGGAAAAGGCCGTATATCTGTGCGGGTTGATAGAGGACAAGGAGTACGAGAGCAAGGTTGAGGGAATAGTATCCACATCCAACGACAGCATAAGCCTGGAGATAACAGCCGACGGCACTAACGCCGAGTTCCTCCAATATATGATAAGCAGCATTCTCACCGACGTCGAGCTGCGTGCCTACGGCAACCTTGCCGTGCGCGGAAAGTTCAGCGACATAAACCTCTACGGCAAGCTGATGACAAGCGGAGAGCTCAGGGTAAAGAGTACCAATACCAAATACAGGGTACACGACGAGAATGCGCTCGTTTTTGTAAAGGACACCATTGCATTCGACAACTTCAGGATATACGACCACCGCGACAGTTGCGGAACAATAAACGGTGTCATAAGCCACAGAGCGCTCAAGAATTGGGGTTGCAACTTCGGCATTGCAGCCAACAATATGCAGGCCTTCGACACGCACACATTCAACGACGACGGCTACTACGGCACAGCATACATAACGGGCGGCGCACAACTGCGGTCCGACAGCAACGGCCTGTTCATTGATGTGGACGCAACGGCAAAGAACGGCTCAAAGTTCATCTACAACTCGGCCAGCCCGCTGGGAGCAGCAAACAACAATTTTGTAACATTCGTCGACCGCAACAAGAAGAACAGCAAGGAGGCGCCGGCAACAGGCAGCATCGGCACACAGGGCAAGCTGCGACTCAAGTTCAAGATAGGCGTGACACCCGACATTCAACTGCGCGTGTACACAAACACCGTCAACGACGACTACATAGACATATACAGCCGCGGTACTGTGGACGTTGTCTACGACAACAAGGAGGAGTTCAAGATGGCAGGTAACCTGGAGCTTGAACGCGGCACGTACAAATTCACCCTGCAGAATATATTCCCTAAGGAATTTGCCATACGCTCGGGGTCCATAAAGTTCAACGGCAAGCCATTCGACGCGATGCTCGACCTTCATACAGCCTACACGATACCCTCTGTCCCGCTCACCGACCTCAACCTTACGGCCGGCAGGCGCAACAGCGTAAAGGTGAACTGCCTGATGGATATAACAGGAACACTGCAGGAGCCCGCACTGAGTTTCGGGCTTGAGCTTCCCGAGGGCAACGAGGAGGAGCGCGAGCTGCTGTCGAGCTCCATAAGCACCCCCGAACAGACAAATATGCAGTTTATGTATCTTGTCGCAGTGGGCAAATTCTACACCTACGACTACAACAATATGGACAACAGCCAATCGTCCACAATGATGGAGTCGCTCATATCAAGCACGCTGTCGGGCCAGCTCAACAATATGCTCTCGCTCATTACCGACAACGAGAACTGGGACATCTCGGGCAATTTCACAACAAGCGAAAAGGGCTGGAACAGTATGGAGGTGGAAGGAATGATAAAAGGCCGCCTGCTCAACAACCGCCTGCTCATCAACGGCAATCTGGGCTACCGCGACAACCCCTACTCCGACAGGAATTTTGTTGGCGACTTTGACGTGCAGTATATCATAGACAAAAAGGGCATTATGCGAATAAGAGGATACAGCAAGACCAACGACCGCTATTTCTCGCGAACCGACCTCACGACAAGGGGCGCCGGCATAATGCTGCAGCACGAGTTCAGCAAATGGATATTCTGGAAGAAGAAGAAGAAAAAGAAGACCAAGGAGAACAAAAAGGATACTAAACAATAAAAAAAGAGGAATATGAGAAATTTCACCTGCGTAAAGGACATACAGAATGCGTGCGGCAGCCTCGACGCCGCAGTGAAGGAAGCATTGGCAATAAAGGCCGACAGGTTTGCCTACAGCCATTTGGGAAAGAACAAGACACTTATGATGGTGTTCTTCAACTCGAGCCTGCGCACACGCCTTAGCACACAGAAGGCAGCCCTCAACCTGGGTATGAACGTCATTGTGCTCGACATTAACCAGGGAGCGTGGAAGCTGGAGACCGAGCGCGGAGTAATAATGGACGGCGACCGTCCCGAGCACATATTGGAGGCAATCCCCGTGATGGGAAGCTACTGCGACGTGATTGGCGTGCGCTCCTTTGCCCGCTTCGAGAGCAAGGATGACGACTACAACGAGGTTATACTCAACCAGTTCATCAAATACTCGGGACGTCCCGTATTCTCTATGGAGGCAGCCACAGGCCACCCCTTGCAGAGCTTTGCCGACCTTATAACAATTGAGGAGCACAAGACCGTTGCCCGTCCCAAAGTGGTGCTCACCTGGGCACCTCACCCCAAGGCACTTCCTCAGGCTGTGCCCAACTCGTTTGCCGAGTGGATGCAGGCTGCCGACTACGATTTTGTAATCACCCACCCCGAGGGCTATGAGCTTGCACCCGAGTTTGCTGGCAACGCACGTGTGGAATACGACCAGATGAAAGCCTTTGAGGGAGCCGATTTTGTATATGCAAAGAACTGGGCTGCATACTCGGGCGACAATTACGGCAAGATACTATGCACCGACCGCTCCTGGACAGTGAGCGAGCGCCAGATGGCAGTGACGAACAATGCGCATTTTATGCATTGCCTCCCCGTGCGCCGCAATATGATTGTTACCGACGATGTCATAGAGAGCCCCCGCTCGCTTGTTATCCCCGAGGCTGCCAACCGCGAGATTTCGGCAACGGTGGTGCTAAAGAAGATACTCGAGAACCTGTAACAACTACCCAATGGGATTCTGAAGTTTTTTCATCGGTAATACAGAATTCGGGAGCGGACGTCCGCTCCCGAATTTCATTTTGCTGCCATCTGCAATACGGGACAAAGTTTTGTTGCAGGTGAGTTCTACTGCCATAGGCCGCGTGAAGCATAGACGAAATTTATGCCACGCGGGTGGCAAATAGCAAAGCGAGCCATTGGGTCTCAAAAATATCGCCACTTACAGGGCGCTATTTAGAAGCTGCTTAAATTTATATCGTTAAGTTTTTTATAGGTCAAAAATAGTGCCAACGAGCAAAACGCAAGTTTACGGCTCAGTAGAAATTTACTGTGGATAAGAATTCTTTCAACCACCTTCCCGGTGTTATTTTTCGGCTATTCTCTCGTTGTAGTATTTTCTTCTGCTTTCTTTTTTTGCGAAAAAAAGAAACAAAAAACCTTGCACAAAAGA
>JAFZIA010000095.1 GCA_017554605.1 Bacteroidaceae bacterium
AGGTTTTTATAGGTCAAAAATAGTGCCAACGAGCAAAACGCAAGTTTACTTGCAGTTTTTCGGCGAGTGCAGCCTATTTTGGCGCAATGCAAAAGTGGAATGTTTTATTATTTTTCGAGGGCGCGTAGCGGGCTACGTAACAGAGAAAAAGAAGAAAACGGGCAATTTTGAACATAAAAAACAACGAAATAACGGCTTCCAATATAATAATAACTTTTTTAGAAATTTAAACAGCTTCTTAGAGTTCAAACGAATATCCGATACCTATCGCGTGGCCTGCAGGGCTGCTGCTCGAACGGTTATCCTGATACTGGTAATAGAACGAAAAATCGTTCTTCTTGTCAATCTTGTACTCGGCTCCAATGCGGTAGCGCAGCTTGTCGTGGCCGCACCACTCGTCGGTGCGTGTAAAGAGCTCGACCGATGCGAAAGGCTCAATCTTGCAATCCTTTATATCCCATTTTACCGAGAGGCGCGAACGCAAAATAGTGCTGTGCTTGCTGTCCTTAAGCTCAGCATCGCTCTTTGAAGCATCGTCGTCGGGTGCTACGGGCGAGAAGGGGTCGTCGCGGTCAACAGGGGCAAAGACATACTTGTCCTCGTACACAAGCGCACTGTGCGTATATTGATACTGCAAGCGCTCGCGCAACGAGAATTTCAGGCGTCCGGCTTTCCAGTCGACTGTTGCGCCAATGTAGAAGCGGTCGCGCTCCTCCCAATACTCGTGGTCGAGGTTGTAGTTATATACAGGGTTGCCCATTGCATCTTCTCCTGCATAACCCTTGAGCTTTTTCTCCTGCGGATTGAACGACTTTATGTACACGTAGCCAATATCGGCCTTGAGCCACTTTGTGAATTTATAGCCCATAGACAATCCCATTGCACGGCGGTCCACCTCGGAAACCCCGTCCACGGTGCGCAGCTCTCCCTCAATGCCGAACTGCAGCTTGTCGGTAAGTTTCTTCTTTGCGTCAATAGTTGTCCACACGCCAAAGTCGTCGCTCTGTGCCATTGTATTGCTTGCGGGAAGCAGTGCAAGCATCAGTGCAGCAGCATACGCCGCCGCTCTCTTAGTTCTTGATTTTGAATTCATCGCTGGGTGCTTTAATTGTTGTATCAACTGTGTTTATGGAATCGTCTGTAGGACGATAGTACATCTTTATGATTGCAGCATCCTTGAGGAAGTCGATGCCGCCAACCTCTACCTTTACAATCTCCAGGCCTGTACGTTTCTTGAGGTCGGCAATAAGTTCAGCCTCCTTGTCGGGAGTGATAAGGCTCACGTTGTCATATTTGATGACCTTATAGGAGAGATGCTTTATGAAAAGGTGGCTCTCACAGAACCATATTGACACAATGAACAGCAGGTTCGCAGTTATCATCTCCGAGTAGCTGAGTTCCTCCATCACAAGGCCGTTTATGGCACTCATTGCAATGATTATGAAGAGGTAGGTCATCTCGCGTATAGCAACCTGCTCGGTACGGTAACGTATGATGCTGAAGATAGCAAACAATCCGAGTGCAAAGCCAGTCTTGAGCTTCACTCCTCCAAGCAGGTAGATGAGCAGGAAGATACTTATCGCAATTAGGATAAATGTGAAGAAGAACTCGCTGCGCTTGCATTTGGGATAGTAGAAGCAGCGTACCACAATGCCCACAAAGAGCAGGTTTATCAAAAATCCGACAAGCAGATTAATTACCCCGGGCATATTCAGGAACGCCCCCTTTGCAGTTTCGGCAATGGCCGGGTCGGCAACTGCATCGGCACCAAAATCGAACAAAGAGCCGAACAACGGGATAAGATTGGTTGAAAGTGTAGTCAGTAGTTCCATTTTTTATAATTTTATTGTTTATTCTCCAATTTTGCGATAAAGCGCAGACGCTCCTTGAAGTTGTTACGCCTGAGCCCCTTGTTTGTGAGCGCACTTCCTATGCAGTATTTGCTGAATCCCGAGCGGCGTATGCGCAGACGGCGTATGATGTCGAGCGCGGGCGAAGGCACGTTGCCGTCGCGCTTGAGCTCAATTATCGCCACGTTCTCCAGCTTGTCGCGCTCGTCGGTTACCAGATTATGGAAACGCAGGTCAAAATCAATCGTCAGGCGCTCGGTCTTTCCAAAGTTCACAAGAGTGATGCGGCTGAAGAAATTCTCTATCACGGGCGAGAGCTCGTCTATTGTGTACCAGGCACATTTCGCAAGGAAGGGGACAGCCTGTGCAGCCTCCTTCTCAAGCGTATGCGGCGTGCCCACCTCGATGCGTTTCTTTTTTGTACGTCCGTGATTGTTCTTGTTCTTTACCTCGAGAAAGGTATCGTCACTGTCGAGATAAGTGCGCATTCTCACCTTTTCGCGCCGTGTCTTACCGTTGTGATGCATTACATACATTGCAAAGTCGGCCGTATCGAAATAGGTGGTGTGGTACGACGCCACACGCTTGCCGTTTACCTGCTGTATGTAATACTGCCCCTCCACTGCTAACAGGAAATTCCTCAATTGCTCCAGTGTCGCAACAAACTTTGTATCTGTGCGATTCATCAGTTTTATGCCCGACATCTCTTCAAGAGCAATTGGCGGCAATACTTGTGTCTGTTTCAGCAACACCTCTCTCATTTGTGCTTGTGTAAGGTTATTGTTCCGGTATTTTTCACAGCGAGTGCAACGCATCTTCGCGATTTATCGCAAAGACAGATACAAACGAGCGAGAAATATGAAGCTGGCTTCAATATTTTTCACAGCGAGTGCAGCGCATCTTCGCGATTTATCGCAAAGATAACTAAAAAAACAATATTTTTGCCATTATACGCTTTTTATTTGAATTATTAACTATTTTTGTGAAAGCATAAACAAAAAAAACGTCCTTAATTATGGATTATTCAAAAATCATAGACAAATACTACCCTCACGGCAGCGAGCTTCGCCACATATATATGATACACGCACAGAAAGTAGCCGAGATGGCATTGGAACTTTCGCGCAAGCACCCCGAGCTGTCGCTCGACAACACCTTCATCGAGGAGGCAGCAATGCTGCACGACATTGGCATCTTCCTCACAGACGCCCCGCGCATACACTGCAACGGCAACGCATCGTACCTGTGCCACGGCTATCTTGGTGCCGAGCTCCTGCGTGCCGAGGGGTATCCCCTACACGCAAGAGTATGCGAGCGCCACACAGGCACAGGGTTGACAAAAGAGCAAATAATAGCAAACGGCTGGAACTTGCCCCACTGCGACTTTACCCCCGAGACACTCGAGGAAAAGCTCATCTGCTTTGCCGACAAATTCTATTCAAAGACAAAATATCTTGAGACAGCACGCACCCTGGAGCAGGTTGTAGAGAGTATGCTCAAAATATCCCCCGAGTCGGCAGCGAAAGTAAAGGAGTGGGCCGCACTTTTCCTCTGAAAAGTCGCCCCGCACACTCCCCCGAGACAAAAAAAGCATAATTGCACCATTAAAAAATGCTTTTTTACCATAAAAAGAGTATTTACTGCCATTTATTTTGTACATTTGCCGTTTGTTTGGACTACTATGGGAAATAGGGCAAGAAAGAGAGTTCCTTAATACAGTCCACACGACAACACCCCGACAGTATCGGTAATTAAGGCATACAAGATGAAGCACAATATATACGCACTTATATCAATCCTGTTACTTACATTAGGCGCACCGGCATTATCGGCAAGCGCCTACACCCGCATAGCATCATCACAGGCAATCCACCTTGCAGCCGATACTACACAGGCAGCCCCGCAGGACACCACAAGCAAAAAGAAAAACAAGGACGCGCTCGACGCACCCGTACGCTACGTAGCCAACGACTCGCTCGTGTGGTCGCGCGGAGGAAACGCCTTCCTTTACGGTTCGGGCAAGGTGAACTACGACAAGATAGAGCTCACAGCCGACATCATCACAATGAATATGGACAGCAGCGTGGTGCACGCATCGGGTAGAGCCGACAGCACAGGTGTATTGCAGGGAGAACCCATATTCGTAGACGGTGGCACACCCTACGAGACACACCGCATAAGCTACAATTTCAAGAGCAAGAAGGGCAAGATAAACAATGTATATACACAGCAGGGCGACGGCTTTATGACCGGTAGCGATGCAAAGAAGGACAGCAACAATGTCTTTTACATACAGAACGGCAAATACACCACCTGCGACGACCCCCACCCACACTTTTACGTAGCACTCACACGTGCAAAGACCCGTCCCAAGAAGGACGTGGTATTCGGCCCGGCCTATCTTGTGGTTGAGGACGTACCCCTGCCGCTGGCAATACCCTTCGGCTTTTTCCCCTTCACAAGTGACTACTCATCGGGCTTCATAATGCCCTCGTACGGCGACGAGACCGAGCGCGGCTTCTACCTGCGCGACGGAGGATACTACTTTGCAATAAGCGACAGAATGGACCTGCGCCTCACGGGCGAGGTATTCACCAAAGGCTCTTGGGGCGTTGCGGCAGCATCGTCCTACGCACAGCGCTACAGATACTCGGGCAGCTTCAGCTTCAACTATCTGGTAACCAAGCAAGGAGAGCGCAACCTGCCCGACTACTCGGTGGGCAAGAACTTCCGCATACAGTGGAGCCACCGCCAGGACCCCAAGGCAGTGCCCAACCGCAACTTCTCGGCAAGCGTGAACTTTGCCACATCGAGCTACGAGCGCTCCAACCTCAACAGCCTCTACAACCCCGTACTCAACTCACAGAGCGTAAGGACCTCGAGTGTGAGCTACTCGCGCACATTCCCCGGCATAGGACTTACAATATCGGCAACCACCAACATTTCGCAGAACGTGCAGGACTCTACCCTCTCGCTCACACTGCCCAACCTCAACGTATCGCTGGCAAAGATATACCCCTTCAAGCGCAAGAAAAAGGCGGGTCAGGAGCGCTGGTACGAGAAAATATCACTCTCCTACAGCGGACAGATGAGCAACAGCATAAGCACAAAAGAAGATAAGGTATTCAAGTCGAACATAATTAAGGACTGGCGCAACGGCATCAACCACCGCATACCTATCAGCGCCACCTTCCAACTGTTCAACTACATAAACATCACACCCAACTTCAGCTACAACGAGCGCTGGTACTTCAAGCAGGTGCACCAGTCCTACAACCAGGCTACACAGCAGGTGGTGCGAGATACCGTCTACGGCTTCAACCGTGTGTACAACTACAACCTCTCGCTGTCGGCAAACACCACACTCTACGGATTCTACCAGCCCGCAGGCTTCCTCAAGAAGAGTCGCATACATACAGTGCGTCACGTCTTCAAGCCGTCAATATCATTCAATTACGCACCCGATTTTGGAGCCGACCGCTACGGCTACTACGACACATACGTCTACACCGACGCCAACGGCGAAGTACGCCAGGTAGAATACAGTCCCTACGAGAACTCGCTCTACGGAATACCCGGCAAGGGAAAAACCGGTAGCGTATCGTTCGATATGAGCAACAATGTGGAGATGAAGTGGCGCACAAAGAACGACTCGCTCAAGAAAGTGAGCCTCATAGACGAGATTGGCGCAAGCATCTCCTATAACCTGGCAGCAAAGAGACAGCCCTGGAGCAACCTCAACACACGCCTGCGCCTGAAACTCTCCAAGAGCTACACATTCAGCCTCAACGCAACGTGGGCAACATACGCCTACGAGTTCAACGACCGCGGCCAGGTTGTTGTGGGCGACAGGACCGAGTGGTCATACGGACGCTTCGGACGCTTTCAGGGAATGAGCCAGAACCTGTCGTACACCTTCAACAACGAGACTATAAAGAAGATAAAGAACCTCTTCAACCGCGGGAACGGCGAGGAGAACAGCGACAACAATGAGAGCGAAGGCAACAGCGGCAACAAGCAGAGCGAAAAAAAATCCCTCAAGGGAGGACGCTCGGGCGGCAAGGAGACACAGAAAGCCACAGTAGACGACGACGGCTATATGCCGTTCAAATGCCCGTGGAATCTCTCATTCTCCTACGGTATAATAATGGCCGAGGACCGTGGCGCACAGATTGACATAAAATCGATGCGCTACCCCTACAAATTCACACAGAACCTGAACATCTCGGGCAACATCGGAATATCGGACAACTGGAAGATGAACTTCACCTCGGGATACAATTTCGAGTTCAAGAAGCTCACCACCACCACAATGAACATCTCGCGCGACCTGCACTGCTTCGAGATGTCGTGCGGCATTGTACTTGCCCCCTACACATCGTTCAACTTCAGTTTCCGCGCAACATCGCAAATGCTTGCCGACGCACTAAAGATTGACAAGCGCAGCAGCGGCAGCAGCAATGTCGACTGGTGGTACTAAGCCGCTATAATCCCTTATCCAAAGGAGAGTAGCGAAAGCCTCCAATGCACCGACAACAAACACTTCACCGATTAAGAAATCAACAAACATCTAATACACATTTACAAATGAAAAATTTAAGAACCATTCTTACAGCAATCCTTATGCTTTGCTGTACTACAATGAGTGCACAGGACTTTATCACCAACGGCCTTTACTACAACATTCTCTCCGATGATGACAATACTGTAGAAGTTTTTGGTGCTTATAAAAGCGAAGTTGTCATACCCGCAAATGTCACCTATAACGGTGTAACCTACAGCGTAACAGCGATTGGAGATTTCGCGTTCAACTATTCTGGACTCACAAGCATTACAATCCCTAATAGCGTAACAACTATTGGACAAAAGGCGTTCTACAATTGTACCAGCCTTACAAGCATAGCATCATTTATCCCTGCTGACAAACTTTTTGCACCTGAATCAGATGCCTTTTACAATATAACCACAAGCTGCACCCTCTACGTACCCGCAGAAGCAAAGGAGACATACGCAGCAACCGACGGCTGGAACGAGTTTGAAAATATTGTAGAGCTCGAGGGGCAATGCGGCGACAACGCATATTGGGCATTCGACGAAGAGACAGGTATACTCACAATACTGGGCGAGGGCGCAATGTATGACTTTGAAGGCGAGGAGGCTTCTTGGTATGTGTATAAAGATAATATATCAAATGTAATTATAAAATTCGGAATAACTACAATTGGAGACAACGCTTTCTACGGTTACACGAGCATTGCAAGCATAGAAATCCCAAACAGCGTAACAAATATCGGATATTATGCATTTATGAATTGCAGCAGCCTTACAAGCGCAAGAATTCCTAACAGCGTAAATACAATTGAGCGAGGAGCATTTGCACGTTGCGGGTTTACAAATATTGAAATTCCAAGTAGCGTAACTTCAATTGAAGAAGGCGCGTTCTTTGCTTGCAGCAAGCTCGCAAGCATAACAGTTGACGAGAGCAACTCTGTTTACGACAACCGCAACAACTGGAACGCTATTATAGAAACAAAATCGAACAAACTTATAGCAGCCTCTCAAAATACAGTTATTCCCAATGACGTAACCATAATCGATAATTACACATTTGGAGAATGCTATAATAAAACAAGCATTACAATCCCCAACAGCGTAACTACTATTGGAGTACACGCATTCAACAGTTGCATCAATCTTGAAAGCATAGAAATACCCAACAGCGTAACTTCAATTGAAGAATGTGCGTTCCACGGCTGCACCAGCCTTAAGAGTATAACAATAGGAAACAACGTAACACATATTGGACAACACGCGTTCGCAGGATGCAAAAGCCTTACAAGTGTAACATCACATATTCCTGCCGACAAACTCTTTACAACACATCAGATATTCATCAACATAGATTTGGATGCTTGCACACTATATGTACCTTACGGTGCAAAGGAGACATACGCTGCAACCGACGGCTGGAACGAATTTACAAATATTGTAGAACTTGAATACAGCGGACAATGCGGCGAGAATGCCTTTTACAAATTTGACGAAGCAACAGGCACATTTACAATCTCGGGCGAGGGCGCAATGTATGACTATGAAATGCAATCCTCCCCTTGGTTCAATAACTTCAATATCAGACAAGTTATTATAAACGATGGAATAACACACATAGGCAACAACTTTTTTAGATATAGCAGAAGCCTTACAAGCATAGAAATTCCTAACAGCGTAACAACTATTGGAGATGGAGCATTCGCCCTATGCGCTGACCTTACAAGCATAGAAATTCCTAACAGTGTAACAACTATTGGAGAGCAAGCATTCGGCTGGTGCTCTGGTCTTAAAAACATAACAATTCCAAATAGCGTAACAACTATTGGAGATAACGCGTTCTACAGTTGCACTGGCCTTACAAGTGTAACAATAGGAAACAGCGTAACAACAATTGGAAATAGTGCGTTCTACTATTGCAGCAGCCTTGCAAGCATCGAAATCCCCAACAGCGTAACATCTATTGGAGCTTTCGCGTTCTACTATTGCAACAGCCTTGGAAGCGTAACTATGGGAAACTGCGTAACAACTATTGAAGAAAGGGCGTTCTGCTATTGCACTGGCCTTACAAGCATAGAAATACCTAACAGCGTAACAACGATTGGAGATTATGCGTTCAATAATTGTAGAAGCCTTACAAGCATAACATCTCTTATTCCCGCCGAGACACTGCTTGTTCCCAGAAGCAACGCATTTGACGGAGTAGACAAAGAGAACTGTACCCTCTACGTTCCCGCAGGTGCAAAGGAAACCTACGCGACAACCGAGGGTTGGAACGAGTTTACAAACATAGTAGAGATTATAGAAAACCCATTTGAGCTCACCGTATCGGCAGCCAAGTACGCAACACTATACTTGGATTACAATGCCATTATCCCCGAGGGCGTGGAGGTATATACAGCAAACGCAGTAGACGGCAACCGCCTTATGATGCAGCAGGTAACAGGCGTTTTGCCTGCAAACACGGGTGTAATTGTGAGAGCAGAGCAAGGCACATACGCTTTTGAGCAAAGTTTTGAGAATACAGAGGAGATTGAGAACAATCTGTTCCGCGGTTCTGTCGAGGACGAGTATATCACACCCGAGAACGGCTACAAATACTACGTTCTTTCAATGAAAGACGGCATTGTGGGAATGTACGCAGATGCACTCACAGGTGGCACATTCAAGAACAATGCTAACAAAGCCTATCTGATGCTCTCTACAAGAATCGGTATCTACGACGAGGAGGTTGACACCGAGGACCCCGGAATGCAGCTAAGCAACAGCTACTACTTCGACTTTAGCGGTACAACAGCTATAGAGCCCGTTATAAACGAGGTTGAAGACAACATCTACTACGACCTCAGCGGCCGTCGCGTGGAGAACCCCACACAAGGTATTTATATTGTGAACGGTAAAAAGGTATTGGTAAAATAAAG
>JAFZIA010000096.1 GCA_017554605.1 Bacteroidaceae bacterium
TTCTTTTGTGCAAGGTTTTTTGTTTCTTTTTTTCGCAAAAAAAGAAAGCAGAAGAAAATACTACAACGAGAGAATAGCCGAAAAATAACACCGGGAAGGTGGTTGAAAGAATTGTTATCCACAGTAAATTTCTACTGAACCACAAAGACATTTCCGAAACAGCATTATTCCCATTTGTGTATAAATGAAAATCGGAGCACACCTGGCGGTGTACTCCGACTGTACAGTCAATTGTTGCTGTTTCTTACTTGAGGTTTGAGCAGGGGCAGAGGTTATCCTTCTCAATATCCTTGAAGTAGTTTACAGTACCAACCTTGAGCTCTGCTGTTGCAGCGTCGTCGCAAACGATGATACCGTTCTGGTGCATCTGAAGCACGCTGATAGTCCACATCTGAGTGATGCTGCCCTCTACTGCGTGATAGAGCGCCTGAGCCTTGTTGTGGCCGTTAACAAGGATAAGAACCTCCTTTGCGTCCATAACAGTGCCTACACCAACAGTAACAGCGGTCTTGGGAACCTTGTTGATGTCATTGTCGAAGAAACGTGAGTTTGCAATGATAGTGTCGGTTGTAAGGGTCTTGATACGTGTACGCGAGGTGAGTGATGAACCCGGCTCGTTGAACGCAATGTGACCGTCGGGACCGATACCGCCCAAGAAGAGGTTGATGCCACCGTAAGACTTGATTTTCTCCTCGTAGCGAGCGCACTCGGCAACAAGGTCCTCGGCGTTACCGTTAAGAATGTTCACATTCTCCTTCTTCACGTCAACGTGGCTGAAGAAGTTGTTCCACATAAATGAGTGGTAGCTCTCGGGGTGCTCCTCGGGAAGACCTACATACTCGTCCATATTGAATGTAACGACATTCTGGAAGCTCACCTTACCTTGGTTGTAGAGGTTGATAAGCTCCTTGTATGTGCCGAGGGGAGTACCGCCGGTGGGAAGACCAAGCACGAAAGGCTTCTCGGGTGTGGGATTAAACTCGTTGATTCTCTTTACAACATAAGTTGCAGCCCAGCTTGACAACTGCTGGTAGTTAGGTTCAATGATTAAACGCATAATTGTTTATATTTTAAGGGTTTCTAATAGTTGTATTTTCCTTTTATCTTCAGTCTCTTGTATTGGTTGTCGAGCTCCAGGAGCTGGGGGACATATTTCACCTCTCCGTTTATCACGCTCTTCTTGTGCAGTACAAGTACAAGCGTTCCGTCAAAATCCTTGAAGATGGTGGCCTGTCCGTATCCTCCTGTGAGCAACGGTTCTTTCTCCACTGTCCACGGGCCGTTGAGCCCGCAGCCCTCCTTTGTGTATGCAACGCACAGTGCCTCTTCGCCGTCAATCTCCGTTGCAAACATTATTCCGAGCGAACCCTCCTCGGTGTCGAAGATGAAAGGTCCGTCCATTATGGGCGAGGGAGAGGGAACATCCTTGCTCCACCCCTTCTCTCTTGCATCGAACATTATGTAGGGGTCGCCCACTTGCTTGGCGCAATCGTCGGAGAGTCTTATAATCTGTGTTGTTCCTGCACCGTTCTGCGCCCAGTCGTGGCTGTAGATTATATACCCCACTCCATACTCGTCGTATGTGAATGTGGCGCAACGCGATGCCTCCTGGGGTGCAAGCAGCGGCTTCTCCTGTGTCTCTATCGGTCTGTAAGGTCCTTGCAGATTGTCCGACTGCAGCAACTGGCAGGAGCGGCGCGGGATTATCTCTGTACCCACTGTGTCTATCGCAACGTCGGGACGTGTGAATGTTGCCACGTAGTAGTATTTCTTTTTGTAGCGGTGAATTTCGGGGGCCGTTATTTGGGGCGATGTGCCCGGCCATTGTTCCCCGTCGAGCATAAGCGCGTCGAACGGCCCTTGCCACTCGCGCAGATTCTTGCTCTTCCACAGATACCCGCCGTCGCCGGTCATATAATATGTAAGGCTGTCCCAATCGAGCGAGATAAAGGGGTTGCGCAGATTCATCGTGTCGATTGACACGGTGCGCACAGGCGAGCCGTCGGGAGTATCGAGCGTCCAGACCTTTTCGCCCTGTTGTTTGCACGACGATGCAAACAGTATAGTCATCAGATATATGAGAACAGTGCGTTTCATTACACTCATAATTCAAAACTTCGTAAAGATATACATTTTTAGTTAATCCAAAAACGGTTTTATAAAATATTACACTTTTTTTAGGCGCAACAGTGTCCGCAATATTGTTTTTATAGCAAAAACGAGTGTCAATCTATTCACTAACCGTAAATTTCAGGATTATGAAAAAGTTTCTCTTTATTCTTGTGATGCTGACTCTTTGTGTGCAGAATGCGACATTTGCACAGAGCAAAAAGATGACCAAGGCCGAGCGCGAGGCTGCCTGGCGTGCCGACAGAATGAAAAAACGTGCTGCCGAGCGGGCGCGCGAAGAGAGCGAGGACTCCCTTGCCTTTGTGCAGGCAATCGAGGCCATACGCAGCGGCTCCTGGGCATTGGAAGCGTCGAACATCACATTCAGGAACGGTGTCACACGCTTTGTGACCGAGAGCACCAACTATATCTCGGTGAACAACGGGCAAGGTGTAGTGCAGACGGCATTCAACAACGCCAACGTCTACTCGCCCAACGGCCTTGGAGGCATAACCCTCGAGGGCACTGTGAGCGGCGAGCGTATGAGCCGCGATAAGGAGGGCAACGTCTACTACAGCTACACAATCCAGGGTGCAAATATCTCGGCTATCGTGTATGTGACAATTGCCGCCAACAGCAACGAGGCAAGCGCGCGCATCGACCCCAATTTCAGCGGCAACACAATGACGATGAACGGTTACATCTACCCCTACTCTACAGCGGGCGTGTTCCAGGGAACAACGTCGTTCTACTGACTGGCCGACGACAATTGGCTGTGGGCACCGCCTCCTCCGCCCTTGCGTCCGCGTCCAGTAGTGCCGCCCTTTGCGGGCAGCGTGCGTCCTTTCCCTCCGGCTTTTCCTTCGCGTCCTGTTACCCCACCCGCTATGCGTCCCGGTGGAGGGGGAACAGCACCGCCCACATTCTTGCCGTAGGACAATATAAATATCAGCTCTTCACTTGTTGTAAAGTGAAGGGCTGATGTTCTCTGTTCCTACTCCTCGGCCCTGCGGACACCCCTCTATGAACAAAGGAGGGCTTTTTGGTTTAATTCAATTACTTAGAAGCTGTTTAAATTTCTAAAAAAAGTTATTATTATATTGGAAGCCGTTATTTCGTTGTTTTTTATGTTCAAAACTGCCCGTTTTCTTCTTTCTCTCGGTTACGTAGCCCGCTACGCGCCCTCGAAAAATAATAAAA
>JAFZIA010000012.1 GCA_017554605.1 Bacteroidaceae bacterium
CGGTTACGTAGCCCGCTACGCGCCCTCGAAAAATAATAAAACATTCCACTTTTGCATTGCGCCAAAATAGGCTGCACTCGCCGAAAAACTGCAAGTAAACTTGCGTTTTGCTCGTTGGCACTATTTTTGACCTATAAAAAACTTAACGATATAAATTTAAACAGCTTCTGTAGTATATTCGGAGAGGCTGTCGTGAATGTCGGCTTGGGGGCGTGCTATTCCTCGAACCACTCTCGCAACAATACAAGCTGGGGAAATGCCTTGCTTTGCCAGTACCAGTGCCTGCCGTTCTTCTGCAATTGCTTGTAGCAGATGCTGGTGCCGATGAAATTCTCGAGCTCGGCTCTTGCTTCGCTCCGTCTGTTTCCGCGCAGCAGGTCTATTGTCTTCATTTGCGGGAATCCCTTTGCGTAGTAGCGTCCGTCCTTCTTCCCGTTGGGACGGCTGTTCATATATGTGCAGTAGTGCTCCTCGAGCTGCAGTCGGAGCTGTTTCCTCTCTTCGTCTCCTGCCGCTGCATTGGGGCAACAGCCGTATTTCGCCCTTTTCCTGCTGCATACAATCTCGCTTACCATTGCGCGGTAGAGCCAGCGGTTGCCAATGTTGTTGCGCATTGCTACAATGGAGAAGTAACCGGGAATCCACCCCTCGGGTTCTTCGTTGCCGAATATGTGTGCCGTCTTGCGGCGGTTCTGTGCTACATTCTTCCCCTTGCCGCGTGTGATGCCCCTACGCTTACACACACCCAGCCCGCCAATGGAGGTCTTGCCCGTGTACACGGCACGGAGCGCGTCGAGGCAGTAGAGGTTCAGTGTCTCTATGTCCTCGGGGCGGTTTATCACCCGCAGTACAAGCTGTGCCCACGAGTATTCCCCGTTGCCCAAATAAAGGAAGCGCGCAACTTCTCTTGCGGCGCTGTCGAGTGCCTTTCTCAGCTTTTTCTCGCGCTGCTCCCCGTCCTTCTCCTTGTGTGCCGCGCGCACAGTGGCTATCAGGCGTCTGTTCCCGACAGTTATCTTGTCGATGCTTTCCCTGAAGTAGCCGACCCATTTTTTCGACAATGATATTTCGCTTCCTCTGATGTTGTAGCCGAGGAAGCGTATGAACTCGTTGCCGACGACATTCTCAATCTTCCTTTCGTTAAGTGTGAGCCCTAATTTATGCAGGTTATACTCTATGGCTTCTGTTGCCTTTTCGTAGTCCTCGCCCACAAAGATAATGTCGTCGGAGTAGCGTACGTAGAATCCGTCGAGTGCCGATACCTCGCTGTCGAGCTCATACAGAATGACGTTTGCCAGCCACGACGATACGGCGCACCCTTGCTTTATGCCCTGGTAGGCGCTTACATACTTGCGCAGGCGCGTGTCGTAGTAGATGTCGCTGTCGTAATATTTCCGCAGCAGTGCGATTACCGACGATTTCCCGTGCCGCTCTTCAATCCTGTCGAATGCACGGTGTATGTACTTTCGTCCTACTGTGTCGAAATATTTGTGTATATCGAATTTGCGTCCCACGATATTGCCGCTGCCGCTGTTGCCGAGTGTGGCGATGCGTCTGGACAGCCCGCAGACAATATCTCCCACGCCCGTTCCCTCCTGGTAGGAGAGGCAGCAGGGGTGCACCATTTCGGGCGCATTGCGCATAAGCCATTTGTATATTACATTCAGTAGCAGGCGGTCGAGTGGGGCATTGGCAAAGAATACCCTTTCCCCCCCGTCGTCTTTTGGGCGGTAACCCGTGTGCGGCGGTTCTATCGTGTAGTTTCCTGTGCCAATGAGGCGGCACAGCTCGGCCCGTCCGTGCGGGTCCTGGATATATTCCAGAACCTCGGCGGGAATCCTTTTCTTCATTCCGTGCCCTATGACCTCTGCCCACAGGGAACTGTCGCAGAATATCGATTCGAGTATCTTGTCCATAATAAAAAACCAATCCCACAGGCGCGGGGCATATCTTAAATCTTGTAGGATGATCTACGCTGCCGAGAGGTCTCGGCAGCGTAGATTCAGTGTTGCCTGCCGGATTGGAAAATCCTGCCCGGGTTTTCTCTTATTGTAGTTGCAAAGAGTTATCTCTTGCTCTTATAGTCCTTCCAGTTGAATAGTCCTCTGAAGAATTTCTCTTCGCAAAAATCGAGCAGCTTAATTCCGTCGAAGCCCGATTCGAATACCTTGTTTGCAATCTCGGCAATACACTCGTCGCGTGTGAGTCTCTTGCCATTGTCGCCCACAAAGTACAGGCCAAGATATTTTACCATTGTCATCATAGACCAATATACACCGTCGCCAATGAATGAATTGTTGTATTCTTGGGGGGTGCAGCCGTATCCTTTCGCTTTATCCTCGGCAAAATGCGAATCTCTCACGGCACGAATATCGTTGTAGTCTTTTACTGCCTCGTAGAGCTCAATGTCGTCATTTGCATTCTCAATGTTCAGGATAAGGGACTGCATACTCGAAAATAACGAGATTAGGTTCCTGTCCTTGGAGTTGTAGCAATTCCAGCCGCTGAGCGGAGCTTTTTTAGGTGGATTTACATAGAAGTAATTTTCCCTGTACTCTGTATTGGCATTCCTCATACGCGGGATTATAATGAACTCACCCGCACGGCTGTGGTCGTGTATCTTGCAGTTGTCAACAATGTATCCGAGTTTCTCATAATCCAGATTGGCCATTGCAAGTGCAACCTCCTTGTTCCACCAGCCCGAACGTATCTTGTATGCAATGGACTCCTTGTCGCTCATTTCGCTGAGCGCCTTGAGGTTGCGCAAAAGATTCCGCCACGATTTGTCGTAATTGGGCTTGGTACAGAAGAACTTGTCCCTGCTGAACCTGCCGTGTTCGAAGCTAAGGTCGATGAACTGGGGAAGTATCCAACTGCGGTTCAGGTGCAGGGTGTCGATATAGTCGCCGCCTTCTACAATCTTGCATAGCTCCTCAATGCCGCCGCTTTTCTCTTCACTGTCAGTTTGTGGGGCAACAATGCTTTCGGGCGCTTCCTGCGCTTCGGCTATTCTTGTTCCGCAGAATTCGCAGAATCTTGCACCGGCCTTCAGTCTCTCGCCGCAAGCGGGGCAGTTTATAATGGGCTTTTTCTCTTCTACCTTTGTTCCGCAGAATTCGCAGAATCTTGCACCGGCATTAAGCTCCGCGTTGCAAGCAGAGCATATGAGAACAGTCCTTTTGCCGCAGAACTCGCAGAATTTGGAGCTTGCACTTATCGTCTCGCCGCAATTGGGGCAGCTTATCATCTCGTTCAGTCTCCTGCTTTCCTCTTCTGCGGCCTTGCGTTTAGCTTCCTCCTCGGCGGCCTTGCGCATAGCTTCCTCCTCGGCGGCCTTGCGTTTAGCTTCCTCCTCGGCAGCCTTGCGTTTAGCTTCCTCCTCGGCAGCCTTGCGCTTTGCAGCCTTTGCTTCGGGGCTTTGTATCGCTACAAGATTATCTATATAAAACTGGCATTTTCTCTTGTCGGCACCAACCTCTTTTGCACGCTCCGGGTCTACCTCAAGGAAAAGGGCGTGGATAAAGGGCAACAGCAGGGCGGAGCAGTGCTCGGGCAGAATGGCGCAGATATAATCCGATGCAGCTTCGGCGCCAAGCTCCTTGTATGTGCTCACTGCCGACAGAAGCAGCGAGTTGTCCTCGGAGTATTCGGGGTAGAGGTCGAGCTTCACTATCGCGTCCTCCGATTTGTTTATGTCGTCGCGTTTCAGATAGGCTATTGCCGCCCAATATGTCTGCCAATATTCGTCGGCAGTGCTTGACTCGTATTCATCTATCAGTTCCTCGGGCTTGAGCGCAGCGAGCAGCATATAATATCTGTAAAGGACCGAGTCTACCCTGTAGTTGCGCGCAAGTGCTGCAAGACGCGATGTCTGGCTGTTGAGCACTGCAACGCTGTTGCCCTCGATGTAGCGGTCTATTGTCTTTAGGGTCATCTCGTCGCGCATACTGAGGGTTGTAGAGCGGCAGCCCGATGATTTGCGCGCCATCTCAATGAGGTGTGCAGCCTCGGTCTCGTCGAGCCCCAGTCTTATGCGCTCGGTTACCAATATCCTTTTGTCTTCTTCGGTGAGCAGGCCGTCGCTGAATACCTGCTTGCAGCACTCCATAAAGAGAATGTTGCGTTCGTTGCGCAGCTCTGCATCGGTCTTGGTGCGCTCTACAATATTGTTGGTCACGTGGTTGGAGTTTATGGTACGCTGGTCGTAGCTTGTGCTGTTGTGTGTCTCGCTACGGTTCACGTTTATTCCTCCCATTATGGCCGAATTGTCGCCGATATTCATTCTAATATCGTCTTGAGGCTTCTCTATGAGCGCTGTGCCACAGTTGGGGCAGAATTTGCCGGCTACTTCCTGTTTACACTTGGGACAATACATAATATTATTTTTAATAGCTTGTGTTTGTATATATTCTTTTTTCTCAATGTTCGGGTGCTGAGAAAGCCATTATGCCAAACCTAATTTCTTTTTGGCACTGTTGTTGCCTAAATTGGCAGCTTCGCGGTAGAGCTTGTTGGCCTCTGTTGTGTCTTTAGTTACTCCGTTGCCGTATTCGTAGCACAATCCTAAATTATACTTGGCTGTAGCATCTTTCTGGTCTGCTGCCTTGCGGAATAATTTGGCTGCCTCGTAATAGTCTTTTGCAACTCCTGTTCCGCAGTAGTAAAAGTTTCCTAAATTATTCTGTGCACGTGCATATCCCTGGTCGGCAGCCTTTCTGTACCATTTAGCAGCCTCACTCAAGTCTTTTGTGACACCATTTCCGGCTTCGTAGCAATATGCCAGATTGCATTGTGCACGTGCATATCCCTGGTCGGCAGCTTTTCTGTACCATTTGACTGCTTCGCTGTAGTTTGCTGTAACGCCAATGCCTTTCTCATAACAGTATGCTAAATTGCACTGTGCACGTGCAAATCCCTGGTCGGCAGCCTTGCGGTACAATTTTACAGCCTCGTATATGTCTTTTGTGACACCGTTTCCTTCTTCGTAGCAGTAGCCTAAATTGCATTGTGCGCGTGCGCTGCCGCCTTCGGCTCCTTTGCGGTACCATTTAACAGCTTCGTAATAGTCTTTTGTGACACCATTTCCGACCTCGTAGCAGTAGCCCAAATTGCATTGCGCGTGTACATTACCTTGTTCTGCCGATTTCCGATACCATTTTACAGCTTCGTAGATGTCTTTTGATACACCCTCGCCATATTCGTAGCATATACCCAAATTGTTTTGTGCAGCCCTGTTTCCTTGTTCGGCAGCCTTCTTGTACCATTTTACAGCCTCGGTGTAATTCTTCTCTACACCTTTGCCGTTCTTGTAACAGTAGCCCAGGTCGCACTGTGCACCACTGTGTCCCTGTTCCGCTGCCATACGGTAATATCTTACGGCCTCGCTGTATGATTGGCCTTTTCCGTTCCTGCCAAAGTAATAGTCCTCTGCTATGGAATGATTTTCTTGTGCCGTCTTTCCGTTGTTTGTACTTGCATTCAACTCTGCCAGACGTTTTTGTGCACTTTCATTCTTCTGCTCGGCAGCTTTCTGATATAAAGCGATGGCCTTGGACATATCCTTGGGTGTTCCCAGGCCTTTCTCAAGACAGTAGGCCAAATTGTACTGTGCACTTGCATATCCTTTATCTGCCGCTTTGCGGTACCAGTTTACAGCCTCGTAATAGTCCTTTGTCACTCCATTGCCATAGTAGTAACATTCGCCCATATTGTTCTGTGCCTTGATATTTCCCTGCTCTGCCGCTTTGCGGTACCAGTTTACAGCCTCGTAATAGTCTTTTTCTACTCCTTTGCCGTTGTAGTAGCAGTTTCCTAAATTATTCTGTGCAGTAGTGCTTCCTTGCTTTGCTGCTTTGGTGTACCATTTTACAGCCTCTGTCGAGTTCTGTTCAATGCCTTTGCCACACTGGTAGCAATATCCCAGGTCGCATTGTGCATCACTGTGTCCCTGTTCAGCAGCAAAGCGATAATACTTCACTGCCTCGCTGTATGACTGCTCTCTTCCGTTGCGGCCATAGAAGTAATCCTCGCCAATGTCATAATTCTCTTGAGGACTCTTGTTGTTCTGCTTTTTCTTTATTTTGTCCAATTGCACCTGTGCATCTTCGTGGCCTTGTTCAGCCGCTTTGCGATACCAGATTATTGCTTTGTTGATGTCTGTTGCAACGCCTTCTCCGTGTTCATAGCACCAACCCAAACTGTATTGCGCACTTTTGTTGCCTTGTTCTGCTGCCTTGCGATACCATCTGATGGCTTCGGTATAATTCTTTTCTACTCCTTCGCCGCTGTAGTAGCAGTCGCCCAAACTGTATTGTGCATATTCGTAGCCTTGTTCTGCTGCCTTGCGGTACCATCTGACGGCTTCGGTATAATTCTTTTCTACTCCTTCGCCGCTGTAGTAGCAGTCGCCCAAGCTGTATTGCGCATTCGCATTGTCCTGTTCGGCCGCTTTGCGGTACCATCTTGCAGCTTCGGTGTAGTCTTTTGCAATGCCTCTACCGGTGTAGTAGCAGTTTCCTAAACAGTTCTGTGCATTGGAATCTCCTTGTTCTGCAGCCTTGCGGTACAGTTCTATGGCTTTTTTAATATCCTTCTCTACACCGTCTCCATTCTCGTAGCATACAGCCAGACAGCACTGTGCAATGGCTTCTCCCTGTCCTGCTGCTTTGCTGTACCATTTTACAGCTTCGTATATGTCTTTTGTGACACCGTTTCCTTCTTCGTAGCAGTAGCCCAAGCTGCATTGTGCGCCTGCATTGCCAAGTTCTGCTGCCTTGCGGTACCATCTGACAGCTTCGGTATAATTCCTTTCTACTCCTTCACCGCTGCAGTAGCAGGTTGCCAGATTGTTCATCGAGGGGGCAAATCCGGCATCTGCCGCTTTGCGGTACCATTTTACAGCCTCGGTTTTGCTTTTCTCCACTCCCTCGCCATATTCGTAGCTGAGTCCTACGTTGTTGTAACCGCGCGGGACTCCTTGTTCCGCCGACTTGAAATACCATTTTACTGCCTCGGAAAAGTCTTTTGCAACGCCGTAGCCATAATAGTAGCAGTTGCCCAAATAGCACTGTGCCTCGCCGTGTCCGCTGTCTGCGGCCTTGCGTAGCAGCTCTACAGCCTTGCCGTACTCTTTGGCATCGTATGATTCCTTTCCTTTCCTGTATGTCTCATTCAGGTCGCTTTCTTGTGCCTGCAACATTGCCTTGCGTTTGGCTTCTTCTTCGGCTTTGCGGCGTGCCTCTTTCTCTTCGGGGCTTTCGAGTGTAACAATGTTCTCTATGTAGAATTGGCACACGCTCTTGTCGAGGGCAATTTCCGCAGAGCGTTCAGGGGTAATTTCCAGGAACAGCGCCTTGGCAAATGGCAACAGCAGGGGAGAGCACTGGTCGGGGAAGATGGTGTTTATGTAGTCTGTTGCAACTTCGGTTCCAAGTTCGCTGTATGCGCTTACGGCCGACAGGAGGAGCGAGTTGCCCTCGGAGTACTCGGGGTAATAACTGAGTTTTACTATTGCATCTTCGGCTTTTCCTGCGTTGCCGCGTTTTATGTATGCAATTGCTACCCAATATGTTTGCCAGTATTCGTCGGTAGATGAACTCTCGTACACCTGTATTAGTTCCTCAGGACGAATGGCTGCGAGCAGCATATAATACTTGTACTGTACATTGTCTACACGGTAGTTGCGTGCCAGTGCCGAGAGGCTCGGCAACTGCCTTGTGAGCACGGTGGTATTGTTGCTGTCGATGAAACGGTCGATATTCTTCAGTGTCGTCGCGTCGCGCAATCCGAGTGTCGTCATACGTCCGCCCGACGACCTGCGGGCCATCTCCATCAGCCTCTCGGCCTCAGCTTCGCCTATTCCCAGCCTCAGACGTTCAGTCTCCAGTTTCTGCTTTTCCTCCTCTATGAGCAGTCCGTTGCGGAAAACCTGCTTGCAGCATTCCATAAATTGCTGTATGCGCTCGTTGTAGAGCTCGGCCTCGCTCTTTTGGCGCTCTACAATGTTGTTTACGTAGCTTGTATTATTGTGCGTTTCGTTGCGGCTGACGTTTATTCCGCCAACAACGGCTGCATTGTCACTCAGGTTGAGGCTTATGTCATTCTGTGCCGGTTTTTCAATGAGCTTTGTTCCGCATTCGGGGCAGAATTTGCCTGGAAATTCCTGTTTGCAATTAGGGCAGTACATAATATATCTCCTTAATATTTTGTGTGTTTGTTTATGATTTTTCTTGATTGTCGGTGTATGTTCTTCTGTTTACAGTAACGTAATTATTGCATTATATTGTCCGTAAACTCTTTTTTTGCCAATGGTTCCGTGTTTCATCTGTATCCCATTTTCTTCAATTGCTGCTTGGCAATTGCGTGGCCTTTCTGCGATGCCATACGGTACCATTTGATAGCCTGGTTTATGTCCTTGGCTACACCGTAGCCATTTTCGTAGCAGTGGCCCAGGTTGTACATAGCATCGGAATATCCAAGGTCGGCCGCCTTTCTGTACCATTTTACAGCCTCGGTGTACGATTTTGTCTTTCCGTTGCTTCCGTAATAGTACTCTTCTCCTGTGTGGTAATATGCCTTGGCATTGTTGCCTGCCTGCACACTGTAGCCAGTCTGTGTGCTGTTTGCATTGGAAGTGCCTGCCGCATTGCTGCCGGTCAATTCTTTTACCTTTGCCTTGGCTTTTGTATCTCCCTTGTCGGCGGCCTTCTTGTACCATTTTGCAGCTTCGGTTACATTCTTGGCTGTACCTGTACCATTCTCGTAGCATACGGCAAGGTTGTACTGCGATGCAGTGTGGCCCTTGTCGGCTGCCTTGCGGTACCATTTTACAGCCTCCGCGGGGTTCTTGTCCACTCCGTTTCCGTTTGCATAGCAAAGAGCCGCATTGTATTGTGCATTTACGTCGCCCAGCTCAGCAGCCTTAAGATACCATTTTGCAGCCTCTGCGGTGTTCTTGGGCACTCCGTTGCCTTTCTCGTAGTGTACTGCCAATGCGAATTGGGCTTTAGCCGAACCTTTCTCTGCTGCTTTTGTGTACCACTTTATAGCCTCGTTTATGCTCTTTTCTGCACCCTCTCCATTCTCGTAGCAGTAACCAAGGTTGAACATCGCTTCGGGGTGCTCCTGTTTTGCTGCCTTTGTGTACCAGCTTACGGCAGCGCCGGGGGATTTCTCCACTCCTTTGCCATACTTGTAGCAATAGCCCAGGTTGTTCTGTGCATTGGCGTTGTTCTGCTCGGCGGCTTTGGTGTACCATTTTATTGCTTCGCCTGCATTCTTCTTCACGCCTATGCCGTTCAGGTAGCAGTCTCCCATCTTGTCCTGTGCATAAGAGTATCCTTGCTCGGCTGCCTTCTTGTAGTGCTTGAAAGCTTCTGTAGTGTTCTTCTTTACTCCGTTGCCTGTTTCGTAGCAAGTGCCAAGCACATATTCCGAGGCCGCATTACCCTGTGCGGCCGCTTTGTTCAGCCATTTTATTGCTTCGGCGGGATTCTTGCCGACTCCTTGGCCGCTCAGGTAGCACATAGCCAATGAGTGCTGTGCATTGCTGTAGTTCTGCTCGGCAGCTTTGCTGTACCATTTTACAGCTTCTGCAGGGTCTTTCTTCACACCTCTTCCAACCTCGTAGCAAGTTGCCAGATTGAACTGTGCACCTGCGTCTCCTTTCTCCGCTGCCGCGAGATACTCTTTTGCTATAGCAGCGGATTGCTTTCCGGAATCATTGCCGTCCGACGAGAATACCGTGCTCCATAGAACCCAGCCTAAAAGAAGTACTCCTGCTACTATCAATATGTACTTATTCCTCTTTTTCCTTTCCTCTTCTTTCGCTTTTTTTATGCGTGCAGCTTCTTGTGCTGCCTTCAGTCTTTTTTCTTCTTCCGATTTTTGTCTTTTTATCTCTTCTATCTTATTCTTGGCCTTGTCGTTTCCAAGGTCGGCAGCCTTATGATAGAGCTTGAGTGCTTCGTTTATATTCTTGGATACTCCTTTCCCGTATTCGTAGCAAAGGGCCAGATTATATATGGCAAATTCCTGGTTGTTGTCAGCAGCCATTTTGTACCATTTTACAGCTTCGGTAAGGTCTTGTGCAATGCCGTTTCCTTCTTCATAAATGGCGCCTAACATAAATTGTGAGTGCCCGTATCCTTGCTCGGCTGCCTTTTTGTGCCATTTTATGGCTTCGGTAATGTTCCTGGCAACTCCTTCGCTGTTTGCATACGAAACGCCCAGGCAATACTGTGCATATACGTGTCCCTGTTCGGCTGCTTTTTTGTACCATTTTACAGCTTGGGCCTGGTCCTTTTGAACTCCTTTTCCTTCGTCGTAGCAAAAACCAAGCTTGAACTGTGAGGGCGCGTATCCTTGTTCCGCAGCCTTGCTGAACCATTTTGCAGCTTCGGTATAGTCTGTTGTTATGGCTTTGCCTTTTTCGTAGCACAAGCCCAAATCGTGCTGCGCTTCCGGCAATCCTTGTTCAGCGGCCTTGTAATACCATTTTACAGCCTCTGACATATTCTTCTCAACACCATCGCCGTTTTCGTAGCAACAGCCCAGATAGTGTTGTGCATCGGAATTTCCTTTGTCGGCAGCCTTGCGGTACCATTTTACGGCCTCTTTATAGTCTTTTGTCAGGCCTTGCCCGTTTGCGTAGCAGTAGCCTAAGTATAATTGTGCTTCTGCCGATCCAACTTCTGCAGCCTTGTAGAACCATCTTAACGCCTCGTCATGGTTCTTTTCAACTCCTTCGCCATTCTCATATATTACGCCCAGGGCATATAGTGCATTCGTGTCTTCCTGTTCTGCGGCCATACGGAACAGCCTGAGTGCTTCGTTCAGGTCTTTTTTTACACCGTTGCCAAATTGGTAGCAAAAGGCCAGATTGCTTTGTGCGCGTGCGTGTCCCTGGTCGGCAGCCTTGCGGTACCATCTGGCTGCCTCGGTGTAGTCTTTTGTTACGCCTTTGCCATACTCGTAGCAACAACCCATATTGCTTTGTGAAGGGGCATAGCCTTTTTCTGCTGACATTCTGAAATACTTTACAGCCTCAGTGTAGGACTGGGCCTTGCCTTTGCGGCCAAAATAGTAGTCCTCGCCTATAATATGGTTGCTGATTATATCTTCTTCCTCTGCTTTCCGCCTTTCCTCTTCTATCCTTATCCTCTCCTTCTCGGCCTTCCGCCTTTCCTCTTCTATCTTTATCCTCTCTTCCTCGGCCTTCCGCCTTTCCTCTTCTATCCTTATCCTCTCTTTCTCGGCCTTCAGTCTTTCCTCTTCTATCCTTTTTCTCTCTTCCTCGGCCTTCCGCCTTTCTGCCTCTGCTTTAAGTTTCTCTTCCTCGGCCTTTCTTATTTTGTCTGCTTTTTCGGCGGGGCTTTCTATGGACGCCAAATACTTGGTGTAGAATGCTGCTTTTCCTTTCTCAATGTCAATTTCGTCCACGCGGGCAGGGCACATCTTCAGGAATATGGCCTGTATGAATGGCAACAGAAGGGGAGAGCATTGGTTGGGCAATGTTGCATTTATGAAGTCAATGGCAGCTTCGCTTCCAAATTCGCTGTATGCACTTACTGCCGACAGGGGTAGCGAGTTCTCCTCGGGGTGCTCCTGGTAGCAGTCCAATTTATTCATTGCTTCTTGGGCCTTTTCAGTATTGCCGCATTTAATATATGCAATTGTCACCCAGTATGTCTGCCAATATCCTTCGGATAAGCCTCTTTCGTATTCGCGGATAAGTTCCTCGGGACGGAGCGCAGCAAGCAGCATATTGTATTTATACTGTACTTCTTCGATATTGTATGTGCCGGCAATGGTTGCGAGGCTCTGTATCTGATTGTCTACAGCCTGGTTGTTGTTGTCAATCAGCCTGTCTATTGTCATCAGTGTGTTCCTGTCCCTGTTGTTGAGCACATTGATACTCGCCTGCAATGTGCGTTGCGTTTTTGGCACATTGGTGCTGTCGGGTGTCTCGGGTGCATAATGTACGTTGATTGTTTCTTCCGTAGTGTGAGTGTTGTTGGTGCTTATGTTTATACCACCTACAACAGCGGCGTTGCCACCTATGTTCAATTCTATATTATCTCCTTCGAGTTTCTCGACAAGTCTTGCACCGCATTGAATGCAAAATTTGCCCGGCATTTCTATTTTACAATTTGGACAATACATAATAATCTCCTAATGCTTTATTTCAGTGTTTAATGTTCTTTATATCCAATATCAACTGCGTTCTACCGCTCTGTAGAGTGAACTTTTTATAAATGCGTGTATTCCGTCCTTATAGACGGAACACGCATTTGTCCTTTATTTTTCTGGAGCTGTTGGACCGTCTCAGCCCATAGACGCTTGCAGCCTGTCGATGTAATCCTTTGCTTCGGACAGCGACACGCCATTGTCTTCCATGTATTCCTTGATAGCTGCCAGCTTAACTCCGCTCTTTATCATATCGATGTATTTTTGGTCATCTTCGTCAAAATCGCTGTCGCTCTCGCCATTCTCCAGCTCTTCCAATTTTTCTATGGCGTCCTCATCGCCCTGTTCTGCCGCTTTGCGGTACCACTTGATGGCCTCGTCAATATCCTCTCTCACACCATAGCCGTTTTCGTAGCATTCGCCTATGAAGTATTGGGCAACGGCCTCTTCCTGTTCTGCTGCTTTGCGGAACCACTTTATAGCCTGTTCATTGTCTTCTGCTACTCCTTGACCTTTGTAATAGCAGATACCTAAATTGCATTGTGCCGATGAATTCCCTTGCTCGGCCGCCTTGCGATACCATTTTACAGCTTCATTCATATCTTGTCTTACGCCTTCTCCATTTTCATAGCAATTGCCAAGGCAAAACTGTGCATCAGAATCTCCTCCCTCGGCCGCCTTGCGGTACCATCTTGCAGCCTCAATGATGTCTTCTTCCACGCCGCTGCCGTTGTAGTAGCAATATCCAAGGTTGTACTGTGCAAATGTATTTCCCTGTTCTGCCGATTTCCTGTACCATTTGATGGCTTCGTCCATATTTGCTCTTACACCTTCGCCGTTGAAGTAGCAATATCCAAGGCTGTACTGTGCATCCTTGTCTCCATTCTCGGCCGCTTTGCGGTACCATCTTACAGCCTCAATGATGTCCTCTTCCACGCCGTTGCCGTAGTAGTAGCAATTTGCCAAGCTGAATTGTGCTTCGGGGTGGCCCTGTTCTGCCGCCTTTGAATACAATTCTACAGCTTTGGAGTACTCTTCCTTGTCAAAATAGTATTCTGCTTTTATGTAAATGTCGTCGAGCTCCTGGATTGTCGCCGACGCACCTGTACTCTGGCTGGCGTTTGTTTCTTCGCCCACTCTTTTCCCGCACATTGCACAGAATGTATCGCCCGGTTCTAACGTGCAGCCGCAATTGGGGCACGATGCAACTGCTTGTCCCGACTGCTGCTCGGCTTTGTGTCTTGCTTCTTCCTCGGCAGTTTGTTTGGACGCATTGCTCTCATTTGTCCCGGAATGTTTTACTGTAACAATGTTGTCTATGTAGAATTGGCACACGCTCTTGTCGAGGGCAATTTCCGCAGAGCGTTCAGGGGTAATTTCCAGGAACAGCGCCTTGGCAAATGGCAACAGCAGGGTAGAGCACTGGTCGGGGAAGATGGCGCTTATGTAGTCTGTTGCAACTTCAGTTCCAAATTCGCTGTATGCACTTATTGCCGACAGTAGGAGCGAGTTGTCCTCGGAGTACTCGGGGTAATAACTCAGTTTTACTATTGCTTCTTCGGCTTTTCCGATATTTCCCAATTTAATGTATGCAATTGCTACCCAATATGTCTGCCAGTATTCGTCGGACAATGCTGCTTCGTATGCCTGTACGAGCTCTTTTGGGCTGAATACGGCGAGCAGCATATAATACTTGTACTGTACATCGTCTACACGGTAGTTGACTGCCAGTGCCGAGAGGCGCGGCAACTGCCCTGTGAGCACAGTAGTATTATTGCTGTCGATGAAACGGTCGATATTCTTCAGTGTCGTCGCGTCGCGCAATCCGAGTGTCGTCATACGTCCGCCCGACGACTTGCGCTCCATCTCCATCAGCCGCTCGGCCTCCGCTTCGCCTATTCCCAGACGCAGGCGCTCAGTCTCCAGCATCCGCATTTCCTCCTCTATGAGCAGTCCGTTGCGGAAAACCTGCTTGCAGCACTGCATAAATTGCTGTATGCGCTCGTTGTAGAGCTCTGCCTCGCTCTTTTGGCGCTCTACAATGTTGTTTACGTAGCTTGTATTATTGTGCGTTTCGTTGCGGCTGACGTTTATTCCGCCAACAACGGCTGCATTGTCACTCAGGTTGAGGCTTATGTCATTCTGTGCCGGTGTCTCGATGAGCTTTGTTCCGCATTCGGGGCAGAATTTACCGGGAAATTCCTGTTTGCAATTTGGGCAGTACATATATAGGTCGTTTTTTCGGTTTATAAAATGGTTATAATGAATGGTTACCTTCTTTTGCCATAGTTGGCAAGCCCTATAAATTGGCAGGAGCAATTGATTGTCCTTATACAATTTATAGAACTTGCCCTTTCAGGACGTAGGCTGTTACACCTTATTATATATAAAGTATTTGCATACTATGGCTTTTGCTACAGATTAATGTAGTCCGTAGCCGCAATTTGTGCAGAACACTGCATCTTTTTCTATGGGAGCATTGCAGTTGGGGCATACGGCTGTGGCGGGCTGCTGCACTCCTTGCTGTTGTATGTTTATGTTGCTGTTGTTTGTGTACAGGTTGCCTGCAGCGGCTGCGTTGATTTGTGCCATACTGCCCATTGCAATCTGGTTGTTGGCGTCCATTCTATCCTGCTGGCGATAGGCGTCCTGACGGTATTCGTTGGTGCGTTGTACCTGGTCGTCGTAACGCTGCTGCTGGAACTGCTGCTGCTGCTGATACAGTTGCTGTTGGTTAGCAAGGTTTGCTTGCGCTGTTCCCATCATTCCCTGCTGCATCATTTGCGCCATCTGCATCATCATCTGTTGGTTTTGTGTGCCTTGTGCCTGTTGCATCTGCAACATCTGCTGGTAGAGCGCTGCCTGCTCGGCCTGCTGTTTCTGCAACAATGCATTCTCATTGTCCTTGCTGTATGCATTTGCCATTGCAACCTGTGCCTCGCCTGTCAGTGATGAGAGCTGTGATGCCCTTATCTGGTCGGCCGACATATTCATATAGCTGCTGTCGCGGTTCATCTGCACGTTGGCATTTATTTGGGCAAGGTTCTGCTCGTTCTGGTATCTTTGCGCATCGAGCTGTGCCTGAAGATTTGCCATATTGCGGAGCTTGTCCATCTGACGCTGGTGACGGTGTTCGTCTATCCTGTCGTCATCGAGCTTCGTCTGCTGGGTGAGCTTGAATGCTGTCTGCTCGTTCTCGCGGCGTATCTGCTCCTCGCGCATACGTTGCTGCCATTCGCTCTCGCGGCGGCGCTCCTCGTTCTGCCACTCGTAGTCGTTCTCGCGTATCTTCATTTGCCAAGCATACTCGTCAATCTGCTGGCGACGGCCAAAGGCGCGGTTATATTCCTGCTCTTCGTGCATCCACTCGCGCTCGCGCTCTTCGTCCTCTATACCCCAGTTGCGGCGGCGCTCAAGGTCTTCGCGCTCCCAGTCGTGGTCCTGCTTCTTGTCGCCAAGCGCCCACTCGGCCTCGAGGCGTGCGTCGCATACGCTGTGAATATGCTGTATACGCATAATCTCGGTGATGCTGTCGCGCTGTATCCTGTTCTGCTTAAGGACGTCCTCGAGTATTTCGAGGTCCTCATCCTTTACCAGATGGCTCTTCTTGATGTCGATTAGTGCCTCGTAAACCTCCTCCTGGCTCTTTGCCTCGCGCAGGCGTCTTTGTGCATCGAGCATAAGGGTGAATGCTGCCATCTCGTCGTCGTGAATGAGCCCGTCCTTGTTTATCTGCATAAGGGCGTAGCGCAGTTCCTCGCTGGTGGTAGCCTTGTCAATTTCCTGCTTGTTTGTCTCTATGGCCAGGCGGTTGCGGAATTCTCCCGTACGGTGAAGGTATTCGAGTTCCTTCTCGGTGCAATAAAGCTCGCGCTCTACGGCGCGGAAACGGTCAAAATCGGCGCTGCTGTCGGTAATCTGCAGCACTTGTGCGCACTCTATTCCGTGCAACTGCTGGTTGATGAGATACTGTATCTGCGCCTTGAGGTTGTTGGTGAGCTCGTTGGGCAGTCCTGTCTGCTGGTAGTCGACGTTGCGCAATGCCTGACGGAGGGTGTTCTCAATGCTTGCAGTGAGCATTGTGTAGAGCATATTTGTGGTGAGTGACTTCTTGTCGGCAAGGTAGTTCGTCGCCACTGCGTGAATGTCGCTCACCCGCAACTGGAGCGATACTCCCACCTGGACGTCGAGAATGCGTGTGGGAATGATGTAGGGGGTAAAGTTGATGCCTCCGCCGTTGTTCACCTGTCCGCCGAAGGTCATTGATATATAGCGGTTGCTTACAAGGTAAACCGACATTACGGGTACCTGTGTGTGGCGTGCAAGGATACGTGCGTAGTCAATTTGACGCTTTTCGACGTTGTTCTTATCTTCGTCCTTTTTCTCGCCGAAGATAATGCGGTTGATCCAGTTGAAGCCGCGCTTTATTTCGCCCACTATACCCAATTCTCTGAACGAGGGTTTTGCTCTGAGACGCTCCTCGGTCGACTTGCGCTCATTCTCGGCAAGCTCCTTCTCGGCTTTCTCTATTGCAGCTTTAAGTGCAGCTTGCTCGTCTTCGGGTGTCTTGTAGAAAAGATATGCGCCCGACGATAGGGAAGCGACAAGCTGGCCGTTGGCAAAGATGATTGCTGTGCAGCCCTCCTGAATGATGAGTCCTTTGAGTCTCTCAATCTCCTCGAGCTCCGTCTCTTTTATCTTGCGGGCAATTTCTCCCGGCTGTATATCCCAGATTGCGCGTCCGCGTACTACGTCTACACCGTCAATGGCTTCCATACTACGGCGGTCGCGTGCACGCTGGGCCTCGCGCTCGGCACGTAACTGTGCATTTACGGCGTTAATTTCTGCCTGCTGCGACTGTGGCTGCTGCTGTACTTGTTGTACCCGCTGAGGCTGCTGCTGTACTTGCTGTACCCGCTGAGGCTGCTGCGCCTGCTGAACTCTTCTCTGCGAGAGTTGCTGGTCTATGGCAGCTTGTTGTTCTTGCTGAATGTCGCGGTTGAGCTGGCCGCCTGTGATTGCATTTGCCACAGCTCTTACGCCGTCGGTGAACCAGCCTTTTTCTGCAGGACGTGCAGGCTGTTGCTGCATTTCTACACGGGTACCGCACTGCATACAGAATTTGTCATTGGGCTGCAATGTGTTTCCGCACTTGGAACATACAGCCGTTGCTTTTGCTGCTGCGTTGTTGCCTACTGATACAGGAGTTCCACAATACATACAGAATTTGTCGCCTGCTCCCAAATTGTTACCGCATTTCTTACAAGTTGCCATAATATAATAGTTTTAGTTTGTTTAATCTTGTGTCAAGTGTCATTGTTTCTCTCTCTCTTTGCCGCTTTTGGCTGGGGGTATAAGTACGCCGATTGGTGGTGACTCGTTCAATAGTCTCTTTTTCGCGTGTACTTATAAATGCAAACATATAAAAATAATTTTGAAAAAAATATAAGAAGCTGTTTAAATTTCTAAAAAAGGTTATTATTATATCGGAAGGCGTTATTTCGTTGTTTTTTATGTTCAAAATTGCCCGTTTTCCTCTTTCTCCCGGTTACGTAGCCCGCTGCGCGCCCTCGAAAAATAATAAGCGGGGTTCTATAAATTACTTGTTAATGTCCATACTGTGGGTATTTATGAATCTCACATTCTGCAATAGAGACGGCAGGAAGGTTGGGTTTCTATCATTATGGGGCAAACTTGTAGCGTATCTGCCGGCATTGGTGGTGCCCGGGTGCAATGCGGGCTCACAAATTCTTTTTTTGTTGAAAATGAATTGCAGTTTTGTTGCAGCAGAATCGATGCGGTTTATTAACTTTGCACTCATCTTACGTAAGAATAATGTGCCAGTATGGCGGTTGCGCTCAAACTGTAGTTGTTGCAACAGCCATATTCTAATGAAAAACAAGTTGATGGAAGAAAATAAAACCCCAAAGAAAAAGACACGTGCTGTCCGCAGCGAGAATGTGGCACCGTTGATGAGCGAATACGGACACCTGCAACCGCAAGCCTTGGAACTCGAGGAGGCTGTGCTCGGTGCGCTTATGGTAGACAGCGATGCAATAGGACGATTGGGAAATATGCTCAAGCCCGAGTCGTTCTACGACAAGCGTAACCAGTTGCTTTTCGGTGCGATACAGGAGATGGACCTTCACGACCGTCCCATAGACATACTCACCGTAACCGAATTCCTCAAGCTCAAAGGTATACTCGAGGAGGTCGGCGGCCCTATGTACATTGCGCAGCTCACGAGCAAGGTGGTGTCGTCGATAAATATCGAGTATCACGCAAATATCATTGCCCAAAAGAAACTCGCCCGCGACCTCATACGCTTTACGAGCAAGACGCAAGAGCAAGCCTTTGACGAGACACAGGACGTGGACGAGCTTATGCAGCAGGCCGAATCGGAACTGTTCGAAATTTCGCGCCACAATATGAAGCGCGACTTTACACAGATAAATCCTGTCATCAAGCAGGCCTACGAGCAGATTCAGACAGCGTCCAAGAATACAAGCGGTATCAGCGGACTCAGCACCGGCTATCACCGTCTGGACAAGGTGCTCTCGGGTTGGCAGCCCACCGACCTCATTATCCTTGCTGCCCGTCCTGCGATGGGTAAGACGGCGTTTGCTCTCTCGCTCATACGTAATATGGCAGTGGACCAGGGCATTCCCGTGGGTATGTTCTCCCTTGAGATGGGTAACGTGCAGCTTGTGCAGCGTCTCATCTGTAACGTGTGCCAGATTGCCGGTGACAAGATACGTAGCGGACAGCTCGAACGCTACGAGTGGGGACAGCTCGACAGCAAGATTACCGCACTCGAGGGTGCGCCGCTCTACATCGACGATACCCCGCAGTTGTCGGTCTTCGAGCTCCGTTCAAAGGCCCGCCGTATGGTGCGCGAGTATGGCGTGAAGATGATTTTCATCGACTACCTCCAGCTTATGACGGCAAACACCGGCAAGGGCAGCCGCCAGGAGGAAATCAGTACAATCTCGCGTTCGTTGAAGGGTCTTGCCAAGGAATTGAACATTCCCATTATGGCGCTCAGCCAGTTGAACCGTAACCTCGAAGGACGCGAGGGAGTAGAGGGCAAGCGCCCGCAGTTGAGTGACCTTCGCGAGTCGGGAGCCATTGAGCAGGACGCCGATATTGTAATGTTCGTGAACCGTCCCGAGTACTTCCACATCTACAAGGACGGCGATTTTGACTGGCGCGGAAAGGCCGAGATTATCATTGCCAAGCACCGTAACGGTGGACTCGACAATATCCCTCTCATTTTCCGCAAGGAGTATGCGCGCTTTATGAACCTCGACGACGAGTCGCTCGCCCCTCCCGTTCCCACAGATGTGCCCATCGTGCTTGGCTCAAAGCTCAATGCATCGTCGTTCGAGCCTATGGGCAACTCGGTGCCGCCGCTTCCCGACTATCTGCAGGATTCTGCCCCCACGGACATTATACCGGGCCCGGGTGGCGACGAGCCGCTGCCTTTCTGACGCGATTGGCGGGCAATCCTCCCGCTGCTGTACATATATTTCAACGGCATTCTACCAAAAAATACATATTGGTGCAGTGCCGTTGGATTTTATTTTGTATATTCGCGGCCGATAATGGATTTTGAACAAAATTTAAGAACAATAAAATGGGTAAAATTATACTTACAGGCGACCGTCCCACAGGACGCTTGCACCTTGGACACTATGTAGGCTCGCTTCGCCGCCGCGTCGAGCTGCAGAATTCGGGCGAGTTTGAGAAAATCTTCATTATGATTGCCGATGCCCAGGCACTTACCGATAATGCCGACAACCCCGAGAAGGTGCGTCAGAACATCATCGAGGTGGCGCTCGACTATCTGTCGGTGGGCATCGACCCCTCTAAGAGCACAATCTTCATACAGTCGCAGGTGGCCGAGCTTTGCGAGCTTGCCTTCTACTATATGAACCTTGTTACAGTGTCGCGCCTGCAGCGTAACCCCACTGTGAAGACCGAGATACAGATGCGCAACTTCGAGACAAGCATTCCTGTAGGATTCTTCACCTATCCCATCAGCCAGGCGTCGGACATCACCGCCTTCCGCGCTACCACAGTGCCCGCGGGCGAGGACCAGCAGCCTATGATTGAGCAGGCACGTGAGATTGCACGCCGCTTCAACGGAATATACGGCGATACACTCGTTGAGCCCGAGATTCTCCTGCCCGACAATGCGGCCTGCCTGCGTCTGCCCGGAACCGACGGCAAAGCCAAGATGAGCAAGTCGCTCGGCAACTGCATCTACCTCTCCGATACTGCCGAGGAGCTGCGCCAGCACGTGATGGGAATGTACACCGACCCCGACCACTTGCGCGTTCAGGACCCCGGAAAGGTGGAGGGCAACACTGTATTCACCTACCTCGATGCATTCTGCAAGCCCGAGCATTTTGCCGCCTATCTGCCCGATTATCCCAACCTCGACGAGCTCAAGGCGCATTACCGCCGCGGAGGATTGGGCGACGTGAAGGTAAAGAAATTCCTCATTGCCATACTCGAGGAAGAGCTTGCACCCATACGTGCACGCCGCAAGGAGTGGGAACAGAATATCCCCGAGGTGTACCGACTGTTGAAGGAGGGTAGCGACGCCGCGCGTGCAGTGGCAGCCGACACTCTTGCCGATGTACGCCGCGCAATGAAAATCAACTACTTCGAGGACGAGGAACTCATTGCCGAGCAGGCACGCAAGTTCCGTGGCGAATAAAAGGCAATCGTTGTAAAAAAACATACGGATGTATCTGCTTGGAAACGGGCAGATACATTCTTTGTTGTTGCATTTGCCCTGCGGGATAGCCTCCCACGCACCGATTGTGCGTGCGAAACAATATTTTTTGAAAGAAAATGAGACAGTTGCTAAGAAAATTGCAAAAAAAAATGTAATTTCGCCGATTGAGAAGCTGTTTAAATTTATATCGTTAAGTTTTTTATAGGTCAAAAATAGTGCCAACGAGCAAAAACGCAAGTTTACTTGCAGTTTTTCGGCGAGTGCAGCCTATTTTGGCGCAATGCAAAAGTGGAATGTTTTATTATTTTTCGAGGGCGCGTAGCGGGCTACGTAACCGAGAAAAAGAAGAAAAC
>JAFZIA010000097.1 GCA_017554605.1 Bacteroidaceae bacterium
AAGAGGAAAGCTTATTGCTTTCCTCTCTGTGATCTCGACAGGGTTCAAACCTGTAACCTTCTGATCCGTAGTCAGATGCTCTATTCAGTTGAGCTACGAGACCGTGTCGTTGTTTTTTGACGGTGCAAAGGTAATGCTTATTTTTCTAACTGCCAAAAAAAATCGACTTTTTGTAGACAAAATTTTGTATTGAGCCCTGAGCGGGCTTTGTTTTTCTCTAAAAAGTAAGAGGAAAGCTTATTGCTTTCCTCTCTGTGATCTCGACAGGGTTCAAACCTGTAACCTTCTGATCCGTAGTCAGATGCTCTATTCAGTTGAGCTACGAGACCGTGTTGTTGTTTGACTGTGCAAAGGTAGTACTTATTTTTTAATCACCAAAATTTTTACAACTTTTTTTTGCGATAATTTAGAGTTTTTTTGTTGCTTATTCTATAAAGCGTTCGTTGAACATAAACCAGCCTAACGTAATTCCAATGTTAACACCTTTATTATGAGAGCTGTAGTAGTCTATATACGCTCCTGCGTTGATTGAAGAGAATTTAGCTGTAACTGCAGCCTCGGCAATGTATCCAAAGTCGTTGAAACGCTTTTTGCTGAAAAAAGCTTTTCCGTTGCTGTCCTCTTTTATCTTGCGGTAGGGTATAAACCCGTAAAAACCGCCGCGTATCTGAAGGAAATTGTTCAGCTTGTATATGGGTTGCACGCCTCCGCCTATGAATTGGTTGGCACGGAATGCCGGGTCGTAGTTGAAAATGCTGTTCATTGTGGGGGTGTATGCTCCTGCCGACATTATTGTTGACTGATACGAGGGTGAGAGGCCGCGCGTAGAGTAGTAGAGGTGTATGTTTGTTCCCAGGGTGAAGTATTGCCCCAAGTCGAAGTGGTCGGTGCGCTTGTAGCTCATCTGCAGCCACGACAGGCGCGATTTTTCCTTCTCCTTGTACTGGTAGCTGTCGAACCGCTCCTTGCCGACGAAGAATTGCGCAATAAGCGACTCGTAGCTTCCGCTCGTAGAGTACACACGGCTGTCGAGGGTGTTGCCTTCGAACTTTATTGAGCCTCCGAACAGGCTGCTGCGGTTCTTGTCGAATTGCGGCAGGTCGAGGTTGAATATGTTCGAGGGAAGGTATTCGTCCTTTATGTTGCCGAACCCGATGCCGAACTCGGCCTTCTTGTCCATAAGGAAGGGGAATACTATCTTTGTCTTGAAGAAGTATTCGCGTGTGTGGTTGAGGGCTATCGGGTTCTCCTTGGCAAACAGGTACTTCATATTGTAGTAGTCGATTGTCGAGAATGAGCCGATGAACTTGAGCGACAGTGGCACGTCGGCCGCAAAGTCTATGCGCGAGCTCAGTTGCACGTTGTTGTAGACCTTACCGAGCTGTCCGTCGAAAATGAGCTCTTTTGAGTGGTTCTTGAGGTTGCGGTAATGCAGTCCGAAATATATCTGGTTGGAGTTGTTGGTTGAGAGCGCTCCACCCATCTTTATTGAGAAGGGCGGGTTCATTTCAATGTCGAGGTGCAGCGTGTATGTGCTGTCCTGGGGATTGTACTCGGCACGCGGCACGATACTCGATATTACATTGCCCGAGAGCAGGCGGAAATAGGCCTTCTTGCAGTCGTCCACGCTGAATACGCGCTCGCTGTCGCGGTGGAACTCCTTTTTTATATACAGTTGTTGCTGCGGGTCGACTCCCGTAATTACAATGTCCTTGAAGCGCAGTTCGGGCAGCCGCTGCTTGAACTGCGCCCGTCGTGCCGCAAGCTCGTTCTTGTCGGTGCGGCGCTGTATGCGTTTTTTTATCGAGTCCATCTGTTCGATGGTCTTGAGGTATCCGTATCTCGATATTGTGTCGAGCTTGTCAAATTCGAGCAGGGTTATTTTGTCGAGAATGGTGTTGAGCAATATTCCTTTCTCGGGGGTAAAGTCGTATTTTGCCCGCGATGTGACAAGGTTTATTATCTGGCTCATCATATCGCGCGTGTCGGGTATAGGTGCGCTTTTTGTCACCACGCTGCCAATCATAATGTCGGGTGCAAACTCCTGCTCCATCACGTCGGCGGGGAAGTTGTTGTATATTCCACCGTCGTACATCAGCACGCTGTCTATCTTTATCGGCTTGAATACAAACGGATAGCTCATACTGGCGCGCACGGCGTCGCCAAGGTCGCCCTCCTTGAATACTACCTGCTTCTTGTGGTAGATGTCGGCTGCCACACAGCGGAAAGGAACAAGCAGATTGTCGAAATTCCCGTTGCACGCTGTGGTGTATTGTGCAAAGGTGTTCATTATTCCCAAACTCATAGGGTTGGGGTTTATGAGGTTTATGCTTGGCTTGTGTATATACAGGGAGTCTGTTATGTCGAAGTTTATTCCTATGAGCTCGGGCACCTCGTTGTTGCGGCGGAAGTAGAACATATAATTGGCGTCCATCGCTCCAGTGTACCACTGCTTGAACTCCTTTGAGGCCAGCAACTCCATCATCTCGTCGGGGGTGTAGCCCATTGAGTACATTGCAGCCACTATCGCTCCCATTGATGTTCCGGCAACGTAGTCAATGGGTATGTCGTTCTCTTCGAGGGCCTTTATCACTCCCACGTGTGCAAGGCCGCGTGCTCCGCCGCCGCTCATCACCAGTCCCACCTTCTGTGCCAACAGTTGTGCCGGTATAAGGATTGCTGCAAGTATCAGGAACAATATTCTTTTTTTCATTATGCTGTCTTTTTTTGCCTGTGTCGTTAAGAAGCTGTTTAAATTTCTAAAAAAAGTCATTATTACATTGGAAGCCGTTATTTCGTTGTTTTTTATGTTCAAAACTGCCCGTTTTCTTCTTTCTCTCGGTTACGTAGCCCGCTACGCGCCCTCGAAAAATAATAAAACATTCCACTTTTGCATTGCGCCAAAATAGACTGCACTCGCCGAAAAACTGCAAGTAAACTTGCGTTTTGCTCGTTGGCACTATTTTTGACCTATAAAAAACTTAACGATATAAATTTAAACAGCTTCTAATTCTTCAAATAGCAAAGTTAATTTTTTTGTTGTCAATGTGTATAAAATATATGATTAAAAAGATTGAAAATTTTCGATTATCTATTATGTATAAAGAAAATTCCCTCCAGGACAAGGATTGTCCGGAGGGAATGGGGTATTTTAGAAACTTATAATGGTGCTATGCTTATTTCATAAGCTCAATGCTGCGCTTTACAAAGTTGTTGAGCGCCTCGCCTGTGAGCATATTGTTCTGCAGGAGTGTGATGTCCACCAGTTGGCGCACAATGGGGTTGCCTGCTGCGTAGCGTGCAAGGACTGCCTCCTTGTTGCTCTGTGCATCGGCAATCTTCTTCTCGGTCTCGGCAAGGTCGTCCTTCTCCTCTTGGGGAATATCCTCAATCTTCTTGTCCTTGCTTGCGTTGTTGAGGTAGCTGCGGCGTGCCTCGAGTCCGGCAAGCTCATTGTCTATGGGGGCAATCTCGCTCTCGCAGGCTGCCTCGGCCTCCTTGAGTATGCGTTTTACTATGGGGTGGTCTTCGTTCAGGAGTACATTGAGCATATCGGGCATCTCGCCGTAGAACGACATTCCGGGCTGTATTGCTGCCATCTCCTTCATACGGCGCATATACTCGGCTTGTGTGATGGTTACGGGTGCGGTATTCTCGCCCAGTGCGTGTACCTGCACGTAGAACTCCTTCTTTTCGAGTTGGGGCATCTGGCTCTGGAAAATGCCGCTGAGCATACTGCTCTCCTTTGCGCTCAGTGCCGATACTTTTCTCTCCTCCTTTACAATAAGGTTGTCGACAATGTCGCTGTCAACGCGTGTGAAGCGTGTCTTCTCGAACTTGCGCTCCAACAGGCTGATGAGTGCAACGTCCAGTTGTCCGTCCATAAGCAGCACGTTGTAGCCCTTTGCTGTGGCTGTCTCAATGAAGCTGTACTCCTTTTCGCGGTTGTTGCTGTAGAGGTAGATTGTGTTGCCTTCCTTGTCTGTCTGCTCGGCCGATACGAGTGTCTTGTACTCCTCGTAGGTATATTTTTTGCCCTCTGTATCCTGCAACAGGGCATATTTGCTTGCCTTGTCGTAGAAGTCCTCCTCGGTGAGCATTCCGTAGTGGATAAAAATCTTCAGGTCGTTCCATTTCTCCTCGAATTCGTTGCGGTCGTTCTTGAAGATTGACTGCAGGCGGTCCGATACTTTCTTGGAGATGTATGACGATATTTTCTTGACGTTAGAGTCGCTCTGCAGGTAGGAGCGTGATACGTTGAGAGGAATGTCGGGCGAGTCTATTACTCCGTGCATAAGTGTGAGGAAGTCGGGGACAATGCCCTGTACCTCGTCGGTTACATACACCTGGTTGCAGAAGAGCAGAATCTTGTTCTTTTGAAGGTCGAGGTTGCTCTTTACTTTGGGGAAGTAGAGGATACCTGTGAGGTGGAATGGGAAATCCACGTTCAAGTGTATCCAGAAGAGGGGCTCGTCGCTCATTGGGTAGAGCTTGCGGTAGAACTCCTTGTAGTCCTCGTCCTTGAGTTCGCCGGGCTTGCGTGTCCATAGCGGGGTGGTGTCGTTTATTATATTGTCCTCGTTTGTCTCAACCTGCTTGCCGTCTTTCCACTCCTTCTTCTTGCCGAATGCAATGGGCACAGGCAAGAAACGGCAGTATTTGTTGAGTATTGCGGTTATGCGCTGCTCCTCAAGGAACTCTTTGCTCTCCTCGTCGATGTACATTATAATATCTGTTCCGCGCTCGCTCTTCTCCACCTCCTCGAGGGTGTATTCGGGGCTTCCGTCGCAACTCCATTTCACGGCAGGAGCACCGGTGTACGATTTTGTCACAATCTCCACTTTGTTCGATACCATAAATGCCGAGTAGAAACCCAATCCGAAGTGGCCTATAATGTTGTTGGCTGTGTCCTTGTACTTCTCGAGGAAATCTGTTGCGCCCGAGAGCGCAATCTGGTTGATGTATTTGTCAATCTCCTCGGCTGTGAGTCCTATTCCATTGTCGCTCACGGTGAGTGTACCCTCACCGAGCTTTACGCTCACCTTGAGCTCTCCGAGCTCTCCTTTGTACTCGCCCTTCTCGTAGAGGGTTTTCAGTTTCTGCGTAGCGTCAATTGCATTCGATACTATCTCACGGAGAAAAATCTCGTGGTCGCTGTACAAGAATTTCTTTATCACGGGGAAGATGTTCTCTGTTGTTACCCCAATGTTTCCTTTTTGCATAATCGTTATATTTCTTTAGTTGATTCAATTTGTCTGTCGGGAGACGATGTCTCTCCTTTAATTAATAAACAAAAAAAATGCCAGATGTTCAGTGTCTGACATTTTGGCAGTGTTGTGGGTGTGTTAACTATGACAAAAAGAAAATTTGTCCTATAAAATCTCTGTTATTTGCGTATACTATCCTTGTTTGTACTATATATGTTGAATACTCCTATGTCACCCTTTGTTCCTATGCGGATGGGTGGACCCCATAGGGATAATCCGCTTGATACGTATACGTGAGAGTGGTTCCATTTACGATAGCCGTTGCTTTGTTCAAAAAGCTGGTCGACGATGATGTTACCCGGCCACACTTGTCCATTATGGGTGTGACCGCTCACTTGCAGGTCTATGCCAAGCGAGTCCTTGAGGGCTATCTGTCGCGGCTGGTGGTCGACGAGTATTGTGAAATTCCCGCTGCCGGCTCTTGCCGCGAGTATTTCGAGCGGCAGGCGTCCTCTGTCCGATGCGTCGTCGCGGCAGATTATTTCCACTCCTTTGCCTGTCTTTATGCTGCTGTCGGCAATGAGGTGTATTCCTGTCCTCTCCAGGAAGCGCCGGCTCTCTTCTATCCCGCTTATATACTCGTGGTTGCCAGGTGCCATAAATATTCCAAGCGGCGCACGCAGCAGGTTGAGCTCCTCGTGCATATTTTCCTCGTAGAGGGGTTTGAGACTGTTGTCGATAAGGTCGCCCGCTATCAGTATGATGTCGGGGTTCTCGGCGTTTATAATATCCACCAGCTCCTTCAGACGCCCTTTCCCCGTGGCATATCCCAAATGAAAATCGCTCGCTGCAACTATTGTCAGCGTATCGCCCGCAACGACCTTTTCTGTTGCAATGCCAATCCTGTTTATTTGCGGGTGCATATGATTGTTGTATCCTTTTGCAAGCAGCGTTGTTGCAAACAGGGCGGCGTATAAAACCCTGTATTTCAAATTTGGAAAAAGGAAGCGCTTCATTCCGTCGAGCAGCAGCATTGCCAGCGACATATAAAATACAAGAATCATAAGCACGCAAAAGCCGTTGAATATGTTGCTGTATGCGTGGTCCGGGATTCGGGTATAGCGCAGTGCAAACAGAATGAACGGCATAATGCCGACAATGATGGAGAGTAGCGATATGCTCTTTCTCAATGTGGCAGGGCAGTTGCCGGCTGCTTGCTGCAGGCGGTTGCTTATGTATACGACCCCGCACCAATAGCAGAGCAATGCGGTTATTAGAAAAATAAAGAACATATATATAGATTGTTTGTCACTTACAAAATACTCCCCTCGCTGTTAGAAGCAAGGGGAGTGCCGTTGTTGTATCCTTATTCATTCCTTACTTGAGGTTCTCGATGAAGAACTTGCTCAAGCGCTCGAATACGTGCATACGTGTGCGTGCGCCGAAGTATATGCTGTGGTTGCTGTCGGGGTAGAGTGCCATCTCCACCATCTTGCCGGCCTGGTTCACGGCGTGGGCGTAGCGCAGCATATTGCGGAAGTGTACGTTGTCGTCGGCTGTTCCGTGGATAAGGAGGAGCTTGCCGTTGAGGTCGGCTGCGTGCTGCACTGCCGAACCAAGGTCGTATCCCTCCTTGTTCTCTTTGGGGGTGCGCATATAGCGCTCGGTGTACACAGTGTCGTAGAAACGCCAGTCGGTGGGGGCTGCAATGGCAACGCCTGCTTTGAATACAGCGTCCTTCTGGCTCATCGACATAATGGTGTTGTATCCGCCGAAGCTCCAGCCCCAAATGCCGATGTTTTCCTTGTCTACGTAGGGCAGTGAACCTAGGTATTTGGCTGCTTCAACCTGGTCGCGGGGCTCGTAGTATCCGAGCTTCAGGTATGTGCATTTTCCGAATTCTGTTCCGCGTCCGCCTGTTCCGCGTCCATCGACGCACACCATAATAAAGCCCTGCTCACACATATAAGCCTCAAATGCAGCTCCGGGGTACATTCCTGTGTACCAAGAGTCGGTAACCTCCTGTGAGTAGGGACCGCTGTACTGGTACATCACTACGGGATATTGCTTGCTTGCGTCAAAGTCGTGCGGCTTAATCATCCAGCCGTTGATGGATACTCCGTCGCTTGTGGTGAATGCGAAGAACTCCTTCTGCGGCAGTGTCATTCCTGCAAGGCGATCGTTGAGTTTTTTGTTGTCGACAAGTGTTCTCAGTACCTTGCCGTTGTTGTCGTTGCTGGTGACAATGTGCGGTGTTGTTATGTTGTCGAATGTGTTGATGAAGTATTTGAGTCCGCTACTGAATACAGCGCTGTTTGTGCCGTCGCCCATTGTGAGGCGTGTCTTCTTGCCCTTTGCGCTTATCTTGTACACGTTGTTGCGCAGGGGGCTGCCTTCGTTGCTGGCGTAGTAGAAAAGGTTCTTCTTCTGGTCCCAACCGAAGAACTCGGTAATCTCGTATTCTCCCTGTGTGATGGGACGTACAAAATCACCGTTTATGTTGTAGAGGTACAGATGGTTGTATCCGCTGCGCTCGCTGTGAAGAATGAAGTTCTTCTCGTAGAAATGTATGCCGGTGAAGGTCTTTTCGTTGAGGTAGGTGTCGCTCTCCTCGCGCAGAATGCGCTTGCACAGGCCGCTGCGCGGGTTGGCTGCAAATACGTCCATCACGCTCTGGTGGCGGTTGAGTGTTATCACGGCAAGGACATCGGGGCTGCTTGTGAACTGTATGCGGGGAATGTAGCTCTCGCTGTCAATCTCCAGCTTTATCTTTTGTGTGGTGCGGCTCTTTACGTCGAATGTGTGCACCGATACTTTTGAGTTGTCGGCACCTGCTACGGGGTATTTGTAGCTGTAGGGCTTTACGTAGGGGTCGTACTCTGTTTTTGTGGCCGAGGGGATATACATAGGCATATCGTAGTTCATTACCTCGCTCTCGTCGTAGCGTATGAATGCGAGCATCTTGCTGTCGGCGCTCCAGTCGTATGAGCAGTTGGTGGAGAACTCCTCCTCGTACACCCAGTCGGGTACGCCGTTTATTATCTTGCCGAACTCGCCGTCGGTGGTCACCTGCGACTCGCTGTTGTTGAACAGCAACTTGACGATGAATATGTTGTTATCGCGTACAAAAGCAATCATTGTGCCGTCGGGCGAGAATTTGGGGACCTGCTGGGCGCCGTTCTGCGAGAGGGCTTCCACCTTGTTGTTCTTGCGCGAGTATATGTAATGCTCGGCTGTGAATGAGCGGCGGTAGATGCTTACGGTGTTTGTCTGTATGAGCATACGGCTCTCGTCGGGCGAGAATGTGTAGCCGTCGATGTGTCTGTTGCCGAATCCGCGTGCGGTGGATGCGTCAAAGAGCGTGTCCACAACTTCTCCGCTCTTGAACGAGCATTGGAGCACCATCTTGCGGTCGTTGCTCATTCGCGCAAAGTGCTCGCCGTCGTTCATAGGAACTATGGAGTAGTATCTCTCGGGATAGAATGTGCCGTCCATCACATTTCTCAGTGACAGATTGCCGTCTGCCAACATTGGCAGTGCCACCATTGCGGCAAGCAGCAGGTTAAGGATTTTTTTCATTGTCTATTTGTGTTTAAGTTGTTTATGCAGATATAATCTTTGCGAAGATAGTAAATAAAATTGATTAGAAGAAGTGTTTTTTCTTTTGCTGCGTTTTTTTCGGCGAAGCCAGGAGGAAAAAGCTTCTCTCTTGTCGATAAATAATCCCTGAACGCTGTCTGCTCTATCGTATTTTTTTCTTATATTCGCCAACCGAAAACAAAAAAAGTATGACCCCTCAACAAAGAATAACGGAATTACGCGAACTGTTGCACAAGCATAATTACAGCTATTATGTGCTCAACAGTCCCACTATAAGCGATTTTGAGTTTGATGCGATGCTGCGCGAGCTGCAGCAGTTGGAGCTTGAGCACCCCGAGATGTACGACCCCTCGTCGCCCACGCAGCGTGTGGGCAGCGACATTACAAGGGAGTTTACCCAGGTTGCCCACAGATACCCTATGCTCTCGCTCGGAAATACATATTCCAAAGAGGAGGTTGCCGATTTCTACGAGCGTGTGCGCCGTGCTTTGAATGAGGATTTTGAGGTTTGTTGCGAGCTCAAGTTCGACGGTACGTCAATATCCCTCACGTACGTCGGCGGAAAGTTGCAGCAGGCGGTTACGCGCGGCGATGGCGAGAAGGGCGACGATGTCACTGCGAATGCACGCACTATCCGCACAATCCCCTTGCAGTTGTCGGGTAGCTATCCGCAGGAGTTCGAGATTCGCGGCGAGGTACTTATGCCGTGGGGAGTGTTCGACAAGTTGAATGCCGAGCGTGAGGCTGCCGGTGAACCGCTGTTTGCCAACCCCAGGAACGCTGCTGCCGGTACGCTCAAGCTGCAGGACCCGTCGGTTGTTGCAAAGCGCAGCCTCGATGCCTATCTGTACTACCTGCTGGGTGAGAACCTTCCCCACGACGGACACTATGAAAATCTTACGGCAGCCCGTGAATGGGGCTTCAAAATATCGGATACTACACGCAAATGCCGCACGCTCGAAGAGATTTTTGAATTTATAGATACGATGGAAGTCAAGCGCAAGGAGTTGCCGTTCGCCACAGACGGAATTGTGCTCAAGGTCAACTCGCAGCGCCAGCAGAAACACTTGGGCTACACTGCAAAGTCGCCCCGCTGGGCCATTGCATACAAGTTCAAAGCCGAGCAGGCTGCCACAAGGCTCAATGATGTAACTTATCAGGTTGGACGCACAGGTGTGGTTACTCCCGTTGCAAACCTCGATGCCGTTCAGTTGTCGGGAACGGTGGTACGGCGGGCTTCGTTGCACAATGCCGATATTATAGAAAAACTCGACCTGCACATTGGCGATACGGTGTTTGTGGAAAAGGGTGGTGAGATTATCCCCAAGATAACGGGTGTCGACCTTGATATGCGTCTGTTGGTGGGAGATAAGGTGCGTTTCATTGAACGCTGCCCCGAGTGCGGTACGCTGCTTGTGCGCGTAGAGGGCGAGGCGGCGCATTATTGTCCCAATGAGACAGGTTGTCCGCCTCAGATCAAAGGGCGCATAGCCCATTTTGTCTCGCGCGAGGCAATGAACATCGACTCCATAGGTCCCGAGACAATAGAACTTATGTTTGGGCTTGGACTCATAAAGAATGTGGCCGACCTTTATTCGCTCAATGCGAGCGACCTTATGTTCCTGCCGCGAATGGGCATAAAGTCGGCCGAGAATATAATAACAGGGATACGCTCCTCGCTCGGGATTCCTTTCGAAAGGGTGCTCTATGCTCTTGGAATAAGATACGTGGGTGTTACTGTTGCCAAACGTCTGGCTCGTGCGTTCAACAATGTCGATGCGCTTATGCAGGCTACAACCGATGAGCTTGTCGCCGTCGATGATATTGGCGAGCGCATCGCTGGCAGCGTGTACGGCTACTTCTCCAAGGAGGAGAACCGCGTGCTTGTGGAGCGGCTGCGTGCGGCTGGAGTGCAGATGGGAATTGCACCCGAGGTGCTCCTGGAGCGCACCGATGTGCTCAAGGGACAGAGCATTGTCATAAGCGGGGTCTTTGCACGCCACTCTCGCGACGAGTATAAGGCGATGATAGAAAAGAACGGCGGCAAGAATGTGGGCAGTGTGAGCAAGGCAACCTCCTTTATCCTTGCGGGTGACAATATGGGTCCTGCAAAGCTCGAGAAGGCGGCCAAATTGGGAGTGCGCATTGTCGGCGAGGACGAGTTCCTGTCGATGCTCGCGCTGCAGGAGTGAATGTGGCAAGAAACTGTTACCCCAGGGCCTTTGCTGTCCGATGATGCATAAGACGGTAAAAAATGGCAAATTTTAGTGCAAATTGTTTAATGAAGTATAAAAAGTACGATAGATTTTGATAATTCTTGCTAAAATATTCGGGAATTTATCAAAATTAATGTAAATTTGTCAACAAATTTAAGAATAATATAAAATTATGACGCGTAAAAGATTGACAGGTATGGGTGTAGCAATGATTACACCTTTTACAGCAACGGGTGAAGTGGATTACTCGGCACTCGACAGTTTAGTACAGACACTGATGGACGAAGGCGCAGATTTTCTTTGTGTCCTTGGAACAACAGCCGAAACTCCAACCCTGACAGTGGAAGAGAAACGCAACGTACGAAAGCGCGTCATAGAGAAGGTTGTCGGTCGTATTCCTATTATTCTGGGAATGGGTAGCAATTGTACGCAGGCGCTCATCAACGAACTGCTCGATGAGGACCTCACAGGAGTAGATGCGATACTTTCTGTCGCTCCCTACTATAACAAGCCCAATCAGGAAGGTATCTACCGTCACTATCGTGCCATAGCGTCGGTGACAAGCCTGCCCATCTATCTTTACAATGTTCCTGGCCGTACAGGAGTGAACATTCTGCCCGACACCGTGATACGCCTTGCACAGGAGTGCCCCAATATTGTGGGCGTGAAGGAGGCGTCGGGCAATCTTGCACAGATAAAGGAGATTATCGACCGTGCACCCGAAGGCTTCGACGTGCTCTCGGGCGACGACGGGCTCATCTGCGACATTATGGAATTGGGTGGAGTGGGAGCTATTACCGTATTCGGAAATGCTTATCCCGGACCTTTGACACAGATGGTGCATTTTGCAGCCGAGGGTAATTTCGGCGAGGCACGCAGACTCGACGCAGCCTTTGGCGAGGTGTGCACGCTGCTCTTTGCCGACGGTAACCCCGCAGGTGTAAAGTCGCTTATGGCACATCAGGGCAAGATTGGCAACAATCTTCGTCTCCCGTTGGCGCCCGCCCGCAAGGACGTTGACGATGCTATGCTCTCGGCAATGCAGAAGCTCGATGCATTCTTGGCTAACTGATAAACCCGCACATTGTGTATGAAGCCGAAAATCTTGATTACATACAATATATTCGGTGAACTCTACTGCGAGATACTGAAGGATTTCGAGCTTACGATGCCTGCGCCTGGAGTAGAGACCTTTACATACGACGAGGTGCTGCAGGTCATTCACGGGTACGATGCGTTGCTCTCTATGTGGAATTTCCCCGTCGACAAGCAACTGCTGCAGGCTGCAACCAATTTGAAGATAGTGGCAAACTTTGCTGTGGGATACGACAATATAGACGTAGAGGAGGCAACCTGCCTGGGAATAACCGTGGCAAACACGCCCGACCCAGTGACCGACCCCACAGCAGATGTTGCAGTGGGGCTTATGCTCGATGTGATGCGCGGTATAACTTCGTTCGACAAGCGTCAGCGTGAGGGCAATTATATAAAAGGTATAATGAAGCACCTCGGAACATCACTTGCCGGTAAGAGACTCGGAATATTGGGCTTGGGACGCATAGGCCGTGCTGTTGCAAAAAGGGCAATGGCATTCGGAATGAATGTGGTGTATTACAATCGCCACCGTCTCGCAGCCGTAGAAGAGAACTCATTGGGAGTGGTGTATGTGACGTTGGACGAACTCTTCACCGGGTCCGATGTCCTTTCGCTCAATGCACCGCTTACACCCGAGACCTATCATATTGTCGATGCCCGCCGCTTGCAGATGATGAAGCCTACAGCCTATCTTATAAACACGGCACGCGGCCCGCTTGTCGACGAGTATGCGCTTGTAGAGGCACTGCGCAGCGGCACTATAGCCGGTGCGGGGCTCGACGTGTTTGAGTTCAACGATACTGTATGCAGCGCACTGCTGGAGCTTGAGAATACAGTGCTCACTCCCCACATTGGCACACAGACAATGGAGGGCAGGCGTGAGATGGCACAGTTTGCAGCCACAAACATCGCAAACTTCTTCTTTGGAGGAAGGGTGGCAAGGGTGAACAAAATCTGACAGCCTTTTTCTATTATGGAACGCTTGAAAATAATCCTCGACAGCAAGGTGGCGCAGTACAACTGCAAGGAATTCGTAAAGGACGATCCGGTGCAGTTTGCCCACGCTTTCAGCGACAGGAAGGATATTGAGGTTGCAGCCTTGCTTGCATCGGTCATAGCGTGGGGCAACCGCAAGATGATTCTGCGCTCGGGACAGAAGATGCTGTTCGGAATTATGGAGCGCCGCCCTTACGATTTTATAATGCGGGGCACGTGGCAGCAGATGGAGGAGAGCCTGAACATACACCGCACATTCTTTGTGCGCGATTTCATATACCTTTGCAAGGGGCTGCAGCATATATACACCCGTAACAGCTCGCTCGAAAATCTCTTTACAGGAAAAGATGTGTGGACAGGCATCGCTGCGCTGCGCTCTATGCTTGCCGAGGCTAACGGCGGGGCGTCCACGCGTCATATATCTAATCCCGTGAGTGTGGCGGGCAAACAAGCGTCGGCCTGCAAGCGTTTACATATGATGCTGCGCTGGCTGTGCCGCAGGGACGGCATTGTCGACCTGGGGATATGGCAGGAGATTGACCCCTCGCAGTTGATGATACCGCTCGACGTGCACGTGGCACGCATAGGACGCACGTTGGGGCTCATAGACAGCAAGCAGAACAACCGCCGTACGGTTGAGGCACTCACGGCACGATTGAGAGAAATGTGCCCCGATGACCCTGTGAAATACGACTTTGCACTATTTGGCATTGGAGTGGAGGGCGAAAAGATAGAAATATAAAAAACATTATTTATATGGCAAAGATAACAAAAGAGGACGCCTTGCGCTATCACGAAGGCAAGCGCCCTGGAAAGATAGAGGTGGTTCCCACAAAACCTTATTTCACACAATACGACCTTTCACTGGCATACTCCCCCGGAGTAGCCGAGCCTTGTCTCGAAATTCAGAAAGACAAGCAGAATGCCTACAAGTACACCGATAAGGGCAACCTTGTAGCGGTAATATCAAACGGTACAGCAGTGCTCGGCCTGGGAAATATCGGTGCAGTGAGCGGTAAGCCCGTGATGGAGGGAAAAGGATTGCTCTTCAAGATATACGCGGGCATCGATGTGTTCGATATTGAGGTAGACGAGACCGACCCCGACAAGTTCATAGAGGCCGTAAAGGCAATCTCGCCCACATTCGGAGGAATAAACCTCGAGGATATAAAAGCACCCGAGTGTTTCGAGATTGAGCGCCGCCTGAAAGAGGAACTCGATATTCCCGTGATGCACGACGACCAGCACGGAACGGCCATCATTTCGGCTGCGGGACTATTGAATGCGCTCGAGGTAAACGGAAAGGACATTGCAAAAGTAAAGGTGGTGGTGAACGGTGCAGGAGCTGCTGCAATCTCGTGCGCACGGCTCTATGTGGCACTGGGAGTGAAGAAGGAGAATATCGTGATGCTCGACAGCAAGGGAGTAATCAATGACAAGCGCGAGCGCCTGACACCCGAGAAGGTGGAGTTTGCGGCAACACGCTACGATATTTCAACCCTTGCCGAGGCTGTAGAGGGAGCCGACGTGTTCCTCGGCCTTTCAAAAGGAAACGTCCTCACAAAGGATATGGTACGTTCAATGGCTGCCGACCCCATTGTCTTTGCCCTTGCCAATCCCGTACCCGAAATATCATACGAAGATGCCGTTGACAGCCGTCCCGACGTTCTTATAAGCACCGGACGAAGCGACTATCCCAACCAGATAAACAACGTGATAGGCTTCCCGTATATCTTCCGCGGAGCGCTCGACACAGCGGCCACTGCCATAAACGAGGAGATGAAGCTCGCTGCCGTACGCGCCATTGCCGACCTTGCAAAGCAGCCCGTTCCCGAGATTGTGAACGAGGTGTACCACGTGAATAACCTCACATTCGGCCGAGACTACTTTATTCCCAAGCCCGTTGACCCGCGTCTGCTTACCGAGGTGTCGGCAGCGGTTGCAAAGGCTGCAATAGAGAGCGGTGTAGCACGCAAGACCATAACTGACTGGGAGGCATACAAGGAACACCTGCTCGAGTTTATGGGACGCGAGTCGAAGCTCACACAGCAGATTTTCGACACTGCGCGCTCCAATCCCCAGCGCGTGGTATTTGCCGAGGGTGCACACCCCTCGATGATGAAAGCCGCCGTACAGGCAAAGGAGGAGGGTATATGCTATCCTATTCTCTTAGGTAACGACGAGCGTATCGAAAAACTTGCAAAGGAGCTCGACCTGAGCCTCGATGGCATAGAGGTTGTCAACCTGCGCCACGACCGCGAGGCTGCACGCCGCGAGCGCTATGCACGTATCCTCACCGACAAGCGACAGCGCGAGGGATACACCTACGAAGAGGCCAACGACAAGATGTTCGAGCGCAACTATTTTGGAATGATGATGGTAGAGACCGGCGAGGCCGATGCCTTTGTGACAGGACTGTACACAAAATACTCCAATACAATCAAGGTGGCCAAGGAGGTCATCGGACTGCAGGAGGGATACGAGCATTTTGCCACAATGCACATTCTCAACTCAAAGAAAGGAACATACTTCGTAGCCGATACGCTCATCAACCGTAGCCCCGATACAGATACCCTTGTCGACATAGCCCGTTTGAGCGAGAAGGCTGTCCACTTCTTCAATCACGAGCCTGTGATGGCAATGGTCTCTTACAGCAACTTCGGTAGCGACAAGAGCGGCAGTGCTGAGGGTGTACAGAAGGCTGTTGAGCGTCTGCACAAGGAGTATCCCCATTGGGCCATCGACGGCGAGATGCAGGTGAACGTGGCGCTGAACAGCGAGCTGCGCGATAATAAATATCCCTTCTCGCGTCTCAATGGCAAGGAGGTGAACACGCTCATCTTCCCTTGCCTCAGTGCTGCCAACTGTTCGTATAAGATGCTCCAGTCATTGAGCCCCGACACCGAGATTATCGGACCTATCCAGATGGGACTCAACAAGCCCATTCACTTTATCGATTTTGAGAGCTCGGTACAGGATATTCTCAATGTAACGGCAATTGCAGTAATCGATGCGATGGTGAACAATAAGAACAAGTGAGAAATAGGGAATAGCGTATTTGTTGAGTTGCGGGTTGTCTGGTATTCTGTATTTGCTGAGAAAAAAGGCATTTTTGGATATAACTCCCCCATTGATTTCCATAATTTTCTTGCACGAGGTTCTGTACCTCGTGCAAGAAAATTTGTATATTCTATTTTATCACAATTGTCTCAACAGGCTGCACCTCCTCCTTGTCCAACGGGTGCCACTGGTATCTCACCTTTTCAAAGTCTATGCTTGTAAGGTCTATACAACGTATGCTGTTGTTGTATGCAGTCTTGTAGTACACCTTCCCGTTAGTAAGGTCGATGGCCGACGTCCACTGTGTGCCGCTCGGAATATCGGGAATATCCTCCTTCTTGTGCTCAATGCCTATCGGAATGTCAAAATTGTTCAGCAAGTGAAAGCATTGGGTGACGGTCGAAAAGCCGTCGGGCATTTGCGGTGCGGTGTTGCGGTAAAAGGCTGCGCGTACAAAGCGCGAGGGTGGGGTGGCATCGCCGGGAATACCCAGAAAGCCCGAGTTCCCGCCAATGGGCTTGAGTGTTATTCCGCCAAACTGCCGGTCCGGTGCACTGCCTGCAAAAAGATTTACGTAGTTGTTGAGGTTGGTCAAGTGCCACTCGAATCCCGGTGCATTTGTTATTACCCCGACGCTGTTCTCGTAGAAATGCGGTACACCGCCAACAAATTCCAGTACCACTTGACGACCGCTCTTGTCGCCTATGCGGTAATGTACAACGGCACTCTTGTCGAGTCCCACGACGTGCACCTTACCCGATTCTACAGCATCAATAACCTCGCCGACAGTGGCAAATTGTGACAGCATCCAACTGTTGAGTTGCAGGTCGCCAACGGTGTGTGCCGCATATTGTGCATCGTAAGGCTCATACGAGCCATAGCCGGGAAAGAAAAACAGCCCAGTCGACAGTCCCGCTTCGTTAAGCCCCTCGGCAATGAACTCCTTTTGAACCACACACAGGCCTACAACACCGTATTTTGCTGTAAAGACCATTCCGTTCTTTGCCTCGGGCGTGTATGATTGGAGCTTGTGTCCGCGGGGGATAACCACATATTCGCTCGGCAGTCTCATCTCGGCATTTTCAATGGTACGGGCCTGTACGTAGCTGCCGTCCTTTGCGGTGAGCGCAATTCCCGTGCAGGCAAACGATGATATGTTGCACGCGCAAAATGCCGCGCACAGCACAGAGATACTTTTTGTCATACAATCCGTCTTTTTCATATTTTGTCACTCTTTGTTTACAGCTGCGCAAAACCATTGCAGGCAGCTCTCTGTATAGAATAACAATCCTCGGTTGCTTTTGTTCACGCTTGCGAGATGTGTTGTATGATGAAGCAGTTGTCTATTGCTCTTGTGTGCGACAGTCTGTACGTGCAGCCTCGGGGATATATTATTACCGATTTTTATGTCAAAGTCTTTTCTTATTACAATTAAAATAATTCATTTTACGATGGCTACATTAAAGGACTTCTTTGTGCTTATAAGGATAAACGGTTGTTGTAGCTGTTTATTAGTATCGTTTCCTGTGAGGAATAGAGGGGTTGCTCTTTTTTTTAGGTTGTAGTCCTTTTATATATTTTAATAATACATTTACTTTTTTTGGTACATTGTAGATAATTGTGTAATTTTGCCAAAGGAAAAGGGTCTCCTGAATACCGCGTCGGGTTGTAGTCCCGAAGGGAGAGGGTTCAGGGAATCCTGTTTCTTTGATAACACTATTTGCAGTATCTGTGGTCTGAGTTATTTATTTGTTGGAATAGCTTGTTCTATATAAATAGAAATTATGTCCTTTGATAATTTCTTATAATGAAATAGTAATTGACTCATAAGCTGCTTTAGTGACGAATAAAGCCCCTCTTCTATGCCGGATTGTAGTTCCAGCCGTGATTTGGGGCTTTTTCTGTTTCTATTGAATAGCATGGGCTGCAGTTCCAAAGAAAATATGTGCACTTTGTTTGTTTTTCTTCTGATTTGTGCTATTTTTGGAAAAACTACGTTTTCTTAAAAATATGGAACCTCCCTTGTATATATCACATCTACGATACGATGAAGAAGCTGGTGAATGGGTTTTTCAATCGAACGGACAACACTCCGAGAATGTGTCACGCCTTGCCGCATCTTTTGCAAAGAAGATAGGTTTTGAGGATTTCGGTAGAGTATTGGGCTTGTTGCACGACAGGGGAAAGGAACAGGAGGGGTTTCAGCGCTATATAAAAAAGGTGTCGGGATATATGCCCGATATTACTGGAGCAGAAAAGACTCCCCACGCCTTTGTCGGTGCTTTGTTGGCAAAGGCTGAATATCCGCAAATGTTCCCTTTGCTGTCTATGCCCATAATGGCACATCACGCAGGGCTGTACGACTATACCGATTTTACCCAAAAGATGAAGGCGGAACTGCCCGTTGGTATTGAAGCAGGGAAGCCGCTGGATGTAAAATTGGATATGCCCAAGGGAGTAGCTTGGCAACCTCAGGATTTTCATCATCTGACGAGAGTGCTTTATTCTTGTCTGGTTGATGCCGATTTTTTGGATACCGAGGAATTTATGGATAAGACAAGAGCCGAGTCGAGGAAAAAACAGAATTCCTTGAAAAACCTTTTGCCTTTGCTCGAAGATTATTTGAGAAAATTATCGGAAAAATCGGTCGCGACAGAATTGAACAAGCTGCGTTCCTCTATACAGGATATATGCCGGGAGAGTGCATCTGATGTGCCTGGTTTTTATTCCTTGACAGTGCCGACGGGTGGCGGAAAAACTTTGTCATCATTATTATGGGCAATGCTTCACGCCGTCAAATACAATAAGGAGAGAATAATAATTGCAATACCATATACAAGTATCATTGTCCAGACGGCAGCCATTCTGCGTGGCATATTCGGTGCCGAGAATGTGTTGGAGCACCATTCTGTATTTGATGCCGATGTTGTACTCAAGGATTATAGCGAAGATGTGAATGAACTTAGACTCAAGCAGCGGTTGGCAACAGAGAATTGGGACTATCCGATAGTGGTTACAACAAATGTACAGTTGTTCGAGTCGATGCTTTCCAATAAACCTTCGGTATGCAGGAAATTGCATAATATATGTAACAGCGTTCTTGTGTTGGACGAGGTACAAATGCTCCCGACCGAACATTTGCAACCAATTGTGGATAGTTTGAATGCTTATCAGCGGCTTTTCTGTACTTCGATACTGTTTACAACTGCAAGCCAGCCGGTTCTGAGCGGCGAGCATAGAGGGTGCAATCCAATGATAAAGTTAAGAGGGTTATCGTCGGTAAAAGAAATAGTTCCAACAGGGATGTCCCTGCACGACAAGTTGCGCCGCGTGAACCTGCACTTTGACAAGTGTGCAGTGGACTACGATGCCCTGGCCGATAGGCTTATGCAATACGATAAGGTGCTGTGCATCGTAAATACCCGCAAAGATGCCCAGGAACTATATTCAAGGTTGCCCGAGGGTGAATGTACATTTCATTTGTCGCGTATGATGTGCTCGGCGCATATCCAAAAAGTGATTGGGAAGATTAAGAATGCACTGGTCAATCCCGATGTTAAAGTTGTAAGAGTCGTCGCAACGCAGTTGATTGAGGCCGGTGTAGACATTGATTTTCCAGTTGTCTTCAGGCAGGAGGCTGGGCTCGACTCGGTATTGCAGGCTGCAGGACGATGCAACCGTGAGGGTAAATTGGGTATAAGTGATACTTTTGTATTTTCTTTTACGCATCCCTTGCCACCGGGAAGCCTTTCAAGGGGCAGTGCAACGCTTAAGAATATGATAGGGGTTACTGATTGGTTTGCACCAGAAACAATGAAGGAGTATTTTATTCGTCTATACAGGAATAGCGAAACTTTTGATAAGGTAAAAGTGCAAGAACGGCTGAAGCCCGGAGAATTGTATTTCGAATCGGTAGCCGAGGAGTTCCAGTTGATAGACAACAACGGCAGGAGTATCATTGTCAATTATGGGGATAGTATGGAGCTTGTCGGGCAAATGAAGATGCAGGGCATATCATACGATTTGATGAAGCGGCTGAGCAGATATATGGTAAATTTGCGTGAATACGATTTCAGGAAATTGTTAAAGGAGGGATTGATTGAGGAAATTTTGGAAGGTGTTTATTTATTGGTTGACCGTGAACAGTATGATGGAGATACAGGAGTACTTATGGACAACCATTGGTTAGAAGAGATATTAATACAATAATTTATGGAATACTACGACAAGGAATTCTGCTTGGAAGTGTGGGGACCGATGGCTTGCTTTACACGGCCCGAACTGAAAGTAGAGCGCGTGAGCTACGACGTCATAACCCCTTCGGCTGCAAGAGCAATTTTTGAAGCGATATTCTGGAAACCTGCCATACGTTGGCAAGTGACAAGGATAGAGGTGCTGAATGAGATAAAATGGACATCGGTGCGCAGGAACGAGGTAGGTGCGGTAGCTGCAAGAAATCCTATCTTCATCGAAGACAAGAGACAGCAAAAGAATACATTGATGCTGCAGGATGTGCGCTACCGTATTTGGGCAAAGCTAGAATTTATCCCTAAATGGAAACGGAAGGAGACAAAAAATCCTCATATAGATGCCGAGGAGGCAGATATGCTCCGCAAAGACGAGAATCCCGGCAAGTACAACGCTATGTTCGAGCGGCGTGCGGGCAAGGGACAGTGTTTCAATCAGCCATATTTGGGTACACGTGAATGCGCTGCTTCGTTCCGTCTTGTAGATGTTGATAATGATATTTTGAGCGCTCCAATAGCCGATAACCGCGACTTGGGCCTTATGTTGTATGATATGGATTTTGACAGTAATGCAGAGAAGCCCCAGGCAATGTTCTATCGTGCAAAGATGGAGAATGGAGTTATAATTGTTCCACCAAGAGAGAGTAAGGAGGTGCTGAAATGATACTTAAGGCTTTGTATGACTATTATGAAAGGTGCAAGGAAAAACTGCCGGCCTTCGGTCTTGAACTGAAGGAGATAGGTTTTATAATTGTGATTGATGCGTCGGGTCGTTTTGTGAGATTCGAGGATAAGAGAATCGACAAGAAACGGGCGCAACAGTTCCTTGTTAAAAAACACGTAGGTCGTTCAAGTGCACCCGTGGCAAATTTTCTGTACGACAATAGCGCATACGTCTTTGGGTATTCCGATAAAGCCGATATGGATACTTGCAGGAAGTATTTTGAGGTTTTCAAGAAGAGTGTCGATGAGATATATGATGCGTTGCCCGGCAATCGTGATTTGCAAGCGTTGAACCTGTTTTACCGACAGACACCCCAAGAGATTATCTCTTCTATGAAAAGTTCGCCTCTGTGGAGCGAAGTAGAAAATAACCTCAACAAGAAATACTCTAACTTCTCCTTTATGTTGGAAGGAGATGACAGGATAGTTGCCGAAAAAGAAGAGTTGTTGGGCATTTGGGATTGCGGGACGTCGTCTGAAAAACAAATTTGTCTGGTTTCGGGTAAAAAGGAAAGTACGGTTGAGACAACTACTGCTACAATGATACCCGGAAGCCAGGCTACCGCCAAGCTGGTCTCCTTTCAGGTAAAGTCGGGCTACGACTCTTATGGAAAAGAGAAGGGCGGTAACGCTCCAATTGGCGAGGCTTCGGAATTTGCTTATACGACAGCGCTGAATTATATGTTGTCGGGTGATTCGCGTAACAAATTTCTGATTGGCAACAGGACTTATCTCTTTTGGGCATCTTCGGGCAATGAAGTATGCAGCACGGCCGAAGAGTGTATCTTCAGCTTGTTCGGGGCGAATACTGCCGACGATAATCCGAACAGACAGGTAGAACAGGTACAAAAGGTATTCAAGTCCATATATAGCGGTGTACTGCAGACATCGTTGGACGATAAGTTCTATATACTGGGGCTCGCGCCAAACTCGGCAAGAATTGCGGTAGTATATTGGGCCGAAATAGAACTCAGGAAGTTTGCAGAAATCATATGCCGTCATTTCGACGATATGGAAATTATTGATGGCAGGAAAGAGAAAAAGCCTTATATGGGGTTGAGGTCTATCCTGTCGGCGGTGGCACTTGACGGAAAACAGAGTGAGGTATCGCCCAATTTGCCCGATGCGGTAGTGAAGAGCATTTTTCAAGGGACGCCCTATCCCTACACCTTGTATGCAGGTTGCATACGCCGAATAAGAGCGGAGCAGTCGCTTACAATAACAAGGGCTGCCATTATAAAGGCTTATTTGAACAGATTGGATAACCCGGAACAAAAAATAGATATTATGTTAGACAAAGAAAACAAGAATCAAGGCTACCTGTGTGGCCGTCTGTTTGCTGTCCTTGAAAAGATACAGGAGGAGGCGAACAATCAGCATTCAATTCGTGAGAGATATATGAATTCGGCAAGTGCAACACCTGCAATGGTGTTCCCTACCATTCTTAACCTCTCCTGTCATCACATAGAGAAATTGAACGAGGGCAGGACCGTGCAGTTTGAGAAATTGAAACAGGAGATTGTCGATAAGATTTCGGCCGATGGCTTCCCTGCACATCTCGACTTGCAGGACCAGGGACGCTTCTTTGTGGGGTATTACCACCAAAGACAGGACTTCTTTGAAAAGAAAGCAGAAAATAATTAAAAAGAGTAATAACTGAAAAAACAATACAGATATGAAAGAGCTGAATAATAGAATCGATTTTGTGTATATATTTGATGTACAGGACGGTAATCCCAATGGCGACCCCGATGCAGGCAACTTGCCGCGCGTAGATGCTGAGACAGGTATGGGACTTGTTACCGACGTGTGTCTGAAACGTAAGGTACGCAACTATGTGCAGGTTGCCAAAGAACTCACCGAGGGATACGATATTTTCATAAAGGAAAAGGCAGTGCTGAACAGTTCTATTGATGCCGCACACGAGGAAGAGAGTGTAAAATCGGCGAAGGACAAGACTTCGGCTGCAAGGGAGGTTATGTGCCGTAAGTATTACGATGTACGTACTTTTGGAGCAGTTATGTCGACCGGAAAAAATGCAGGACAGGTGCGCGGTCCCATTCAAATGACTTTTGCCCGTTCGGTAGACCAGATAGCTGCAGCCGAGCATTCTATCACACGTGTTGCGGTTGCAACAGAAAAGGAGGCCGAGAAGCAGGGTGGCGAGAATCATACTATGGGACGCAAGGCCACAATACCGTACGGCCTTTATGTATGCCACGGATTTATCTCGGCAAACTTGGCAAAGCAGACTGGATTTGGCGAGGAAGACCTTCAGTTGTTCTTCGAGGCATTGAGGAATATGTTCGATATTGACCGTTCGGCTTCACGCGGACTGATGAGTGCGCAGAAGCTCATTGTATTCCGTCACAGCTCGGCCTTGGGCAATGCACCGGCAAACAAACTCTTCGACTTGGTACAAATCAGCAGAAAGACAGCCGGCGTTCCCCGTTCTTTCAAGGATTACGAAGTGATTGTCAGCGGTGATATTCCTTCGGGTGTTGAGGTAGAAGAACTCATCTGACAATATGTACACCGAAGAAGATATGCTAATGTTGTCGGGGATTCAACATTATATGTTCTGTCCCCGACAATGGAGCTTGATTCATCTTTCTCAGGAATGGGAGGATAACCGTTTGACCGTAGAGGGGCAGTTGTTGCACGAGAATGTCGACAATCCTTTCTACCGTCAGAAAAATGGAGATACAATAACTTTGAGATCCGTGCATATTGCTTCGCGTGAATTAGGATTGTATGGAATTGCCGATGCAATAGAATTGTTGCCCGCCGACTCGGCAGAGAATGCAATAACGCACAACAAGTACCCCGGTTTCTGGTATCTCTATCCCATTGAGTACAAGCGTGGGCATCATAAGCCCGACGAGTGTGACGAGGTGCAGCTTGCAGCCCAGGTCATCTGCCTTGAAGAGATGTACGGAATACACATTGAGTATGGCGCTATGTTTTATGGAGAGACACGCCGGAGGGAGGTCATACACATCAACGAACAGTTGAGAAAATTGACTTTTGAATGTGCATCGGCAATGCACGACTCCTGGAACAGACGAGATATTGCCAAGGCAAAGAAAACGGCACGATGCAAGAAATGTTCGTTGGTTGACATCTGCCTGCCGCAACTGGAACAGCAATCCAAAGTGTCGGATTATCTAAAACTCAACTTGTATGAGGAAACTTCTTAACACTTTATATGTCACAACTCCCGACGCGTATCTGTCCAAGGACGGTATGAATGTCGTCGTTACGGTAAAGCAGCAGGAACTGTTCCGCATTCCTGTAATAAATATAGAGGGTATAGTGACTTTCGGGTATATGGGTGCAAGCCCCGGGCTTATGAAGCTGTGTGCCGACAATGGAGTCTCGCTGACTTTTCTTTCACCACAAGGACGCTTTGTGGCGCGTGTGCAAGGACCTGTGAAAGGAAACGTGTTGTTGAGGACAAAACAGTACGAGCTGTCGAACGATAAGAATTTTGCATTGCACCTGAGCAAATTGTATATTGCTGGGAAAATACAGAATTACAGGAATATCTTGCGCCGCTTTGAGCGTGATTATGGCAATAACAGCGATGTTTCGTCTGCTGTCGGTATATTGGAAGTGAGGAAGCGCGAAGTACAAAGAGTGGAGGACCTTAACCAGCTAAGAGGAGTGGAGGGCGATGCTGCAAGTGTCTATTTTGAGGTTTTTCCTCATTTGATACTCAATCAGAAGTCCGACTTTCCTTTTTGTGGCAGGAATCGTCGTCCGCCTAAAGATGCGGTAAATGCAATGTTGTCGTTTGTATATACATTGATAGCAAATGATGTGGCAGCAGCATTGGAAACTGTGGGGCTGGACCCCTATGTGGGTTTCCTGCACACCTTACGTCCCGGAAGGACATCTTTGGCGCTCGACGTGATGGAGGAACTGAGGGCATATTTGGGAGACAGGTTAGTACTGTCGCTCATTAACCGCAGGCAAGTTTGTGCAAAGGATTTTATTTCACAGGGAGACGAAAGTGTTGTTATGACCGACTCTTGCCGGAAAATTATCCTCACGGCGTGGCAAGCAAGGAAAAAAGAGTTGATACTGCATCCTTATCTGAATGAAAAAATTCCGATAGGACTGTTGCCGTTTGTTCAGTCTATGTTGCTGGCCCGATATTTGCGTGGCGACTTGGACGATTATCCGGTGTTCTTAATCCGTTGAATTATGATGGTATTGATAACTTATGATGTTGACACTATATCCGAAACGGGAGAGAAGCGACTGAGAAAGGTTGCTAAATTGTGCCGTGACTACGGTCAAAGGGTGCAGAATTCCGTGTTTGAATGTAGATTGACTGAATCGCAATTCGTTATTCTGAAAAATAAAATCAGTTCAATAATAGATAATGAGTTGGATAATGTACGATTCTATTTGTTGGGTAATAATTGGAATAGGCGAATAGAGACTATTGGTAAAAACAATTTGGTGGACTTAGATGAGGAGCTTATAATTTGAGCCACTGCGAACAAGAAGTGTTGCAAAAAAAGCAATATGTTTCGCAACTGTTGTTAATGAATAATTTACGTTTACTATTTAATGAAATTTATTGGAAGATAGAACCAAATTTCCTATCTTCGCAAAAAGATGGTTCTAATGACTTGTTCTTTAGTTGATTAGAACCAGCCAGTCGCACCCCTCGTGGGTGCGTGAATTGAAACCAAAATCGCGTATCATACGCACCTCATCGACTGATAGTCGCACCCCTCGTGGGTGCGTGAATTGAAACGTTTGAGGTCTCAGCGATGTTCTCAAATTCGAAGTCGCACCCCTCGTGGGTGCGTGAATTGAAACTTCCAAGCGTTTTATTTGCTCAGCAGGACTATTATGTCGCACCCCTCGTGGGTGCGTGAATTGAAACATTGATAGAGTTTGTTACGATAACGACTATTTTACGTCGCACCCCTCGTGGGTGCGTGAATTGAAACAGTTCAAACTTTACTTTCTCGTTACCTTCCAATAGTCGCACCCCTCGTGGGTGCGTGAATTGAAACACCATCATCAATCTGGAACTGCACAAGACTCAAAGTCGCACCCCTCGTGGGTGCGTGAATTGAAACACCACCATTCTCACCGTTAGCATTACCTACACTAATGTCGCACCCCTCGTGGGTGCGTGAATTGAAACATTGAAAACAAGTCATTTGCACCAGCGGACTGCGTCGCACCCCTCGTGGGTGCGTGAATTGAAACTCACGTCGCAAAACACATTTACGGTGTTAATATGTCGCACCCCTCGTGGGTGCGTGAATTGAAACTCCGTATCCCCTATAATAGCACTGGCCGAGATTAAAGTCGCACCCCTCGTGGGTGCGTGAATTGAAACTATGTGCTTGGCTCGATTGATGGTGCGAAGTTTGGTCGCACCCCTCGTGGGTGCGTGAATTGAAACTGTATAATATGGTACAGCAGAGAGGGGGCAAAGGTCGCACCCCTCGTGGGTGCGTGAATTGAAACACTCTCTTGTACTGTTATGTGTACTTGACACAAAGTCGCACCCCTCGTGGGTGCGTGAATTGAAACTTTGTGCCTTTCCGAACTGTATTCCCTGCATTCAAGTCGCACCCCTCGTGGGTGCGTGAATTGAAACTATGTGCTTGGCTCGATTGATGGTGCGAAGTTTGGTCGCACCCC
>JAFZIA010000098.1 GCA_017554605.1 Bacteroidaceae bacterium
CCTCGAAAAATAATAAAACTTTCCAATCTTGCATTGCGCCAAAATAGGCTGCACTCGCCGAAAAACTGCAAGTAAACTTGCGTTTTGCTCGTTGGCACTATTTTTGACCTATAAAAAACTTAACGATATAAATTTAAACAGCTTCTAAAATAGTTGTATATAAATTTTACTTTTGTGTAAATTCGAGCTCTGAAATTCTGTCTTTATGCCAGCTCTCTTGATGTATTTATAAATATTAGTATAATATTTACGTGCGTTTATTCTTTATTGCTGACAAAATGTCAATATGTTAACGCTTGTGTAAATTTTATATAATTTGTTCATAAAATACGCGGGCTGTCTGTATGTAGTTTATAATCACTCTTTTGTGTTTGTAGGATATTGGAAAATTACACATTTGTGTACCCCGTGTGCAAAATAATGTGTCAAATGAAAGTTGACACTTTGCACACGGGGGGGGGGTAAATGTGCAATTTTTATTTCATAATGTTAAAATTTGAAACTTTGCCCGAAAAAATGTCATATAAAATTTGCTTTGTGTTGAAATTATATATTATTTTGCAAAATTGATGGGAATTAGATAAAAAAGCTAATACAAAGTAAGCTTTTTGCTTTTTGTTTGTCATTACTTTTTTATATGGGTATATTGCCTGTTGAGGGGTGCCCGTCAAAATAGTACGGGATATACCAAAGGGATATACGCCTATTAATGGAATGAATGATGAGATATATAAGTGTTTTTGTTACGCTAATGCTGTTTCTCCTTACAGGGTTGAAGGCACAGACCATAGTACGTGGTCCGCAAAAAAGCCTTGTCGGAATCGAGGTGCATTTCCGTCTCGACAAACACAATCTCGACCTTAACTATATGGGCAACGACGAGGCTCTCAGTCTCTTTGCACAGGTGATAGACTCGATAGGTCTTTCGCGCATCGACTCGGTAGTGATTGTGTCGCAGTCGTCTCCCGAGGGAGTATATGAGCATAATGTGCGGCTCTCCAAGAACCGTGCAAACACAATGCGCAGGCACATAGAAGAGGTGCACCCCTTGTTGAAAGGAAAACTCTTTGTTCACCCCGACGGTGAATCGTGGGCGCAGTTGCGCGAGTATGTTGTTAATGACACCAAACTCAAGGACTCTACAAAAAAGAAGGTCCTTGCTGTTATAGATGCCGATGTAAGTATGGCTACAAAAAAATGGCGAATGAAGCAGTTGCCTGTCTACCGCTATCTGTTGGCTACCTACTATCCGCGCATAAGAAACTCGATGTTCTGCATACTCTATTACAACGAGAGCAGGATTATTGAAACAAGACCCGAGCCGCGAGTGTGGCCAAAGGCCGAGTATATACCTTTGACAAAGCTCGTTTCCGCCAGAAAGGAGTACACCTTTGCAGCAAAGACCAACGTACTCTACGACCTTGCGACGGCACTTAATGTGGAGCTCGAGTTTCCCATCGGCAACCGCTGGTCGGTAGCAGTGGAGGACGTCTTTCCTTGGTGGCACAGTGGAAACAAATATGCTTTCCAGATGTGGGAGATGGGAGCCGAGGCACGCTACTGGTTCAAGCGTAGCGAAGCACGCAAGGTGCTCAGTGGGAATTTTGTGGGAGTATATGCAATGTCGGCAAAGTACGACTTCCAGTGGGACAGGGAGGTAAACTATCAAGGTGAATACTGGTCGGCAGGAGTGACATTGGGATATGCGCTGCCCATAGGAAAATATTTTAATTTTGAGCTATCGGCGTCGGTCGGATACCTGTCAACAGCCTATCGCAACTACAAGCCTTCGCCCGACTATAGCGAACTGATACGCAACCCCTATAAGCAGGGACGCCTGGGGTACTTTGGACCTACAAAAATCAAGGCATCTATTGTGCTCCCGATAACAATATCTACAAGGAAAATGGAGGTGAGCAATGAATAGGACAGTGATATACATATTATTGTGCATTCTTGCCATAGCATCGCTGTCTTGCGAGCGCCGTCCGCTTGTAGATACAAGCGAAAAGGTACGTGTGCGTGTGATACTGAAGAACGAGGAAGTGCCGAACGTGACAACTGGCATATACAACAGCAGCATAGAAGTACCCGATATAACTCCGGGTGTCATAAGAGTGATGTTCTACGATGCAGACACAAAGAATGTGACAGCACAAGGGTTCATATCGAAGAAAGGAGTAGACGAGAATGGCTACGATTATATCGAAGGCGATGTGATTGTGTACCCTGGAACATATAACGTCGTGTGCTATAATTTTGATACACCATCGACACTTGTAGCCGATGAGAACAACTACAATACAATAACGGCATACACCTCGGAAATATCCGACAACCTGTATTCGCGTTTCAATACCCGTGCCGAGGAGGCGAATCCGCGAATATACTACACCCCCGACCACCTGCTTGTGGCACGTGAGAAAAATGTAGTCATTGCCGAGCATACCGATATTGTTGAGATTGTGACCGAGGCACATACGGTTGTTGACACATATTATGTACAGATACGCCTTGTGAACGGACGTTACGCTTCGGACGCGACAGCGGTGCTCACCGACCTTGCCCCCTCGAACCGCTTTGCAGTGGGAGAGCGCAACTACGACGAGTATGCAGGAATCTTTTTCGAGATGCAGCGAAGCACCGATACACGCATACGCGCCACCAACCAAGATGTGCTGTGCGCAGTGTTCAACACCTTTGGCAAGCGCCCCGATGAGATTGACCCGTCGCTCGAGAGTAAGCTGTATGTGACATTCAATGTGATAAGAGTGGACGGCCAAGTGATAGAAATGACCCTGGATATGGATTCTATCTTTAAGACAGAGCCAGCGGTGCAGAACAACTGGCTGTTGATAGACAAGGAATTTGTAATTCCCGAGCCCGATACCCCCGACCCGCCGCCTGGAGGGGAGGACGACAAAGGAATGTTCGACCCTACAGTAGAGGGCTGGAACAAGGACGAAGGATTTATTGACATATAAACTATTATGTAAATTCATATTAATTAACTAATTTTATAACCTAATTTTACTAACTATGAAAAAAATGTTTTTACTCGCAGCAATGGTAGGCGTAGCGTTTACAAGCTGTACAAATGATGAAAATGTTTTTGCAGGTGCTGTCGACAGCAATGAGATTAATTTTGCTGTGGCAAAGTACACAACCCAGACACGTGCGGAGCACGATCCCGATGTGCTATTCGCAGACAATGTTACAATCTGGTCTTGGTACGACGGTTTGAATACCGGTGTAATCCCCGGAGATGTTTACGATCCCACTTCGGGAACATTCGTAAGCGAGAACAAATATTACTGGCCCGTTGACGGTCGTGCACTCGACTTTGTTGCTGTTCCTACAACATTGGCAGGTTCTCCTTATTTCACAGCTCCCGGACGTGCTGCTGACGGTACTACTGCATTGACATTTGTTGTTCCTAACGGCAACGATTACCACTCTACGAACATTATGACAACCGAGGTAAAGACTGCCAACAGCGGTACTGTAGCTCTCTTGTTCCGTCACCTCCTTTCAAAAATCAACATCAATGTCACACAGAAGGAGCGTGAGAACGCCGATGCAAGATGGCTTGTTACAGTAAAGGACATTAAGGTTACCGGTCTGCAGTGCGCTGGTGAGGTTGTTATAAACGACTCTTGGGACGCTACAGACGGCAACAAGTTGTGGGACAATACAAGCGGCAACGAGACTTGGCTGGTAACCAGCACCGACCAGCCTCTTTACGCAAGCATCGGCGCTGGTGCAGCAGCGACACCATACGCTTCAGCCGAGACATACTATATGCTTCCCCAGGCTCTCCAGGACGGCGTACAGCAGATAACCATCGAGTACACTATCGAGACCGATTATCTTGGCAACCCCACGCAGCCCAACACTGTAGAGACCTATACAAAGACATTCGATCTCTTTGGTGCTACATCAATCAGAAACTGGTTTATGAACAAGGTCATCACCTACAACATCTCTATCGACCCCAGCGAGATACTCACTCCCATCGAATTCACTGTTAACGAGGAGGAGTGGGGTACTATGAGCGGCGATGCTCCTGTGATTGATCCTATACCCTAATCAATGTGTGCAATTCCCGCGGAACAGCATATAATTTGACGGCTGTTTCCCGCTGATAGGGAGAATTGAGCATAACAACAAGCTATGGAGGATTGAAACCCTCCATAGCTACAAAAATAAGACGGCGAGGGGAACGAGAGGATTTTTCCTTTGTTTATATGCTCCCGGTTCCGGTCTTATACCAAAAAACGGAAATGTAAACACAAACACGGCGTGGATACAATGAAGCAGATAAAAACATCTATGTTACTGATGCTTTTGCTCGCATCGGCAGCCTCGTGCACCGATGAGAAGAGTGAGTATCTGCCCCAATTGTATGTATCCTTTACGCCGGCTGTGACAGCAAGCACACGTGCCCACTCGGGCGAATATCCACAAGATGTGCCGTTCGGAGTGTGGATATACAGTCTCGGCGAGAATAAATCGTGGGAAAAGAACCGTCAGGAGGCAACACTCCTTGCCGACAATTCAATAGTTACATACAACGGCGGGCGTTGGACAAATACCCCTCCCGTCGAGTGGCGGGGCAAGCAGAGACTAACGGTGTTTGCCCATTCTCCATACGACGACAACGTAAGGTACTCCAACAGCAAAGGGGTGACAATAGAGGATTTTGATGTAACACGTGGAGTGTATCCGCTTTTTACAAATTCGGTGGTCGACTGCCCGGGCAAACGCAACGGAGGCTGCATAGCACTGCCGTTTGTTCCCACACTTGCCAAAGTGGAGTTCCGTGTACGCTCAATGGCACAGGCCGACAGCACCTTGCGCGTGCGTAGCCTGACGATGGAGAATGTACATTACAAAGGGAGTTTCCAGTCCTTCCCGCAGGCGACGTGGACGCCAACAGACGAGACAATGTCGATAGAGTTCTGCAGCAGTTCTATGATGGTTGGCAGCAGCTCGCAGACAGTGGGCACGCAAATGGTGCTTCCACAGACGGTGTTGCACCACGTGACACTCACGGTGGACGTATACGACGGGAACGGTGCTCTTGTTGTCCCTGGGCGCAAGATTGTATCAAGGGCGATAGAGGGTGAATGGAACGTAGGAAAATACTACACCTACACACTGAACCTTACCACCGGGAGCGTGACCTTCACGACCGATATTTTAGACAATTATGATGCAAGGAACAGATAAAATAAAGAATATATTGATATTGTCGGCCATTCTGCTTGCAGCAGGGTGCAGCGACGACATTAATAATATGGACGCTGACGGGCAACCGTTGGTGTACTCGTTCACGGCTGTGGACGAGACCCGCGCCATAAGCAGCAATTTTATCGACTACACAGGAACGCAGTTTGCAGTGTATGCAACAGACTATACACCCTCCTATGCGTCGGCAGCGAACGGCAAAGTGCCCATAATGGAAAATGTGAAGGTTATCTACGACGGCGCTTCCTGTTCCACCGAATATAAATATTATTGGACGAAAGGCGAGCTGCATTTTGCAGCATACTCCCCCTACACGGCCGACCCCTCGGACAGCCCTATGAGGATAACCGTACCCTCGGCCCCATACGCGGGTTACTCTTTCCAGGGAATAGTGGAGGGACGCACAAACTATATGTTTGCCGATGAAGAGCTGGGCAGTCTGGGCAATTTTGCTTCGGGGGTAGTGCCGCTCAAATTCCGCCACGCACTCTCGAAAGTCACATTCGCAGTACGCCTCGACGGTGCGTCGGACGGTGCCGTAAAGCTCAATGTGAAATCCTTGGAGCTCAAGAATATTCGTTACAGCGGCAATGTCAGTTTCACGCACGACGGAAAGAATACATACGACAGTGTTACCGGTGCTGCATCGCAGAACAAATGGCTCGCTTCAAATGCCAACGACGTGTGGGATACAAAGGAGTTTCCAGCAGGCAGCGCCTACGACAACGGCTATCTGAAGAATATGGCGGTAGATGTATCGTCGCTCAACAATATTGCCGACGAGATTCCGCACAACCTCGACGATTGCCTCTACCTGATGCCTCAGATGCTGTATCTTACCGGCAGCAGCGAGTTTGTGCAATTGTTGAATGTTGAGTATGAACTGGTGATTAACGGCGAGGTAACGGCAAGTACCGCTACAGTACCATTGTACCGCAGTGACCTTGCAATGTGGAACATAAACAGGCATATACACTATACGCTGAGCATACAGCCTCCCGGCGGTACAGCCGAGCTGAATGTCGAGGTGCAGCCGTGGGATTTGGAGGAGAGGTCGAACGAGTTCAGCGACATCGTTACCATTGACAACGAGAGCGACAGAATCTCCTGGACCGACGATACCTATCAGACACTCACAGTGACAGCCGAGAAGAACGAGCTCATAATAAAGCCTGACATTAACGTGAATGCGGAGTTCTCCTTCAAGATTGCACACCCGTTGGGTGCTACCTGGTACGCAACGCTGCGCACAATGAGCGGTAACCCCAATGCCTTCAGGCTGGTGGGGGTAGAGGGGGCTACCATTGTCGACGGAGTTGCCGTGGGGGCAGTGGGCGACAAGGTGACATTGGCAGTGCAGGCAATGGATGCTCACCCCACAGTGATGAATGTTGCAGAGCTCTATTTTGTTGTACGTTGTAACGGAGAGATTCTTCCCGTGGACATTCTCACGTCGAACAACAAGAATTTTGTGATAATACAAAATATTAACATCTAATGATGCAAGCAATGAGTACCAATAACTATATAAAAAGTTTCATTCTGCTGCTGGGTCTTGCCTGCGTCCTCTCGTGCAGCGAGGAGAGTGCAATCGCAAACGTAACCGATGGTGCAGTGGTGAACCTCACATTGGAACTGTCGCAGAATAAGGGAAACACCACCCGTAGCTCGGCGGGCATTGACCAGTTGAACGAGAATACAATAAAGAAGATAGACCTTTTCCTCTATAAGAAAGGCGGTGCCGAGGCCGGTGAGCAGCCGGCATACGTGTCGACCGATATTGCGATAACCAATTACGATGCCGGTGCACACAGGGCGTCAATCAGCCTGTCGCTCCCTTTGGGCGCATACAACCAGCTCTTCCCCGACGAGGGTGTCACCCAGTGCGATGCATATATAATAGTGAACCGCCCGGCAGTGTCGGGTACAGACAACGCCCTCCCGTCCGACGACCTCAGTATGCAGTCGGTAAAGGGAAGCACGGTGCTGTATTCTTCTCAATTCCAACAGCGCGTGCAGAGTCCCGTCACCGTTGGAGAAACTGTTGAGTACGAATATAATACCACTGTGCAGGACGATTTTGTGATGGAAGGTTATGCTGTCATTTCGCGCAGCAACCTCACCCTCACAGGAACTGTTCCCGTTGAGCGTGTAGCGGTAAAGATAAGCCTCATAATAGACGGTATCAAGGACAGGGTAGAGGACACCGATGGCAAAATATGGAACCCCGACAAGCAGAATGTGATGTTCACGATGCGTGGCGGAGTGAACCGTACCACTGTCGGCATAATGCCCGACAGGTATCTCTACACGCCCAACAAGGAGACCGACAGGTTCGACCTTAGGGCAATAGCGCTCAATACGCAGGAAGGCGACAACCTTACAACAAAATACCCCCTTTATACGTATCCCACAAACTGGGGTGCCGACGAAGAGAGCCGCACCTATTTTATACTGGTGGTGAATTGGACGCGCGAAGATGACAGTACAATAAAGAAGACAACATACTACGAGATACCCGTGAACCCCGCCGGAACATACCTCAAGCGCAACACCTACTACAAGATAAAGCAGAAGGTGGAGGTGCTTGGCAGCGACGAGGAGGAGAGCCCCGTGGTGCTCTATCCCTGCAACTACGTGATACTCGATTGGGGAAACACTATGGTACAGGGCGACAGCGAAGAGACCGATGTTGATGCCGAGATAAACAAACTGAAGTTCCTTGTGCTCGACGAGACAGCAGTCGAGTTGAACAACACGCTGAGCAGGCAGTTGTATTTCTTCAGCAGCGACCCAGTGGAGATATTGAATGTAAAAGTGGAGAAGAACAATGTCTCCAACAACATATCGTCAATACAGGAGATTGCAAATGTAGCAGCGCCTGTGGCTACAAACGGAAAATATACCATACCTGCCAACAGCAATCTGGTGAATCCGGTTACACTGAGCATATACATTGCCGGTGCCGACGATGACGACAGCCGCAACTATATTTTCTTCGAACACGTGCTCGAGAACCATATGAACAGCAGCTCCGACTACTCGGAGTATATCATTACGTTCGATGTACAGCACGTTGGTGACGACAAGTACAGCGAAACAGTGAAAATAACACAGTACCCGATGATTTCCATCGTGACCGACCCGAATACCGATTATAGCAACGATTCCAATACAAACGGAAATAAGGGATATGTTTATATAAACAATGCGCAGTCTACCAGCAGCGGTTGGAACCGAGTGTACGGATTGACAACTGAAAGTAACAACCAGAATCCCAACAGATATATCATCACTGTGAACTCACTTACCGAGGAGGCGGGCGAGGATTATATTATTGGCGACCCGCGCTCAAAAACCGTAAGCAATCCTTCGAGTATAAACAAGGACAAGAATAGCAGGTCGTTGACATACTATTACCCCACCAGCAGCGCCGATATGACTAAGGAGATGATTGCACCGGCGTTTATGGTGGCATCGTCGTACGGAGTATGTACTACAATGAGCTCTTCCGATGCACAAAAGAGATGTGCCACATACCAGGAGGACGGTTACCCTGCAGGACGCTGGAGAGTGCCCACGGAAGCCGAGGTGAAGTATATCATACAGCTATCGGGCTGGGGAATAATTCCGGTGCTCTTTACTGCCGACAACAATTACTGGAGTGCCCACTCGGCAGTGAAAGTAAGCAGCAGTACACACGAGTTCTCTACGACTACTGCTACATCGGCCTATGTGCGTTGCGTATATGACACCTGGTATTGGGGCGATGAGAGAGTGGACAAGTCGACTTTTACATACGGAGACAAACAAAGATAATCCTATGAAGAAGACAAGATATATATATACGGTATTATGCATCGTTGCCCTGTTCTTCCTTGCAGGTTGCAGCGAGCACGATGTACAGTTGCCCGGCGATGGTGTAAAAACTGTAAACTGGACCATTGGCGTGACCTTTCCCGAGGCATTGTCGCCTGCTACACGTGCTTTTGACCGCACCGATTTTGAGTTCGAGAATCTGCACGTGGCTGTATTTGCCGAGGCAGGCGGTGTGTTTTTCCTTGAGCAGTTCGTGCGCGCCGACAATACTGCGCCCGAGTGGAACAGCGAGAATAACTGCTGGGATTTTGGAGTGCAGTTGATGGAGAGCACCGAGCCGCGCCGTCTGCATATCATTGCCAACTATCCGGGACTCACAATGGGCTTTGGCGAGGAGAGCCAGCTCATAGGCCGCCTGCTCACCGATGCAAATACTGCCCAGCACGACGTCTATTGGAATTACGTGGATATTGACAAAATAACCGAGGGTTTCGAGTTGCAGGTGCAGCGTGTGCCGCTCGTCCGTAACTTTGCGCAGATAAGGGTGAGCGTAGAGCCCAAGGAGGGTGTCGACCTGACAGAGAAATTCCGCCTGGAAGGATATGCGATATACAATGTACCTACACGCGGAACGGTTGCTCCCTACAACTCAAAGGACGGTACGTTTGCCAATTATGTTGTAAATGACAACGGCACGCTTAAATGCGAGTCGTATGCCAACCTGTTCAACCTGCAGGGCTACGAAGGCAACGAGCCATACGACGACGGTACATTCCTCTCAAGGACAATCACCGACGACGATTTCCTTACGCCCGACAAGCCCTTTTATCTCTATGAGCGCAGCAACAGGACTGCCACCTCGCCAACATCTATGATAATAAAGGGAAAGTATGCCCCCGACAGTAATTTCGACAATGTAGAAGACACGTATTACAAACTCGACTTTATATATGTCGACGAGAATACAAAAACAAATGTCTATTTCAATATCCTCAGGAATTTCATTTATACGGTGAACCTGAAGGACGTGACAGGCGAGGGTTACCCCACAATTCAGGAGGCAATAGAAAAGCCTGCGAGCAACAACGTGGCGGGAGACGTCGCGCTCAAGGACTATACGAATGTGTCCGACGGAATGAGCCGGCTTTTCGTGAGTACGACCTATCTGGTGTTTACAAGCGAAGAGCCTGTCGACATTTATTATCAGCACCGCAGCAACATCGAGGTGAAGCCCAACATAATAGACAACAGCGTGGGTTCGGGCGGCAGCGTCACTGTTGCTGCACCAGTGGGCGATGTGCTTAAAAGCGCTGTCATTGCAACAAAGGACGAGACGGCTGGAGGACGCAGCGGCTGGCGCAAGATTACCCTTACACCCAACAAACCCGAAGAGGGAAAGGTGCTTGTGCAGGAGATTACCGTTGCTACGCGCGACCTTCAGCGACAGATTGTGCTGGTGTTGCGTAACCCATACGACCTTGCAGTGAAGGTTATTCCCAAACACGTGCAGAAGGTGCAGAAGACACCGCTTGCCGTCAAGGTGACAATTCCCGGAGGTATCCCCTCGTCGCTCTTCCCCTTGAAATTCTTCATAAGCACCGACAACAATACCATCGACCCCAAGCCCGGAACAAATGTCCCGGCCGAGACAATGTCGGGTACTTATGGATTTATAAAGGAGATTAGCCTCAATTATTACAAAGAGGCTTCGCCAACGGGCGACGGTAGGGACGTACCGGTAAAAGAGTCCAACGGTGATGTCTCTTTTATAACCGATTTCCGTACCAACTGCACCGAAAGCGCCGCGACGGTATATGTATCCAACCAATACTTCAACACTGGCAGTGCAAGCTTCGACAACGAGGAGATCTACGAAACTCTCACGCTGGGTACAAGCACCGCTGTGACTATACAGCAGACACTTGGACGCTATCCGCAGACAATATACAACAACGGTAACAACAACGGAACAGTCTCCAACGTGAAAGTATATCAGAATGGAGTGTATAAAGGTGATATTGCAATAGACCGTGACAATGTGGTGTCGGGAATTACCTTTGAGGACAGCGAGGGATTGGACCTTTCCGATGAGGTGACCTTTGTCTTCAGCGACAAGTATTATACCGGCAGCGGTTGGAGCAGCGAGGCGGTAGAATACAGTGCAAGCTGTACGCTCAACGACATAAAGAATGGCTCTACGCTCACGTTCGAGGCACCTGCAATACGTACCTACGAAATTGTAATTCCTACAACAACGAATGTAACGGTGCAGACAGAAACATATACTTATAGGAACAACAGCAGAAGTGTATATCCCTACAATATACATAATGTCACCGACCACACAGGCAGTCCTACCCAAAACAACAACGGAACTGAGAGTGTGACGGTGAGTGTAAACGGTGCTACCGCCACAATAACCATTGACCGTGATAATGTAACTAAGGGGGCGACAGTAGAAATTCCTGGTGGAGCAAGTCCTGCGGATATTATTACCTTTACCTTCAGTGACAAGTATTGTACAGGCCTTGTTACAAGAGCTAATAATATAAGGGGATACGATTTCAGCAGCAGCAATGTTGCCTACACATTCAAGTGTACGGTTGAAGAGTTCCAGAATGGAGTAACGCTCGATTTTAAGAGATAAATCCTATACTCACAGAAAGCAGTGCCAATATATGGTGCTGCTTTTTGAGTATCTGCTATATGGATGTCTGTTGTTGCAGCAAAAAATGCTATCTTTGCCAAGCTACAAGAATACTATGATAGAAAACCTGTTGACACCATATATAAGCGGGCGCTTCGTGAGTGACACGCGTTACCGCGAGGGACACCTGCGTGTGATAAATGCCCTGCCGCAGCGCAAGGTACTGGGACTGCACACACCCGAAATGAAAAAGGTGGCACAGGAGCTGTGGCGCAAAGATGGCGAAGGGTATATAAAGGCCTTTGAGGCTGCTGTACACGCGCTGTTGACGTATGAAGAGACGGTCATCTGGGGCTTCCTTATAAACAAGGGAAAGTACACGCTGGACGAGCGTCTGGCTATGCTTGCCCGTTACGTGCCGGTGCTCGACAACTGGGCCGTGTGCGATTCCTATTGCGCCAATGCAAAATGGTTGGCAAAAGCCGACAAGGAACGTCTGTGGGCATTCCTGCAACGGTGGTTCGCATCGCACCGCGAGTTTGAGGTGCGTTTTGCGGTTGTTGTCTCTATGTGCCATTTCCTTACCGAAGAGTGGATAGCAAAGGTCTTCCAGCGTTTGGACGCGATAGAGTTCGATAAAATTTCGTCGGAGTATGTGACGCAAAAGGGCAAGCCTACTGTTGCGCAGAACGGTACGGTGCAGGGTGCAGGGCCTTACTATGTGCGTATGGCAGTTGCCTGGCTGCTGGCTACCGCTCTTGCAAAGTTGCCCGATGCCACCCGTTCATACGCACGTGCGGCACAGCTCCCGCCCGATGTGATAAAGATGTATGTGCGCAAGGCACGTGAGTCGTTCCGTACACACACCGTGCCGGCATTGTAATATCTGTAAAAATGCCCTTTTGTAACACTTTCGGCCATTTTTCGTTTCCTTTTGGATAATATTCCTCCCGCGCGTTGACAGTTTTTTATACTCACTGTTCATAATTGCTGTATCCTATTCTCGGGCCAATTCTGTTGTTCAATTTATAATATTTCCCAAAAACAGTCATTATACGATAAAAAAACATCTTTTTTGTTTGGAGTATCGTTTTAATGCTTATATTAGCCTGTGGCTCGGTGTAGGGGCGTATATCACTTTTACATCGTTTGCCGATAATAACTGACAAAGTGAAACAATTAAATTCTACAGTGATGAAGACACGTCTTGAACACGATTCGTTGGGCGAGATTCAGGTCCCTGCCGACGCTTATTACGGAGTACAGACTCTGCGTGCTATTGAGAATTTCCACGAGATTAGTGGTATTACCATAAGTGACCACCCCTATTATGTAAAGGCTCTTGCCCAGGTGAAATGGGCGGCTGCACACGCAAATATGGAGCTCGGCTCGCTCGATGCAACAATTGGCGGTGCCATAAAGGCTGCGTGTGAGGAGATTATAGGAGGCGCTCTTGTCGACCAGTTCCCCGTCGACCTCATACAGGGTGGTGCAGGTACATCTACCAATATGAATATAAACGAGGTTGTTGCCAACAGGGCGCTTGAGCTCCTGGGACACCAGAAGGGCGAATACCAATATTGTCACCCCAACGACCACGTGAACCTCTCGCAGTCGACAAACGATGCCTATCCGACATCGTTCAAACTCTGTTTCATCTACCACAACGACGACCTTGTTGCCGAGCTCAGGAAGCTCGTTGAGTCGTTCCGTGCAAAAGGCAAGGAGTTCGACGGCATTCTCAAGATGGGACGCACGCAGTTGCAGGACGCCGTTCCAATGACATTGGGACAGGAGTTCGAGGCATTTGCCGCTACGCTCGAAGAGGAGATTCTCCGCCTGAACGAGGCTGCTAAGCTCTTCCTCGAGGTAAATATGGGTGCTACAGCCATAGGTACGGGTATAAACACCGAACCGGGATATGCTAAGGCTTGTGTCGAGGCACTTGCACAGGTGACGGGCAGGGAGTTTGTGCTTGCAAGCAACCTTGTGGAGGCCACTCCCGATGCCGGTTCGTCGGTTATGTACTCTTCGGTGCTCAAGCGTATGGCTGTGAAATTGTCCAAGATATGTAACGACCTCCGTCTGCTCTCAAGCGGTCCGCGTTGTGGATTGAACGAGATTAACCTGCCTCCTATGCAGCCCGGTTCGAGCATTATGCCCGGAAAGGTTAATCCTGTTATTCCAGAGGTTGTCAATCAAATATGCTTCCGCGTCATTGGAAACGACCTCACTGTGACATTCGCAGCCGAGGCGGGACAGTTGCAGTTGAACGTGATGGAGCCTGTGCTTGTGCACGCTATAATTTCGTCGATACGTATGTTGCTCAAGGGTATGGCGCGTCTGCGCACCCTCTGTGTCGATGGTATTACTGCCAACGAGGGTCACTGCCGCGAGCTTGTGATGGGCAGCATAGGCATTGTGACTGCGCTCAACCCCACATTAGGATACGAGAACTCTGCCAAGATTGCAAAGAGGGCATTAAAGGAGAACCGCAGCGTCTACGACCTTGTGCTCGAGGAGAAGCTGCTTACAAAGGAGGAACTCGATGAACTGTTGCGTCCCGAGAATATGATTGAGCCGCATAAGTTCTATTCGCACAAATAAAATTCGGGTTATGATAATTTCAAACTCTTTTCAATGAAGAGGTTATAATAATTAAGTAGTTTAATCCTAAGTTCCGCTTGTAGTGATACACGCGGAACTTTTAGTCTGTTTCTTTGTGAGGACAGGGTATTTTGGGGTTCAGTAGAAATTTACTGTGGATGATAATTCTTTCAACCATCTTCTCGGTGTTATTTTACTGCTATTCTCTCGTTGTAATATTTTCTTCTGCTTTCTTTTTTTGTGAAAAAAAGAAACAAAAAACATTGCACAAAAGAA
>JAFZIA010000099.1 GCA_017554605.1 Bacteroidaceae bacterium
ATGTTTTATTATTTTTCGAGGGCGCGTAGCGGGCTACGTAACCGAGAGAAAGAAGAAAACGGGCAGTTTTGAACATAAAAAACAACGAAATAACGGCTTCCAATATAATAATAACTTTTTTAGAAATTTAAACAGCTTCTTATAACGCATCACATTTTTGAACAAACACGGTATGTCAACAATCAAACTACACGATAAGCTTTTTGAGGTTTCTATCCCCAGAGAAGAGATAGAGAACGAGGTAAAGAGAGTGGCGGCAGAGATAAACAAGGATTACAAGGGCAGGCGTCCGCTGCTGTTGGGCGTCCTTAACGGTTCGTTTATGTTCGCATCGGATTTAATGAAAAACCTTGACATTGAGTGCGAGATTTCATTCGTGAAGCTGTCGTCGTACCAAGGAACAACAACAACAGGCAAGGTGCGCGAGGTGCTTGGCATAAACGAGTCGATAGCCGGACGCGACATAATAATCATAGAGGACATTGTGGATACAGGAATAACAATGCAGAGTATGCTGGAGTCGCTCGGCACACGCGAGCCAGCGTCAATCTCCATCGCTTCGCTCTTCTTGAAGCCTGCACGTCTCAAGGTACCCGTAGATGTAAAGTACAGCGCATTCACAATTCCCGACAGGTTCATCGTGGGCTACGGCCTCGACTACGACAACCTGGGACGCAACCTGCCCGACATTTACGAAGCAGTAGAATAAAATAACCATACAACACTATACCAAGATGCTTAATATTGTAATATTCGGTGCTCCAGGCTCAGGCAAGGGCACACAAAGCGAGAGAATAGTAGAGAAGTACAGTCTCAACCACATATCGACAGGCGATGTCCTCCGTGCCGAAATTGCAGCCGGCAGCGAGCTTGGCAAGACAGCAAAGGAGATAATAGACAACGGCCAGCTTATCCCCGACGAGCTTATGGTGAGCATACTTGCAGCCAAACTCGATGCACTGAAGGATAGCAAGGGAGTGATATTCGACGGATTCCCCCGCACAATAGCACAGGCCGAGGCACTCAAGAAGATGCTCAACGCACGCGGCGAGGACGTTACAGCAATGATAGAGCTCGACGTTCCCGAAGAGGAGCTTATGACACGACTTCTGCTCCGCGGACAGGCATCGGGCAGAGCCGACGACAACGAAGAGACCATAAAGAAGCGCCTTGTTGTTTACAACGAGCAGACCTCGCCTCTCAAGGAGTGGTACAAGAACGACGGCAAGCACTGCTACATCAACGGATTGGGTGAGCTCGACCGCATATTTGCCGACATTGTAGCTGCAATTGACAGCAAGATAGGATAAGATACAAAAAAACACAATAATAACAGCAAAGAGGCCGCAACAAAGGCGCGACCTCTTTGTTCATATACAAGAATATGGCAGAATCGAACTTCATAGATTACGTAAAAATCATTTGCCGCTCGGGACGTGGCGGTAGAGGAATGGCGCATCTCCACAGGGCAAAATACCTGCCCAACGGCGGCCCCGACGGCGGCGACGGCGGTAAAGGAGGCGACATCATACTGCGCGGCAACCGCAACTACTGGACACTGCTCCACCTCAAGTACCAGCGTCACGTGTTTGCAGGCAACGGACAGAACGGAGGAATAAACCGCAGCACAGGAGCCGACGGCGAGAGCAAGATAATAGACGTTCCCTGCGGTACAGTGGCATATAATGCCGAGACAGGCGAATACCTGTGCGACGTAACAGAGGACGGTCAGAAAGTAGTGCTGCTCAAGGGCGGCCGCGGAGGACTGGGCAACGTGCACTTTGCAACCCCCACCCGACAGGCTCCCCGCTTTGCACAACCCGGCGAACCTATGCGCGAGATGACAGTGACACTGGAGCTGAAGCTGCTTGCCGACGTAGGACTGGTGGGATTCCCCAATGCTGGAAAATCGACACTCCTCTCGAGCGTATCGGCTGCAAAGCCCAAGATTGCCAACTACCCATTCACCACCCTCGAGCCCAACTTGGGAATTGTATCGTACCGCGACGGAAAGTCATTCGTAATGGCCGATATTCCCGGAATAATAGAGGGTGCGAGCCAAGGAAGAGGCCTGGGACTCAGATTCCTACGCCACATAGAGCGTAACTCTTTGCTGCTGTTTATGGTGCCCGCCGAAGCCGATGACATAAAGAAAGAGTATGAGATATTGCTCAACGAGCTTGCCACATTCAACCCCGAAATGCTCGATAAGCAGCGTGTACTTGCAATAACCAAGAGCGACCTGATAGACGAGGAGCTCAAGGAGATGCTGTCGGAGAACCTGCCCGAGGACGTTCCCCACATCTTCATATCAGCAGCAACGGGAGAGGGAATACCTGCCCTCAAGGACATTCTGTGGGAAAAGCTCAACAGCGAAGAGAACCTGCTGGCAGCAGTGAAACGCGATGAGCTTGTACACCGCAACTACGACCGCCGAATGATTGCAAATGACTTCATCAACTGGGAGGACGAGGAGTACGAGCCCGCCGACTACGACGATGAAGAGATGTACTACGAGGAGGATTGGGACGAGGAGTAACAGCCCTATAAAATACAAGATATAAATCAGCGAGTCTGTTCCGCGGGAACAGACTCGCTGATTTTATACAACCCAACTGCAATAATTCACCGACAAGAGCGGTTCAGTAGAAATTTACTGTGGATAACAATTCTTTCAACCACCTTCCCGGTGTTATTTTACGGCTATTCTCTAATTGTAATATTTTCTTTGCTCTACTATTTTTCTAAAAAGCAGCAACAAAAGAAATTGTCGCAAGTTCCCTTTGCTCGTGCTGCTGGAATGCGTGCACTCGGTCGGGCACTTGCTTGTCATTGCGGCTTACGGCTGTTTTAAGGGTGTTGCGGAATTGTAAATAGAAAATGCTTGCAGCACCCACAAAAACGGCGTTGGCATTTCACGTTAAGATTTTCCGTGCACAGAGCCTTTGTTTTACAAAATTACAATAATGGCAGGTTTAAAGTATTACAGACAAAAACTGTGTAAATACACAAAAAATGTCTCAAGCTTCGTACTTGATTTGTGATTAAACTATTATATTTGCAGACGAAAACTGTGTAAATACACAAAAATTGTATCTGTATGAAATTCGAAAGAAAACATTACATTGAAAAGTTGATAAGTACCAAGCATAATCATTTGATAAAGATTGTTACTGGGTTAAGACGTGTTGGCAAATCGTATTTGCTGTTCAAGCTTTACAAACAACATCTTTTAGATAATGGTGCTGATACCAGCCATATCATCGAAATAAAACTTGACTCATTTGTTCATCGTAAATATCGCAAGGCAGAAACTTTATATGAATATGTCGAAAATCTGACAAAGCAAGATTCGCAGATGTATTATGTGATGATTGACGAAGTTCAGATGCTGGAGGATTTCGTAGATGTACTCAATGGTTTTCTACATATAGATAACCTTGATGTATATGTAACAGGAAGTAATGCAAAGTTCCTTTCTTCTGATATCGTTACTGAATTCAGAGGAAGAGGAGTTCAAATCCACCTTCAGCCGCTATCGTTTAAGGAAATAAAAGAAAAGTCAAATGATGACACATCTTCATTGTGGCGAGATTATATTTATTATGGAGGGTTACCAATGGTTGTCATTGAGAAGGATAAAGCACGAAAAGCAGAAATACTTCAAGAGTTACTCAAAGAAACATATTTAAGCGATATAATCGACCGCAATAATGTGAAGAATGATGCTGAATTAGAAGAATTATTCTCTCTCTTGGCATCTAATATAGGAGCATTGACTAATCCCAATAAATTAGCAAACACATTTGTTAGTGAGAAAAAGGTGAAAATAAGCCACAATACAATAAAAACTTATATTGACTATTTTATAGACTCTTTCCTCATTGACAAAGCAGTACGCTATGATATTAAAGGAAAGAAGTATATAGATACTCCTTACAAATATTATTTTGCTGATCTTGGGTTGCGTAATGCACTTTTGAATTTCCGACAAGTTGAACCTACTCATATTATGGAGAATATCATATATAATCATTTAATAGGTAAAGGCTATAAGGTAGATGTAGGCTGCGTTACCTTATATCAAAAAGATGATGAAGGTAAGACTACCAGAACCACACTTGAGGTTGATTTCGTTTGTAATAGAGGTAGTGAAAGAGTGTATATACAATCTGCTTATTCTTTGCCTGATGAAGACAAACAGAAACAGGAACAACGCTCATTAACACTTACAGACGACTATTTTACAAAAATTATTATCACAACAGATGACATACCAACACATACTATGCCCAATGGTATTATAATGATGAATGTTTTTGATTACCTTCTGAATTAGGGGTTCATAATCAAGCAAACAGATAGAGTTTCATTCCGTTGTTGGGGTGGAACTCTTTTTTGTGATACATTGCGATGTATTGGAGCAAATCACAAGACGCCAACTCCTTAGTAGAATTGAACAATTGGGGTTCTCTCTATGAGAATCCCAAAACTCAACTCATACTATAAGTCAGGTAATTACAAGAATCACATATCTATTTGCTTTGTGCCAATTAAGGGAACCAAACAGAGAATACCTATAGCAAAAGTTCTAAAAATGCTATAAGACAACGATTTATTTGCCAAAAATGAGATAATTTTAAATAAAATCTGTAATTTTGGGTTACCCGGACAAAAAAGCCGCAGACCTGCCGCTATAATCATTGCTTTATAAAAAGCTGGGCCAAAAGACTTAAAATCACTTGTTTGAGTTTAATTCACAGGAGCAAATGAATATAGCCCCCGAACGTACAATTCCCACAAAGCGACAATCACCTTTGGCTCAGCCTCGTAGTTTTCATTCAGCCACTACTATTACTCCTCGATAATTGTAACAGTCATCGAAATATCCGACTTTGGACGGTCGTTTCCAAGAGTCTCGGTCTGTTGTATCTTCTCTACAACCTCCAGCCCCTGCTCAACCTCGCCGAACACGGTGTACTCGCCATCGAGGAAAGGAGTACCGCCAACAGTTGTATAAGCCTCTATTTGCTGAGGAGTGAACGCAGGTGCGCCAAGCTCCTTGCTGCGCTCCATTGTAATCTTCTGCAACTTCTCCTGGAGAGCCATCAAACCTGCCTGGTCGCGGTTACGGCGCAGAGCCATAATATCGCTGCGGTACTCGCGTGCAAGTTCGTTGAAGATATTCTGCTCCTGCATCATCTTCATCTGATGCTCCAACTGCTTGAGCTCGGCTGCCTTATATACCTTACCCCAAACAATGTAGAACTGGCTGCCGCTGCTCTCCCTATTGGGGTTCACCTCGTTGCCCAAACGAGCAGCGCTCAATGCACCGCGCTTGTGTATGAACGACTTTGTGTCAATCTCGGCGGGGAGAGTGTAGTCGGGACCACCCGAGCCAAGGTTCTTCTCGATGGGTGCACCCTTGCTGTCGGGGTCGCCACCCTGAACCATAAAATCCTTTATCACACGGTGGAACAGTGTGCCGTCGAAATACCCTTCGGCTGCAAGCTTAAGGAAGTTGTCCCTGTGAATGGGTGTCTCGTCATACAGGCGAACGATAATATCGCCCAATGTTGTTGAAATTTTTACTTTTGCCATAATACAAGAAGCTGTTTAAATTTCTAAAAAAAGTTATTATTATATTGGAAGCCGTTATTTCGTTGTTTTTTATGTTCAAAATTGCCCGTTTTCTTCTTTCTCTCGGTTACGTAGCCCGCTACGCTCCCTCGAAAAATAATAAAACATTCCACTTTTGACCTATAAAAAACTTAACGATATAAATTTAAACAGCTTCTAAGTTATTAAATTACTCTATTTCCTTTTTTTATCCGTTGCACCCCTGTTCTGCTCCACAAAAGAGTTGCGCTCCCAGAATACCCCGTCGGAATATCCCTGTATAGAGGCATCGGAGGCGGCATTCTGCATTCTTTTTGCTGCCCACAGACAATACTCGCTGTTTATATCCACTCCCAGATAGCGACGTCCCAGTTTCTTGGCAACCACGCACGTTGTACCGCTGCCCATAAAAGGGTCGAACACAAAACCTCCTTCGCGCGACGATGCTAAAACAAGCTTGGCAATAAGCTTCTCGGGCTTCTGCGTGGGGTGGTCGGTATTCTCGGGCATCGACCAAAAGGGCACACTAATGTCGTCCCAAAAGTTCGACGGGCAGGTCAACCGGAATTTTCCCCTGCCTGTCTCTTCCCAATCCTTTGGCACACCGTCGACCTTGTACGGTGCAATGACACGACGCCTCACCTTGACGGCCTCAACATCAAAATAATAGTCATCGGGATTTTTTACAGCGAACCATATATCCTCCATCGCATTTTTCCAGTTGCATTTTGCCCCGCGCCCCTTCTCACGCTGCCAAGTGATGCGGTTCATTACTACAAGATGCTCCTCTATTACCTTTTGGAGCGAAGAGGTACATTTCCAGTCACCGCACATATAAAGCGTTCCAGTGGGCGACAGCTTATCGCACACCTTGGGAAACCAGGAGCGGAGATACTCCTCGTATGCGGCTGCCGAGGAGGCCCTGAACTTTATATCCCCAAAATTCTTTGAGATATTGTAGGGCGGGTCTATTATTATGAGGTCGGCAATTCCGTCGGGGATAGAGTCTATTACACCCAACAGGTCGCCGTTTATCATCTTGTCGCAAAAATCGAAGCCTGGCGCAACGTCGGCTGCATCGGTAATATACCGGCGCAGAGCCTCTATCTCGCTTTCGCTTACGGTAACTGTCTTGTTACGGCCGGCACGGATTTTAAGCTTCTCATTCTCCATAAATTACGCCACCGCTTCAATCCTTACGCCTAAACTCCTTGCCGTCCCACACATAAACGATTTTATGCAGCGAGGGCAACACGCGCTCAGCGTCCTCTTTTGTCATATATCGGGGCAGGGTATATTCGGCCACAAGTGTATTGTCGTCGGGCGAGAGCTTGAGCTCAACAAGATAAATGTCGGCAAGGTCGAGCAGCTCGCCCACACTGTCCGACGGGGTAAAGAAGTCGGCAATGGCAGGAGGGGCAAAGAATGCCTCATTCACAGGCTGCCAATCTTTTGTGTAAAGGCGTATGCGGCTGTCGGCAGCCTCGGCCGTCACGGTGTTCACCACACACAGCAGCGTGTCGCCATTGTGCGAGGGGAGCATTTTTATCTGCATAGATGAGCTGGGCGAGAGCGACAAGAGCAGATAATCGGCTGTGAGCTCTTTCAATGAGCTCTTTCCGTCGAGCCTGTTGGTTACCTTTATATCCAGCTTTGCATCGTAGAGGTCCAGGAGGTCGAGACGGTCGTTCCCCTGGAGAAGAGGAAGAAGGCCGACCGGCATCTTCACAAACGCCTCGCGCAGGCTCTGCGCCGATGCGTTGCCGCAAAGGAGCAGCAGCATCAACAGTGCTATAGAATACTTTCTTTTCATTTTGTAGAACCAATATATAATAACAACAATCCTATAAATATGAGCAAGAGGTCGAGTGCCTTGCTCTTGAGGTTTTTCTCCCTGAGCAGCAATGCGCCGAATATGAACGACACCAGCACACTGCCGCGCCTTATCATAGATACCACAGCCACCAGTGCCCCCTCCTGTGCCAATGCCGAGAAGTAACAGAAATCGGCTACGGCAAGAAAAAGGGAAATCATAGGTATGCTCCAGCGCCACACGAAGCGCCGGTTGCGCTGCTGCGACGAACAGAGGTTCATCACCACCACAATTGCACCCATAAGCAGGCATTGGTACAGATTGAACCACGACTGCACGAGCATAGGCTCAAGGTTGCGCATAAGATACTTGTCGTACAAGGCACTCACCGCACCAAGCAGCGCCGCCATTGCCACAAAGAACACCCAACGGTTATTGGCAAAATTTATCCCCTCGCGCTTGCCGCTGCGGTTGAGCATATAGAGCGAGAAGATAGCCATAAGCACACCCGCCCACTGGTAGCCATTAAGTCTCTCGCCAAAGAGCAGCAACGCTCCCAGGAGCACAAGCACCGGACGTGTGGCCTGAATGGGCGAGACAATGGTTATGGGCAGATGCTTTATTCCTATGTATCCGCAAAGCCACGAACCGAGCACAATCACAGCCTTTAGAACAAGCAACAGATGGGTGCGGGCATCGGCAACGGGTACAAAGAGCATACCCTCTTCTATAACCCCCACGTGCGACAACAGTATGAACGGCGCAAAGATGAGCGTACCGAAGAGTGTGTTCAAGAAGAGTACCGCAAGGACCGAATTGTCCTTGAGCGATATTTTCTTGAAAAAGTCGTAACAGCCCAGCAGGGCTGCCGACGCAAAAGCAAGCATTGCCCACATCATAGGTAAATCTCTTTAGGGTAATCTACTCGGGTGAGGAAAAGAGCCTCGGCAACGGCGGAGTCTCCTGCCGCGCACCGCTCCTTTTTCTCTATCACGCGACGGAATCCGTCGGGCGTGAGCTTTCCGCGCCCTACAAGCAGCAACGTACCGACGATAGCCCTTACCATATTACGGAGGAAACGGTCGGCCTCAATCTCAAATACCCAATGCTCATCGTCAATCCTGCGCCACACGGCATACCTCACCTTGCAATTGTTTGTCTTTACATCGGTGTGCAGCTTGCTGAAGCTGGTAAAATCGGTGTATTGGGGAAGCAGCGCGGCAGCGCTGTTCATTGCGTCAAAATCAATGCCGGCAGGCACGCGGCAGGCGTAACGGCGGGCAAAGGGCGACTTTACCGTTGTTACATAGTAGCTGTATTTGCGTGCCGTGGCATCGAAGCGGGCGTGAGCATCGTTCTTTACGGGCACAATGGCGCTCACGGCTATGTCGGGCGGCAATATCCTGTTGAGCTTATATTTGAGTTGGGCAGTGTCGCAACCGTCGGGAAGGTCGACGTGTGCCACCATCTGCGCGGCATTAACCCCACTGTCGGTGCGTCCTGCTCCAACGACGGGAGCAGGCTCGCGCAGCACGGTTGCAAGCGCCCCCTCGAGTTCCTGCTGCACGGTGCGTGCATTGGGCTGCACCTGCCAGCCGTGGTAGGCAGCGCCGTCGTAAGAGAATATTATAAAGTGACGTTGCATCAGTTCTCGTTTTTCATTATGTATGTGTGACACGCCACAAGACCTGCCGTCTCTGTGCGCAGACGCGAATTGCCAAGGCTGACGGGACGGTAGCCCGCCTTTATCGCAAGCTCCACCTCCTCGGGACTGAAGTCACCCTCAGGACCTATGAGCACCGTTGCACTCTCGCCGCTCTGCAGCGCGTCCTTGAGCAGCAACTTTTCGCAATCGTAGCAGTGTGCGATATATTTTGCCCCTTCGGTGGGAAGGGCTATGAATTTCTTGAAGTCGACAAGTTCGTTGACCAGTGTCTTGTAGGGTTTGAGTGACTGCTTCATTGCCGAAACGACAATACGCTCAATGCGGTCGGTCTTTACCACCTTGCGCTCGGAGAAGCGGCAGTTGAGGAATGTAATCTCGTCGAGTCCAATCTCTACGGCTTTCTCTACCATCCACTCTATGCGGTCGATGTTCTTTGTGGGGGCAATGGCTATATGTATCCTGCCTTGCCACCCTTTTGGCTGCTCAATTGTCTCTTTAGCCTGCACGTAGCAGTGCTTTCCTGCGATAGACGATATTTCGGCTTTATAGAAATGCCCTTTACCGTCGGTTATCTCAATTTCGCTGCCTACACTCAAGCGCAACACTCTGATGGAGTGTGCAGCCTCTTCCTCGGGCAGTTCCCAGCTATCTGTAATGTCTGGGGCATAAAATAGTGCCATAACTGTCGTTTTTTATTCTTGTGTATTTTTAAATACTGTTCTAATTTTCTCGAAAAACATTCCTTTATTTGAAGTAAATTCGAATAATTACGGAATAAAATTCAAACAACGTCTTGCTCTTCTCTCTCTTTTTGTACTTTCCGTGAGTCTATCTCCTCCTTTATCTTCATTGCAAGCTCGTAGTTCTCGTCCTTTACAGCCTTGTCGAGCACTTTTTGCAATGTACCGGTGTCGGCTACGGTTATGGGGATTGATATTGCTCCGCCCCACTCATCGCGTATCGACACACGCTTGAGCAGCTCCTCCTCGATATATATCGGTGCACCGAAGCGCAACGCCACGGCCACCGCGTCGGACGTACGCGCATCGACCTCGCGCAACGTCTCGCCCTGCCTGAAGAGCATATTGGAGTAGAATGTGCCGTCGCTCACCTTGTTTATTGTGACGCACTGCATTGTTGCTCCAAAAGCCTCGGCAAAATTGCGGAAGAGGTCGTGCGTGATGGGACGCTTGGTCTCGACGCCCTTGAGCGCAAACGCCACCGCCTGTGCCTCGCCGTAGCCTATGGCAACCAGAATCTTGCGGTTGCCCTCACGCTCGCGCAATATCATCACAAATGCCCTGTCGTCCGAGGTCTTGCTGAGTATATCCGATACTATCAGTTCTACCATACGTTACTTTGTTGTTTGTGTTCTGTTATCCTTGAAAAAGAGCGCAAAAAGCACACTCACCACAAAGGCGTATGCAGCAAAGATGTACCACGCTGTGCTCCACCCCTCGGGCGAGGTTGCAAATTTGTTCACCACCTCCTGCGCTGCAATGACGCCTATAGATGCTCCAAGTCCGTTTGTCATAAGAATGAAAAGCCCCTGCGCACTCGAACGCATATTCTCGGGCACCTCCTTATCGACGAACAACGAGCCCGAAATATTGAAAAAGTCGAACGCAACGCCGTAAACGAGCATAGACAACACGAACAGCCATACTCCGCTGCCGGGGTTGCCAAGCCCGAAGAAGGCGAAACGCAGCACCCAGGCAAGCATAGCAATGAGCATCACCCGCTTGATGCCGAAACGTCCCAAGAAGAAGGGAATGAGCAATATACAGAGTGTCTCGCTTATCTGCGACAAGGATATTATTATATTGGTGTGCTCGACAGCAAATGTACCGTCGTAAACGGGATACCTGCTGAATCCCGCAATGAAATTGTTAGCATAGCCGTTGGATATTTGCAGCGCACCGCCCAGAAGCATCGCAAAGAGAAAGAAAAGCGCCATTCTCCTTTGGGCAAAGAGCTTGAAGGCATCGAGCCTCAATGCCGATGCAAATGACTTTTGCCCGTTTGCCCCACTCACGGGACAGGCAGGCATTGTGAGCGAATAGAGCGCAAGCAGCACTCCCCACACTGCCGACGTGTAGAACTGGTTGCAATTGCCCTGGAAGCCCAAGAGGTCGACAATCCACATTGAGACGATAAAGCCCACAGTTCCAAAAACGCGGATAAGGGGGAAGGCCTTTACCGTATCGAGCCCTGCCCTGCGGAGCGAAGTGTATGAGACGGAGTTGGAGAGCGCAAGGGTGGGCATATAGAAGGCCACTCCTGCGGCATAGAACCAGAATATATCGTTGAATGCAACCTGCGTGCCTTTTATGTTTCCCACGTATGCAACAGCAGAGAGCAACAGGGCCGATGCCGCGTGACAGAAAGAGAGCAGCTTTTGCGCGGGCACCCACCTGTCGGCAATAATGCCCATCGTGGCAGGCATAAAGATGGAGACGATGCCCAGCACCGCATAGAACCAGCCTATCCTCTCGCCAAGGCCGACGCTACCCAAATAGCGCCCCATCGACGTTAGATATGCCCCCCAGACGGCAAACTGCAAGAAGCTCAGAAGCATCAGCCTGATTTTTATATTTGAATTATCCTTCATACGTAAATATCGATTACCTGCCACACATTGCCCTTCGTCAAGAAAGAGCCTATCAACGGAAAATAATATTTGTTATTACCTGTGCGCCCACCTCGCCGTTGAGCCTCTGCACAAGGGAGCGCCTGTTCATCATAAGCTCCTGACGCAGCACCGCCGAGGTCACGACCACATACAGCACCTGGTTCTTTATGAAAAGTTCCTTTGTGTAGGACTGCACGCCGCTGCCGAGCACCTTGGACCACGACTGAATGAGACGGTACTCGTTGAGGGGAGTCTCTATGCCCTCCTGACGGCACGTCTCGCGCACAATCTCCGATATTCCTTTTAATGTACCGCGTTTCATTTTTCCTTTATAAGAGTTATGTTTCCGGCTGTTACCCCGAAAAGTTTATACTCACCGTTTATACAATCTAAAATGCTGTCGATATGCTCGCGGTTCACATCGGTAACAAATATTTGTCCGAATTTGTCGCCCGAAACAAGGTTTATTATCTTCTCGACACGCTGCGAGTCGAGCTTGTCGAAAATATCATCGAGCAGCAGAAGCGGTGTCTCGCCGCCCTTACGGCGCAGGAAGTCGAACTGCGCCAGTTTGAGCGCCACCAGATAGCTCTTGTTCTGCCCCTGCGAACCCTCCTTTTTTATGGGGTAGCCACCGAGCTGCATCACAAGCTCGTCGCGGTGAACGCCCTTTGTAGTATAACCCACGCGATAATCGTCGTTGCGCGAAGAGCAAAGAGCATCGGCAAGGCTGCCTTTTGACACATCGGAGCGGTAACGCAGCGTAACACCCTCGGCATTACCTGTTATATACGAATGGAACTCCTCGAATATGGGCACAAGCTCGTCGATGAAGCGGGCGCGCCCCTCGTAGACACGCTGCGCCTCGGCTGCCATCATCTCCTCTACAAGCATAAAAAGCTCGGCATCGGGCTGGCACTCGGCACGCAGCATTGCGTTGCGTTGCTGCAAGGCGCGGTTATAGGCTATGAGCGATGCAAGATACTCCCTGTCGTACTGCGATATTACAACGTCCATAAAGCGGCGTCTCTCCTCGCTGCCACCGGCAATGAGTTCATTGTCGGCAGGGGACACCATCACAAGAGGAATTGTGCCAATGTGGTCGGAGAAACGGTCGTAGTTCTTCTTGTTCCTCTTGAACTGCTTCTTCTCGCCACGCTTGAGACCGCAGGAGAACTCGTCGTCGGCCCCGCTGTCGCTCGTATAATTGCCCTGAATCATAAAGAAGGGCTCTCCGTGCGTAATATTGGAACTGTCGACCGTACTTATTGCGCTCTTGCAGAAAGAAAGGTAATAGATGGCATCGAGCAGATTGGTCTTTCCCATTCCGTTGCTACCTATGAAACAGTTTATCTTGCCCGAAAAAGCAAGAGAGACATCGGATAAATTCCTATAATTGAGTACAGATATATTATTGAGCAGCATATTACAAAATAATACCGGCAGCAGAGTTCACAAAAACTGCCATAAAACCTAAGAAGCTGTTTAAATTTATTGCGAAGATACTAAAATCCGGTTGCTTGTTGACATAAATAAGCACATATTTTACATTAGGAAGTAAAAAAAGCAGATATAATTTTAAAGCTCCGAAAATTTTTCTTACTTTCGCGCATATTTTGCAAGCACTATACGTAAAATAAAATAAAAAACATAAAAATCCAATGAGCACAAAACAGACAGAGCAGGCACCCATTGCAGTAGACGAGGTGCTGAGCAAATCGGAGGCATTTGTCCTCAAGTACAAAACAACCATCATCGGCGCAATAGCAGCAGTTGTAATACTTGTTGTAGCCGGTATCCTTTACAACAACCTCGTAGCTGAGCCCGCCGAGAAAGAGGCAGCCGAGGCATTGTTCCCCGCAGAGACACTCTTCAACGCAGGTGCATTCCAGGAGGCACTCGACGGTGACGGAGCAAACTTGGGCTTCATAGCCATTGCCGACGAGTACAGCAGCACAAAAAGCGGTAACCTCGCAAACGCCTACGCAGGTATGTGCCTTGCACAGCTCGGACGTTACGAGGAGGCTATCCCCTACCTCAAGGCATTCGACGGCAACGACCAGATGGTAGCACCCGCAGTACTCGGCGCACTTGGCAACTGCCTTGCACAGACAGGCGACAACAGCGGCGCAATCTCAAAGTTCATCGACGCTGCAAACGAGGCCAAGAACAACACAATCAGCCCCTACTACCTTATGCAGGCAGCTCTTATGTGCGAGCAGGGCGGCAACACAAGCAAGGCTCTCAAGCTCTACGAGCAGATTAAGGCAGAGTACCCCACATCACTTCAGGCGGTAGACATCGACAAGTACATCAACCGCGTTAAGTAATCATAAGAAAAACAGGAAAGGCGGCTCACAAGTCGCCTTTTTTTGTACACTATACAAACAGAAGGAACAACAAATTAACCAAAAACCGAAAGAAAATGGCAACCAAATTGCATAACCTATCCGACTACAACCCCGAGAAAGTACCATCGGGCAAAGGCAAGAAAGTGGGCATCGTGTACGCCGAATGGAACTACGAGATAACATACGCGCTGAGAGACGGCGCCGTAAAGACACTGCTCGCCAACGGAGTGAACGAAGAAGACATAACACTCGCAAGCGTACCCGGCAGCTTTGAGCTCATATACGGAGCATCGCAAATGGTGAAGAGCGACAAATACGACAGCGTAATTGCCATAGGCTGCGTGATAAGGGGCGACACCCCCCACTTCGACTACATCTGCGAGGGAGTGACAGCGGGACTATCGAAGCTGAACACAAAATACGACACCCCCGTGATATTCGGACTCATCACAACCAACGACTTCCAGCAGGCAAAGGACCGCAGCGGCGGCATACACGGCAACAAGGGCGACGAGTGCGCCGTTACCGCACTGCATATGATGGCTCAAGAGTGGTAAGAAAGATGGGACGCCTGCTGTTGTTCAACTGTTCCAACGACCTTGCTCTTGCATCGGGCACACGCGAATATATAGCCCCCAAAAGCATTGCAGCAATGGAGGACGCACTCTCGGCGCTACCCTACTGGTGGGCCGAAGATGGCGACGCCGTGCTTGTGGGCAGCAGCAACGAGGCGCGCTTGTGCGAGGAGTTCTTCTCGCCACAAGACAAAAATATATTCTTCACCTCGAACGAAGAGGGATACAATGCGCTGTGCAAACGCACAGCGCATACATTTTGCCCTGCACCCTGGGGCTGGAGCAGGGCCACTGCCGAGAGGTACAGGCACTTTGGCGTGCCGCAGGAGCTATTGCCGAGTGTCGCGACACTCGACGCGACAAGGGAGCTATCGAGCAGGGAATTTGCAGCCGCTTATATTGCCGAGCTGCTTGACGAAGCCCGCAACGAAGGCTGGGCCGGAGCACTCGCAGGCGAAAATATGCAGTTCATTCGCACCCTTGAGGATTACAGCATCAAGGAGCGCACGATATTCAAGTCGCCGTGGTCGAGCAGCGGCCGCGGAATCTTTGCAGCCGACAGCCTCGATGCGCCGTCGATACGCCAAAAGCTAAGCGGATTCATAAAACGCCAGGGAGGATTCATTGCCGACAGATTCTACGACAAGAGGATAGACTTTGCCCTTGAGTATTACATAGCCTCCGACGGAGAGATTGATTTTCTTGGATACTCGCTCTTTACAGCGGGAATAAACGGATACTACGGATACAACATTGTTGCCCCGCAAGAGGAGCTCAGAGCCGCAATAACAGCCGATGGCTGTAGCGGCGCGCTGCTCGACCGCCTTATTGCAACCCACAAAAAACTTTTGCAAAAGAGACTAAAAGGAAGATACTCGGGTCCGATAGGTGTAGATATGCTCTCTACAATAGAGAACAACATTTACAAGATTCACCCTTGTCTGGAGATTAACCTGCGTATGAACATCGGCATTCTGGCCATAAACGTGCAGCAGCGGCTGCAACAGCGCGCAAAGGGAACTACCGGCCTGCTGCCGTCGGACGACAGGAAATTCAGCGCCACAGTCGACAACGGACGGCTGTTCATAGGGTTGAAAGAGCAACTGGAAGCGCAACTGTAAATTTGCAGCGCAATATACCCATTTACAAACGTACAAAGACAAAAAAGGTGCGAGGAAAATCCTCGCACCTTAAAGTTCCAAGCTTGATCTCTCGCGCTACCCGGCAACTTTATAAATCCATTCATTCACAGCCGGCGGACACCCGCCACCCTGCAAACAAATATTACTCTGCGCTGTTTGCAGGAGCCTCAACGGGAGTCAGCTCTACAGCAGGCTCGTTAGAAAAGTCGGGAGCCACAGCAGGGTTGACAACATTGGTCTCAACAGCATTCTGCTGCAAAAGGCTCTCGTTTACAACTACTACCTTAGGCATACAGAGTGATGCGCATACACTTGCTACTACCATAAAACCGGCAAGACTCCAAGTAGCTTTCTCAAGAAAGTCGGTAGTCTTTCTCACGCCCATAATCTGATTAGATGATGCGAAACCCGATGCGAGTCCACCACCCTTTGAGTTCTGGATAAGAACAATAAGGCACATCAGAATAGATGCCAATACAACAAGGATAACAAAAACTATATACATTTTTATAATATTTTAATTATTCACAATTTAATGATTTTTTACCGGCATTCTTGCCATTCGGCTGCAACAAGAAAAAAGTCCCCTTGCATCTGCGCACCGGCAAAAAGCACCGAAAAACATTTCCAATCTCTTAATTTGCAAGCAATTAAACCACACAAACTAAGCCTCAACCCGTTTACTGTGCTTAACCACCTTCTCCAAGAAACGTATTTGGTCTGCAAAGTAACGGTTTTTATTCGGATATTCCAAACATAATCGACGAATTATTTCGAGAGCCTTATCATATTTTTTTTGTTTAATGTAAATATTTGCAAGCGTTTCCGTGAAAAAAGAGGTCTCGGGAAGCTCCTCCTTATCTGCCGCGCCCGCTACTGCGGCCGTCTCATTCTCGGGATAAAGCTGCAGGGAAATCCTCTCGCTGTCGCTTGCCAGAAAATCGTCAATAAGGCTTTGTCCGCGCATCAGCGGCACTTCGGCTGGCGAGTCGCTCTTCTTTTCCTTGAGATACACCGCAGCATAGTCGACAGCCGCCGCGCCCTCGGCCTCGAGGGACACTGTAGCCTGTTGCGGGAGAGTTTCGAGGAAGGCATCAATAAGACTCATCGTACGGTCGACAGAAATGTCCTCGTACTTTTCCGTCACGAGCGACGGAGCGCCGTAGTCCTCCATAAGCTCGAACAGCACACGGCGGTTCTTGAGGTAAAGGGCAGCCTTGCGCATCTCATTGCCAAATTCTATGTCGTGCAACAGATAGAGGTTACGGAGCATCAGCAGGCGTGCAGCGTCAAAATAGGGATATTTTGCCACAACAAGCCTGAGCCTGTACAACGTATCGCGGTCGAGCCCGTCGGGGTGCTGTATGTAATGCGACAGATTCTCCATATTTACCAGTTGGCCAATGCCGCATTGAACACCGACTCCACTATCTCCTTTATCATCTGGTTGACAAGTTCCTCCTGCACCGACTCCAGCGACTGTGTAGCGTCAAAGTCGCGTGTAGCCGAGAACTGGCGTTCAAAATCCTCGTCGTGGTTGGTATTGTTTGTAAAGCGCACGTTGACTGTCATCTTCAACTGTACCATTGCCGAGTATCCGTCGGAAGAGATAGACTTGTTGAACTGGTCGTACGACACAATCTCGCCGGCCAACTGCAGGTCGCCACCACGCTGTACCTGTATCAGCTTTGTCTGCTGAATGAACACGTCACTCATCGTCTCGTTGAGCATAGGCGCCATAGGACCCCACTGATAGGCCGCCCTGTTCTGGAATGTCTCCAGGGTTATTGTCTTTACCTTTGTGTAGTCTATCGACGCTCCTGTGAGCTTGTAGCTCACCGTGCAGCCCGCAAATGCCACTGCCATAAGCGGCAGGAGCAACATCATTGTCCTTACAATCCTATTCAATGCCATATTCTCTTATTTTTCTGTACAATGTACGTTCCGAAATATTCAACTCCTTTGCAGCGTCGCGCCTGCGTCCGTTGTGGCGCTCCAGCGCCGACACGATAGCCTTCTTCTCCATTTCGTCGAGCGAGAGTGTCTCCTCGACATATTCGTCGGCCTCTACGCTCTCCACCTGCGATGCAATCTGTATCGTCGGGCGCAGGGACTCCGTGGGATAATAGCTCACGGCCTCCTGTACGGGCATCTGCCGTCCCGACATAAGTTCCTGCACCTGTTTGCGCAGCTCGGTTATGTCGCGCCGCATATCAAAGAGGACGCTGTAGAGAATCTCGCGCTCACTCTCGAATGTACGGCTATCGCCCTTTTGCGGCTTTGCCACCGCCGGAAGATTGGCCGGCTGTGCGGGCAGATAGGAGAGCATCACATCGCCGGTAACCTTGCGGTTGAGCTCAAGAATGGATATTTGCTCGGCTATATTCTTGAGCTGCCTGATGTTTCCCGGCCACGAGTATGAGAGAAGAGCCGCTTTTGCCGCCTCGTCGAGCTCTATCCTCGGGACGTTGTATTTGGACGAGAAGTCCATCACGAACTTCTTGAAGAGCAGCAGCACGTCCTCGCCCCTCTTGCGCAGGGGCGGCACGCTTATGGGCACAGTGTTCAAACGGTAGTAGAGGTCCTCGCGGAATCTCCCGTCGGCTATAGCCTCGGGCAGGTTCACGTTGGTGGCACACACCACGCGCACGTTGGTCTTTTCGACCTTTGACGAACCCACACGCATAAACTCGCCATTCTCCAGCACGCGCAGCAGACGGGCCTGTGTAGACATCGGGAGCTCACCCACCTCATCGAGGAAGATTGTTCCGCCGTCGGCCTCGCTGAAGTATCCCTTGCGCTCGCTCACAGCATCGGTAAACGCGCCCTTCACGTGTCCGAAAAGCTCCGAGTCGATTGTTCCCTCGGGTATCGCACCGCAGTTCACGGCAAAATACTTTCCGTGCTTGCGTATGCTGTTGGTGTGTATTATCTGAGGGAAGAACTCCTTTCCGACACCGCTCTCACCGGTTATAAGCACCGAGAGGTCGGTCTGCGCCACCTGCATTGCCACGTCTATCGCACGCAGCAAGGAGGCGTCGTTGCCAATTATGCCAAACTGCTGTTTGACTCTTTGTATATCGGTTGTTTCCATAATCCATCAATTACAGCTCCTCATACCCAATCAGAACGGGAAGAGCAGCGGCAGTACAAATATCATTACAATCGCCATAATAATCTGCAGCGGCAATCCCACCTTTACATAATCCATAAAGGTATATTGTCCCGCGGGCATCACAAGAGCATTGGGGGGTGTAGAGAAAGGCGATGCGAAGCACATACTTGCAGCAACAGCCACAGCTATGAGGAAAGGCACGGGGCTGACACCTATCGCCACCGCGCTGCTCATTGCAATGGGCGCAAGGAGGACTGCCGTAGCGGTATTGCTTATGAACATTGTCATAAGCGAGGTTGTGAGGTATATTCCTGCCATAAGCGCAATGGGGCCATACTCGCCCAGCCCGCTTACGAGAGTACTTGAGATTAATGCCGACACACCGGTCTTTTCGAGCGCTGTAGACATAGGCATCATAGCAGCGATGAGCACGATGCTCTCCCAGTTGATGGTCTTGTAGGCAGCCTCGACGTTGCGGAAACAGCCTGTCAGCACCATCAGCAGCGCAGCTATCATCACCGCAGTCACGGGGGCTACGGGAATAAAGTCGAACATCATCGCTGCTATCATAAGCACCATTATTCCGGCTGCCAAGGGAGCTTTGTAGTCGAGTGTAACCTTTGCCGCCTCCTCAAGCGGACGTCCTACGACAATCCACTCGTTTGTCTCCTTCTCGAGCGCTGCGATATTGTCCCAAGTACCCTGCACCAGCAACAGGTCGCCGCTGTTGATAGTCTCATCGGCAAGTCCCTGAAGGATATATTTGTTCTTGCGGCATATTCCGAGCACGTTCACGTTGAAGCGTGTGCGCAGCTCGGCCTCCTTTATCTTTTTGTTTATGAGTGTCGACGAGGGCATAAGGACAATCTCGGCAACGCCAATGTCGTAGAAGTCGAGCGAGAGTTTCTTGCCCTTCTCCTCGGAGATATAGTTCAGCCCGTAAGCCTCGGCAAAGCTTGACACACTCTCAAGGTTGCCTGTGACAAATAGAATATCCTCGTTGTTGAGCACAGTATCCGACTCGGCTGCAAGCTGTATCACATTCTTGAGCAGCTTATTCTGCGAGTGCTCCATTCGGCGCACCTCGAGAATGTTTATTCCGTACTTGCTGCGGGCATCGAGCTCGACAATCATTTTTCCGCGCAGGAGCGATTTGTCAGTTACCTGCAAACGGTGCAGCGTGCTCGAAATTCCATACTCCTTCACAAGAGTCTTGAGCGATTTTCCAGCGCTTGCACTCTTGCCGCTCAATGTTCCGGGCTTTGAGAGGAACCACTTTGTAAGGGGCATAAGCACAACTATACCAACAGTGACACATACGATACCAACCGGGGTAAACGAGAAGAATGTCAGAGGCTCGTATCCACCCTGGACAAGCGCGTTGTTGGCAACAAGGTTGGGCGGTGTACCGATGAGGGTCATCATACCTCCCATACTGCTCGCAAAGGCAAGGGGCATAAGCAGGCGCGAGGGGTTCATCTTCATACTCATTGCCATACTGACGACAATGGGCAGCAGGAGCGCCACCGTACCCGTATTGCTCACAAAAGCACCTATTGCCGAGGTTACAACCATCACCAGCAGGAAGAGCTTTGTCTCGCTGTTGCCCGCGAGCTTCATCAGCTTGGAGCTGATCATTTTTGCAAGACCGGTCTGGAAGATGGCACCGCCAACCACAAACAGGCCTATCATCATTATAACCACGTTGTTCGAAAAGCCCGCAAGAGCCTCATCGGGTGTCAGTATCTGGAAGAGGAGCAATGCTATAAGGGCACACAGCGCCACAATATCGGAACGCACCTTGCCATTCACAAAAAATATCACTGACAGCAGCAGTATTACAAGCGTAACTATCATAGAATAACTGTTTTTATTTAAAATTAGACTTCAAGGGTGCAAAATTACAAAAAAAACAGACTATTTCAAAGCATAAAGCCAATATGCGCGCTATTTTTCTGAATATATTTTTATGAACAGCCGCACGGAAAGAATTTTGTGCACGCTGCGTTTTTTTTCACTCGCTTATTCGGGATCTGCCAGCGTATCGACGGTATGGCGCATGAGGGCGGAGTCGTTTCTCTTGCCGCGGTGGGGGTGAGGCGTCAGGTAGGGGGCGTCGGTCTCGACCATGAGATATTCAAGCGGCACGCTTGCGGCGACCTCCTGCACGCGACGGGCGTTTTTGAAGGTGACCACGCCCGAAAAGGAGATCATCCAGCCTCGGCGCCACAATTCGCGTGCCATCTCGACGCTGCCGCTGAAGCTGTGGAAGACACCGCGCACGTTGGGGTGGCGCAGGGCCACGTCAAAGCAATCGCCGTGGGCGTCGCGGTCGTGAATGACGACGGGCATATCCAGCTCCTCTGCCAGCAGCATTTGCTGCTCGAAATACCAGGCCTGACGCTCTTTGTCGACGGGTAGCCAGGGGCGCTCGTAATAGTCAAGACCGATCTCGCCGATGGCGACGATCTTATGCTGCTTGCGGTAGGCGACGGGATCGGGCGTGTCGCAGCCCAGCAGGGTACGAAGGGCTTTCATTTGCTCTTCGGGGTGCTCGATCTGCTGGCAATCCTCGGGGTGAATACCGACGGCGGCGACCATGCCGTTGAATCGGGCGGCTTGGGCAAGGGCGAGCTTGGAGGTTTCAATATTTGTTCCAATGTTAACGATATGGGATACGCTGCCGCCGTAGGCCGAGAGGATGGTGAAAAGAATCTCGTCGGCCGAGGGGCCTTCGGCGAGGTCGTTGTAACGCTCGTCGAAATAGTGGGCGTGGGAG